>JAFXUM010000094.1 GCA_017524965.1 Lentisphaeria bacterium | reverse complement strand
GTCCTCATCGAAACCCTCGCCGAACTCGGCGCCGACCTCCGCTGGTGCTCCTGCCGCATCTTCTCCACGCCGGACCACGCGGCCGCCGCCATCGCGAAACGCGGCATCCCCGTCTTCGCCTACAAAGGCGAAAGCATCCCCGAATACTGGCAGTTCGTCATGAAGGCGATGGTCTGGCCGGACGGCAAAGGCCCGGACCAGATCGTGGACGACGGCGGCGACGCCACCGGGCTGATCCACATGGGCGTGAAGGGCGAGCTTGACCCCGCGTTTCTGAAGACCGCGCCGAAATCCGCCGACGAAAAGGCCGTGTTCGCCATCCTGAAGGACATCCGCAAGAAGGACCGCAAATTCTGGCAGAAGATCGCCGCGGGCGTGAAGGGCGTCTCCGAGGAGACCACCACCGGCATCCACCGTCTCAACCACCTCGCGAAGACCGGCGAACTCCTGTTCCCCGCCATCAACGTGAACGACTCCGTCACGAAATCCAAGTTCGACAACGTCTACGGCTGCCGCCACTCCCTGCCCGACGGGCTGAAGCGCGCGCTCGACGTGCTGATCTCCGGCAAGCAGGTCGTGGTCTGCGGATACGGCGACGTCGGCAAGGGCTGCGCCGAATCCATGAAGAACGAACGCGCCCGCGTCGTCGTGACCGAGGTCGACCCGATCTGCGCGCTTCAGGCGTGCATGGCCGGATTCCAGGTCGCCCGCATCGAGGACGCGCTGAAGACAGCCGACATTTACGTGACCTGCACCGGCAACTGCCGCATCATCACGGCGAAGCACATGGCCGCGATGAAGGACCAGGCCATCGTCTGCAACATCGGGCACTTCGACGACGAGATCGACGTGGCCGGGCTGAAGGCGGTGAAGGGCATCAAAGTCACCGAGATCAAAGGCCATGAGTGCCCCGTCCACAAGTACACCTTCCCCGACGGACACAGCATCTACCTGCTCGCCGAGGGACGTCTGGTCAACCTCGGCTGCGCCACCGGCCACCCGAATTTCGTCATGAGCTGCTCCTTCTCGAACCAGGTCCTCGCCCAGATCGAGATCGCCGGGAAGAAGCTGGAAAAGAAGGTCTATCTGATCCCGAAGAAGCTCGACGAGGAAGTCGCGCGCCTCCACCTCGCCAAATGCGGCGCGAAGCTCTCGAAGCTCACGCAGGAACAGGCCGACTACATCGGCGTGAAAGTCTCCGGCCCCTTCAAGCCGGACGGCTACCGCTACTGATCAGGAAAAAAATGCCGTCTCCGCCGGTTTCAGCAGGGACGGCGCATCGTCGTTCAACGCTTTCAGCGCGGGTTCCCGGATCCCGCGCTTTTTATTCCGCCTTGGGGTCCTCGGCCGTCTTTCTGTCGGGGAGCAGCAGGCCGAACGCGGCCATGGTCTCCGCCTGATGGATCACGGTTCCTTCATTCATTTCAATGGCAAAGATCGTATCGACGAAGCAGTAAAGAGGCGGCGTTTTATCGCGTTTCGGGAAGAGCGTATCGGCATAATTGTATTCCCTGCCCCTGTCGTCGGGTCCCTGCGCCTGCATTCCCGGGACGGAAAACCCGGTGGGATTGAACCGGCTGTTGTGCAGCGGGGCATGGATGCCATTCGAGCCGAGGCCGACGATCCAGCTGAGATTCAGCGGATTGCAGCCGAGCGTGTTGTCGGCGGTCCGGATCATGGCCTCGCGGTAGGATTTCACTTTCAGCTTGTTGTCGGTGAACGCCCATGCGTGCCAGACGACGGGAAGGAAGTGTTCGTATGCGCCGGTACCCCAGTTGATCGGCGCATTCGGATGCCGGACGAACTTGTAGGGGGCTTTGTTCGACGCGCTGACATAAGAATCGGCTTCCTCGCAGATGGCGCGGACGACGTCGGAATGAACGGAAAGATCGGCCATGGACGGCGGGACCGCGGCGTAGGCGTAGGCCGCCAGTGAGAGATCGTAATTGCTGTCCGAGATCTTCGCCTTCGAATTTCTCTTCCACGGGGTGTTGTCGAAAAACGCCTGATGAAAGGCGTCTTCGCCCGTGGTGTGGTAAAGCTGGGCGGCCGCATAGGCCAGCGGAACGGTGTAGAACGAACCGAAGGTCTTCGCGTCGTTTGTACGCGGCTTGTTTTCAACGGCCCAGTCGTAGGCGCGGCGGGCACGGGCGAGGTAATCGGCGGCCATCTCCTTTTTTCCGAGTTTTTCGAGGAGGCGGGAAGCCTGCGCCATAGCGCCTGCGAACAGGAACGACCCGAGACTGTCCTTGGCAAAGACGTAATCCCCCTTCGGATCGAGCTCGACCGTCTGGAAGAAGTTCGGATCGCCGTCGGACTCCGTGCCGTTGTACACGCCGCCGTCCTCGTCCTGAAGCCCGATCCAGAGCTTGAGCGCCCACAGCGCCTCGTCGAGGATATCCGGGATGCCGTTGCCCTTTTCCGGGATGTTCAGCTGCCCGTCGTAGAATTTCTTCGGCGCAAGCTCGTATGCGTCCATCAGGATCTGCGCGACCTCGATGTGCGAACGCGGGTTGTAGTCGCCCGCGTCGTGATGGCCGCCGGACGCCGCAAGCCGTTTCGGCACGACCGCATCGACCCGCTCGGAGAGTTTCGCGATCTCCTCGCCGGAAAGGACACGGTCGTAAATGCGGAATTCATCGAAATAACAGCCCTCCGCGCCGACGTTGGTAACAGCGCCGAGCGTGAGTTCGTCCCCCGGAGAAAACGTGTCCGGTGCGGAAGGCGTCTTGAGGAGTATGCCGTCGCGGTACAGGCGGCATATCCACCGGCCGGAAGCGGGATCCGGTCCGATCGTGACGGAACAGCTGTGCCAGGCGTCGTCGCCGAACCGGCCGCCCGAATAAAACCTGGTCCTGTTGAACACATAATAGGGAATCCCCCAGACGCAGTAAAACCGGAAGGAATCGGAAGATCCCGCGCGGAGCGCCAATATATCGCCGTCGAAATGATTCCCCTTCGGAGCATCGGTGCGGCGAAGCCAGAAATGGAACGTCAGCCCATTCGACTTGTCGCAGTCGAGTTTCCCCGTCCAGCCGTTGTCCCGGCCCGACTTCGTCTCGAACACACGGTTGCTCTCGCCGTCCCAGATCAGATTCGGCAAAGTTTTGAACGACTGCGCCGCGCCTTTCACGGGGGAAAGCGTCATGCCGCCCGGCACGGCGTTCGCCGCCGAACCGTCGAACGGGAAATGGGCGACGAGTCCCGGTCCGGCGTAGACCGCGGGACGCACCGAGGCGTCGGGCGAAGGATTCTTCTCAAAGACCGCTTTCTTCGCATCAATGAATTCGCCCCCGTCGATCTTCCTTTGCGTAGTCAGCTGGATCCCGCGGTCGTGACAGGCGACGCGGCGCCACTCCGAATACGGCGGCTCCAGCGCGATCCCGCACCGCTGGGCGAACACGCCGTACGCGGCGGTCTGAAACGCCTCGTCGTAGACGTCGGACGCGATGGCAAACTCGAAACTGCGGCCCGTACCCGGCACCGCGATGTAATAACGGCCGGGCGTCTTGAACGACGTGAAATCGATCTCGTAGACGTTTTCGCCGGAATACTGCGCCCGCCCTTCCGGACGGTTCCCCGGATTGGAGAGTCTGCTCTGCCCGGAGAAAACGACCTCGTCCGTGCGGGCGTCGCGGATCTCGAACGGCGGCGGGACATCGTATTTCAGCGAGGATTTCGCGAACTCGTGCGGCGCCGCGGACGCGGTCCCCGAACCGACGGCTTCCTTTTTGTCCTGAGCATCGGACGTTTTCTTATCCTTGTCGTCCTTTTCTCCTTTGGACGCACCGAAGAAGATCTCCTCCGCCGAAATGTCGCGGAAATGCTCCGCCTCGGCGGACGTCGTCAGGATCGCCGCCTCGTCCGGGAACGATCCGAGCCAGCGCCCGATCTCCGCCGTCTTGACCGCCGAGGTGATGTAGCCGACCTGATTGACCTTGATCGCGCTGGAGAAAGAAAGCTTGTCCGAAAAAACCATCTCCGCCGTATTTGCGCCGGAGACAACGACGGGATCGACCTCGACGCGAAGCCGGTCGCCTTCTTCGAGCACGCGGTCCATCTGCAGGAAAACTTCGTGCTGCATGAGGACGGAATACGGCCATCCGGTCGGCCGGTACAAGTCAATTTGGCTGCGGCGGCCCATCGCCTTGACCTCGACGGGTTTTCCGTTGACCGTCACACGGTAATGCTTGAGCCGATATCCCTCCTGACAGAAAAACGCCGGGCCGAACTCCAGACGAATGATGCCGTTGCCCACGCTATCCAGCCCGCGGAGCCCCAGCGCCGTCAGGGTCCTGAGTTCCGGCTTGTGCTCCACGTCCGGCGCTTTCGCGATGTCCGCCGGAACGAACTTGAACCGGCAGGCGGCGCGTCCGGCGGACACCACGTCGGACCCGTGCCCGCGCGTGACGACCGCATAGGTCCTGCCCGCCTGCATCGGCGCGTGAAGCTTCAGATCGACCGTTTCGCGCTTGAATTCCCTGATGTCCGCGGGCTTTGATTCGGCCTTGAATCCCTTCGGCACGGATAGCTCCGTCACGCTGTGATTCTCCGGGCACGTCACGTCGGACGGCTGAACGAACTTTTCATAGGCGAATTCCGGGTCGTCTTCGCTGACGATGCGGTATGCGTCAAGTTCCCGAAGCGGACCGGAATTGGACGCCATGCCGATTTCGACCCGTATGACGTCGGCGGCGACGGGAAACGCCTTCCGCACGCCCATCACGGTCATCACGAACGGCTTTTTGTCCGGTGCTTCGAGCAGCACAGGATCGGCGTCCAGAGCGAATGCAGCCGGGATCGGCAAAGTCAGCAGAGCGAGCAGAAAAAGCCCGGAAACAATGGAATGAAAACGTCCTGTCATGGCGCAATACTCCCTGAAAACATGGCGGCACGGGCCGTCACCCCCGCGCGGGAACGCGGTTCGCGGCGGACCCGGTCTTTTCATCTTTTGAGAAATTCGATATAGTATATATCCTGGATGCCGTTTTGTCAAATAAATCAGGATGGAAATCAAGGACAAACAACGGACGGTCCGGCAGCGCCCCGCGCCGGAACGGAAGGACGGAACTTTCTCCGCCCGTTTCAGCGGACGGTCAGGTTCCGGTCGTTTTCCGCCTTGTTGATGTAGAGATCGATGTCGACGGTCGCCTCGGTCAGTTTCGGGTCCGCCGGGTTAAAGACCAGTCTGAGATGCCCGATCGCAAACTTTCCGTAATGCTTTCCGCATTTCAGGAACTGGAATTCTTCTTTTTTCTCGTGTTCGAACTCTTTCCCGGCCGTCCTTGTCCCCGGTTCGTCCTTCGGGATCTTTCCGGCCGCCCGATCCATCAGTTCCTGATAATACGGGTCTTGTGGGTACACATGGAATTCGATCTCGTTCTTCTGATATCTCTTTTTCCGGGGACCGCCGTCGTAATCGGAAAACATATCCTCCTTCGCGATCCTGCCGTAATCAGAGAAATTCCCGAAGGTATACGCAGGATCGCCCCGTGTCGACATCCAGGTGAGCCCGTCATCCTCGTCCCCGGAACGGTAACTGACGAAGGATCGGGACGGAATCAGAACGGGAAGCAATCTGGGCGGATACAGGGTAGGATCAGGACTGAGCTCGTTGAACTCGAGCCGTACTTCCAGCCACCTGCTTCCGGGCGGCGTTTCCAGGTCGGTCGTCTTCAGTTGGACTCTGCCCTGGTCGACCTCCGAAAGATCGCACACGATCCGCGTGTTGTTCGCCGGGTCATATTTGAGCACACCGGAGATATGGATCATGTCCGCCGGGAGATTCACCAGGGTACGGCTGAACTTTTTCTTCAGCACGATCTCCCGGTCCGAGTCATCCATGTCACGATCGAAGAGCGAACTTGCGCCCGCCCTGCTCCGGGCGCTTTCCTGTTCGGCGCGCAGCTCCTCGGGCGTGAAGAGCTGGCTTGAGGTGACATAACCGTCGCGGGAAAACGTCAGCTTGAGCGGCGTTT
>JAFXUM010000008.1 GCA_017524965.1 Lentisphaeria bacterium | reverse complement strand
GGTCGCACGGCGGTCGATGCCCTGCGCCGGGCTGCGGTACCAGACCTTGGAGACGCTGCCGTGCGGGACGTCGTGGACGCTGTAAAGCCAGCCCGCGTCGCCCTTTTCCTTCGAGACGATGAAGCGGCTGGAAACGATGTTGTTCTCATGGATGCAGAACGAATTGGACGGGTCGGGCACGTTCACGCCGTCCACGATGAAGATGTACGAGTACATCTCGGGCGGGACCGCGCCGGACCGGAACTCCCATACGCCTTCCTCGTTTTTCGTCATCGGCTGATCGAACGGTTCGGGGAACGTGCGGTCGCCGCGCTTCACGTCCTTCTTCTGGAAATCGCCGCGGATCTTCACGTCCTTCGCCTGGGGCGCATGCAGCCGGAACGTGACGGTCCCGTCCGGGTCGATCTGCGGGGAGTTGAGGCGGCGCAGGCCCGGCATATCGATCTGCGCCGATACGGTAAGCGACGCCGCGAGACAGAACGCGGAAACGGCAAGGATTTTTATGGTCGAAAGCTTCATGTTTGTCTCTCCTCAGAAGGTTTCAAGGTTCCAGTGTTTTGCGAAGGCGTCGATCTCGTCCTTCGTCAGCCAGATCACCGCGCCGTGCTTGGCTCCGCTGAAATTGAGAGCTTTCATTTCGCCCTTGTTGAAGCGGTCGAGGTTCCGGAACGTGCGGAAATCGGTTGTCTCGCTGAACGCCATTTCGTTCGGCTGGGAGAAGTTGTCGTACATGAGGACGTACTTGTCCGTGCCGAACCGCCGCCAGAAGGTCGGCGCTTCCACCCCGCCGCCGACCTTCGCGCAGTTCTCATTGCTGACGTACTTGTAACCGTCGAGGAGACGTTTCGATTCTGCGTGCTTGATGCCGTTGTCCGAGGTGAAAAGGTGATAGGTCCCGTTCACGAGGGTAATGTCGCCGTCGATGTAGGTGTGGTCCATCGGCGGATCGAATCCGAGTAGCTTCGGTTCGGTCGCGAGCCTGGTGAAATCGTCGTCGGTGTAGGAGTAGTAGAGCTGGTTCGGTTTGCCGACGATGCCGATGGTGAGGTAGACGAACAGCCTGTTCGCCTCGGGGTCGAAATACGTCTGGGGAGCCCAGGCGCAGCGGATGTCGCCGAGCTGCGGGAATGCTGCGGCGACGTCGAACCGGGAGCTGGTCCAGTTGACGAGGTCTTTCGACTTCATGAGGATGATGCTCCGGTTGTTGCCCCAGCCGTACTTCGCGCCGTCGCGCTGCCATTCGGTGTCGCGGAGACCTTCCTGCTTCGCATAGATATGCAGGTCGGTCAGCGTCATGTAGAATCCGTCCGGGCCGCGGTAGATGTGCGGATCGCGGATGCCCTTCTGTTCGGCGAGGTCGATGCCCTTGATGGCGCATTTGCCGTCGTTGACAGCCGTGAAGTTGTAACCGTCACGGCTGAGCGCGAAGAAAATGTCGTGATCGTGTTCGCGGAAGTAGACGAGCAGATAGCCGCCGAAGTTGTCTTCCGTGATTTCGGGGAGCTTGTCCGGCTTCGCCTCGCAGCACGCGCAGGAAGCCGGGAAAACGGAGAGAATGGCGGCCGCGGAGACCGCCATGCCGGCGAGGAGGAGTTTTTTGATCGATCTCATGGAAACACCTTGTTTTTTGCGGAGGTTCAATCGTTTCATGCGTCACTTGTTTGACGGCTGCGTGATCTCGATGGTGTCAAGGAGGACTTCCTCGTCAATCGGCCTGATGGAAAGGGTGTGCTCTCCGGCGGCGAGTTCGTCCGCCGTATACAGCGCGGCGGTCTGGTTGCGGATCACGTTATCCGACCATTCTCCGCTGAAATCCTTCGCGTGGATGTTCGGCGCGGCGACGACTTTCCCGTCCAGAATGATTTCGTAGCGGAGCTTGTCGTTGGTCACGGGGTGCGTCGGGATCATGTTCACGCGGAACGCGGTCTTTCCGGCGTCCTTGAGCGTGAATCTGTAGTTGACGGTCTGTCCGCCGGGGATGATCGCGGCGCGGTTGCGGTAGCCCATGCCGAACGCCGGCGCGAGCCTGGCGTCCTCGGCATCCAGAGCATCGATGTACGCGACTAGGTTCTTCATGCGGTCGGCGGCGAAGACCTGCGAACGCGGCGACGGGCTCCACGGCTCCTTGATGTCGTCGAAGACCTTCTGTCCGCACGGCAAGGCGTACATCATGCGCCGCCACTTGCCGTCCTCGATGGTGTCGAACCGCGCGGTCAGCGCCTGGACCAGCTGGTGCTGCTCGTGGACGTCCGCCCAGGGACGCAGGCCGGATTTCGCGAACATGCCGTACAAGTGCTTGCGGGCAAGCCCGGCGGAACCGCGCACCTGGTACTCGACGATCTCGAACCAGGCGGATTTGCGGCCGGCGGGAATCTTCTTTCCGAGCTCGACCGTGCGTTTTTCGAGCGCGTCGTAGTCCGCGATCATCTCCAGCGCCTCGCGTTCGGAGAAATCCGGGCCAGACGTCAGATTCTCCATCATGACGGTCGGCTCCGCGCGGCCCGGTCCGGGATCGTCAGACTTTCTGCACATGAACTCCGCCTTGCGGATCCATGAGATGCGGTAAAGCTCGGTCAGGATGGACGCGGCCTCCTTCGCGGCGTCCGCGCCGAACGTGCGCGCGCACCACGCTTCGAGGTAGTCCTGGACGCCCGTCTTCTCGACCCTGCCGATGTCCCACGCCATGTCCAGGAACAGCTCCATGTGCATCTCCTGCGGCTTGATGTCGCCGACGTTCAGGATCCAGATCTTCTTCGCGCCGCAGTCGTACGAACGCTTCATCTCGCGGTAGAGCAACCCGGGGTGGTTGGTCGCCAGCCACAGGTAGTTCTGCGGCACGCCCCAGTAGGACACGTGGTAATACACGCCCGCGCCGCCGGACCGTTTGAGCTCCTCCTCGTCGGAGAGGTGCAGCAGGTAGCCGCGGTTGTCGTCGCACCACATCAGCGTCACGTCCTCCGGGACCTTCAGGCCGGTGCGGTAGACGTCCAGCACTTCCTTGTACGGGACGAATATCTGCGGGACCTCGTCGGCCTTCTTACCGGATTTCTTCTCGATGATCGCGCGCTGGTCGGCGATGACTTTCGTGAGGGCTTCGCGCTGTTCGTCGAGCGTTTTCGCGCCGTTCATGCGTCCGTCGTGGACGCCGCGCATGCCGATGGTGTAGATATTCTCGTAGCGCCCGATCTCCGCGAGACGGTCCTCGAAGAATTTCAGCACGTTGTCCCTGTTCGAGATATAGTTGTATTCGCC
>JAFXUM010000093.1 GCA_017524965.1 Lentisphaeria bacterium | reverse complement strand
GGACCGTCTGGCTGATGCGCGGAAAAAACGCCTTCGAGATCCCCTCCGGCGATGTCGTCCGAATCGGCTGAACTTTCTGTCGCGACGGACAACCCGGCAGGCGCGGGCGCGTTCGATTTCCGTGCGCCGCTGCGCCTCTCCGGCCGCCTCACGCTCCCCGGACGCGCCGTCCTCTCCCCGCTTCAGGGCGTCATGACGCGCACCTTCATGCAGGCCGCCGCGCGCCTCGACCTGATCCCGCTCTGGTTCACGCCGTTTTTCAGCACGGGCGGCGTCTCCGTGCCGAAACGCGCCGCGATCCTGCGGAAACTCGCGCCGTACCGCGTGCGTCCGGATCTTCCGCTCGTTTTCCAGCTGATCGGACACGACGCGCGGTCCCTCGCGGCGACCGCGGCGGGATTCGGCGAGTACGGCGTCCACGGCATCAATCTGAACTTCGCTTGTCCGAGCAAGACCGTCACGGCGAGCGGAAACGGTTCGTATCTTTTGAGAACGCCGGAAACGCTCTTCGAGCTCACGCGGGCGGTCGTCGAAGCCGTCCCGGAGGGCGTTTCCGTGTCCGTGAAGCTCCGCGCCGGATGGGATTCGCCGGACCGTATCAATGAAATCGTCCGCGCCGTGTGCGACGCCGGAGCCGACTGGATCGTGTTTCACTGCCGGACCGCGTCGGAGATGTACCGCCCCGTCGAAGCATCCGAACGCGTCCGGCGGATCGCCTGCGCCGTGGAGGCGGCGGGGAGCGTCCCGGTTTTCGGCAACGGCGATATTGCGAGCCGTGCGGACGCGGAAAACCTTGTGCGCGCGACCGGATGCGCGGGCGTCGCCGTGGGACGCGGCTTCCTGTCCGATCCGTGGCTGGTGCGGCGCATCCTCTCCGGCGACGCGAATCCCGCGACCGAAGCGGAAAAAGCCGCGTTTCTGCGTCTGCTGCTCGCCGGAACGGATTCCACGAAACGCGGCCGGAACTGGTTTTTGGAATGCGTCAAGATGACGTACGGCGCGGATTCCGCCGAGTTCAGGGAAGCCTGCGAAAGCGACTGGTCCGCGCTTCGCGCCCGCTGGCAGTGAGTGGAAAACAGTTCGAATTAATAAAAGAAGCCCGCCGTCGGAAAAATCCGGGGCGGGCGATGTTTTTTAAGAGGGCAGGGCGCGGAGACTTACTTTTTCTCCGGCGGGGTGAGGATGGCGGCGTGGTAGACGGAGCCGATGCCGCCGCGTTCGCCCGCGGGCTGGTGACGGATCACGATGTGGTCCTTGCCCTTCGTGATGGATTCCGGGATCTCGTATTCGACCTCGAAGAACTGGTTCGGATGCGCGGCGGAGAGTTTCTGCACGGCGATTTGCTGACCGTCGGCGAGGATGGCGGTCTCGGTCCAGTTGTCGCCGCCCCAGTAGGTGCATGCGAGGATGTTCTTCTTGTCCGGGCTGACCTTCATGCGGAATTCGATCCAGCCGCCCTGATGCGCGCCTCGGTAGCCGCGCCCGTTGAAGCGCCCGGAATGGGTGTTCTGGTATTTCACGGCGTGGTCGGTCTCGGGCTGCTGTTCGCCGAAGTTCATCTCGTCGACGGTGCGCGCGGCGCGTTCGCGCTGGCGTTCCGCCTCGGCCTCGATGCGCGCCTTTTCCGCCGCCCACTGCGCCTCGTTCATGTTCTTCCAGTAGACGTTGTAGTGCTGGTACGGCATCTGGTTGAACGGGCGAATGAGGACGGAGGAGCCGTCGGCCGCGGGCAGGTTGTACGCGCGGTCGGAGCCGGGGACGGGCTTCGCGGCGGCGACGAGCTGCGCGGCGTTGTCGCCGAGGAGGATCGGCACGGGCTTGCAGGCGGCGTTCTGGAGGTCGAGCTGGTCGCGCAGATAGATGCGCTTCTGGTAGTTCTCGACTTCGCCGAGGTCGCCCGCGAGGAGCGTCGGGCCGTAGAAGAAGGCGTTCTGCTCGGTGTGGCCGCCGTGGAGATGTTCCGTGCGGAGCGACATCGGGATGTCGATCTCGACCTTGTCGCCGGTCTTCCAGTCGGCGTTCAGGACGGCGTTTTCACCGGGCTTCCCGGTCGCGATCTCTTTGCCGTTGAGCGAGAAGGTCACGGGCTTGTCCGCCCAGCCGGGGCAGCGCACGTTCAGCGCGAGCTTTTTATCCGGCGCCTTGTCGAACGTGAGCGTGACCTTGCCGTTCTTCGGGTACTCGGTGTTCATGGTGAGCTCGAGGCCGCGTTCCGCCCATTTCAGCTTCGACGGGGTGAAGAGCGTGACGAAGAGGTTGTCGTCGTCGTGGAAATAGATCGCGTGGTTGTACTTTGTGTGGTTCTCGATGCCGGTGCCGAAGCAGCACCAGAAGGACTGGTCCGGCGAGCTGTACACGTGGAACTGGCCCGGCTTCAGCGAGACGAAGTAGGTGAACATGGAGCGCTCGGGGTCCTGCGAGGGCAGGATCTGGTTCAGCAGGGCGCGTTCGCGGTAGTCGCCGTAGACGGTGTTCGCGGGCTCCTGCATCTGGAGATGCTCGGCGAGGCGGATCATGTTGTAGACGTTGCAGCACTCGACGGACGCCGGGGAGAGGTGCCGGTCGGCCTCTTCGGGACGGTAGAAATGCTCGCGGTCGCTGTTGCCGCCGGTGACGTAGGTGTGGTTCTTCACGACGATGTCGAAGAAGTTCTTGCTGACCTTGCGCGCGAAATCGTCGCCGGTGATCTCGTAGTTGACCGCCTCGGCGATCACCTTCGGCACCTGCGTGTTCGCGTGCTTGCCGGCGAGGTTGTCCTTGCCCGCCGCGAGGTCGTCCACGAGCCAGTGGTGACGGAACCGCTGGGCGAGCGCCTTGTGCGTCTCGTCCTTGGTCTCCGCGTAGAGTTTCCAGAAGACTTCGCCGATGCCGCCGAACTCCATGTCGAGCATGCGCTGGCATTTCTTCTCGTCCAACCCCTTCGTGAGGCCGTCTACCCAGCGCGCGAAGTTCACGAGCACGTCCTTCGCCTGTTCGTTTCCGGCGATCTTCCACGCGTCGTAAAGCCCCGCGGCGATCTTGTGCTGCGTGTACCACGGCGCCCACGTGTGGTTGATCGTCTCCACGTCGCCGTCCTTCAGTACCTCAAGCGCGCGGCGGGCGTTCCGCGACATGCAGCCGATGTAGCCGGAGTCGCCGTACAGCTTCTGGCAGCGCGCCATCTCGCCGATGATGTAGTCCACGCGCTCCTTGAACCGCGCGTCGCCCGTGCCGGCGTATTCCAGCGAAAGCGCCGTCAGGTAGTGCCCGAGCGTGTGGCCGGACAGGTCGCTGCTCTCCCAGCCGCCGTACACCGGGGCTTTCGGCGTTTCGCCGCAATACTCGTACATGCGCGCCATCAGGCGGTCCGGGCTCAGCGAGAGCAGGAAATCCGCGTTGCGTTTCTTGTTCGCGAGGAACGGGCTTTCGAGGAGCTCAACCTCGTTGAGCTTGAACGGGACGGCGGGGGGCGCGCCGAACGTGAACGGGATGGACGACGCGAGGGCGGCAGAGATGCAGAGACAGTGTTTCAGTGCGGTTGTCATGTCGGGAGTTCCTGTTTTTGTAAAGGGGGCTTTCTCAGGCGCGGGAGAGTCCCGCCGTCTGTTGAAAACGGGCTGTTCGAGGTGAATAAAATATTAATTCTGAAACAATATAGCCCCGAAACAAAGAAAAAGCAAGCCGTTTCTTATAAAAAAAGAGGAAAAAACGGCGGAAAAATGGCGTGCGTTCGGTTCCGCACGGTTTTCAGGATAATGCCGTCTTGTTTCTTTTTTGAGTTGATTTTTCCGAAAAACGTTGTAAATTATAGGGAATGAACCGCAGAACAAAAATGAATACAGAAGTATAATATGTTGGACGAGAAAGAATCACAGGAAGCGCTTCAGGAAGCGGAAGAGCTCAAGAAGCCCGGCATCGGCAAGGTGTTTAAGACCGTCGATGAACTCCGCGAGGATCTGCTCTCCGACTGATTTCGCGTCTCACTCGGCGGACGTTGACTTTCCCGGAAAGAGATTGTGAGGCTTCGGAGGAGGGCTGAGTTCAATCCTTGTTTTTCGGAGTCTCCGGGACGAGAGCGAGGCGGAAGCCGATATTGTAGCTCCGGCTGTCCGGCTGGCTGGCTCCGCCCACGTCTTCGTACACAAGGCAGCCATCGACGTCAAGATGCCAGCCGCCGCCGCAGTTCACGCGGCCCCAGCGCCCCTCAGTGTTCCCGCGCAGGAATTCCATATCCTCGGGGAGGCCGAATTCCGCCCAGTCCCGGCACCATTCGTACACGTTCCCGCTCATGTCGTACAAGCCGAGCTCGTTCGCCTTCTTCCGCCCGACCGGATGCGTTTTTTTCTCGGAATTATTCTCACACCACGCCACGGCGTCCACATCGTCGCTTCCGCTGTATTGGAAGCCTTTGCTGTTTTTTCCGCCTCGTGCCGCGTATACCCATTGCGCCAGCGTCGGGAGATCGAACCGGTATCCGGCAGGCAGTTTCCCCGCATACAGTTCGTTCAACTTCCTGCAAAACTCCTGTGCATCGTTCCACGACACCGTTTCCACCGGCAGATCATCGCCTTTGAAATACGACCGGTTCTGATCCATCAAAGCGTTCCATTGCACCTGCGTCACCTCGGTCCGGCCGATGTAATAATCATGTTTCAAGGTCACCGTGCGCTGGAATTCGACTTTCTTTTCATATATTTCCTCGTAAAGGGTGATCGATTCGCACAACCCCTCCATCGCGAGCTTGTTATTTTCGTCCGAAAGCCCCATCCTGAATGTTCCCCCCGCCTCGACTTTCACCATCTGCAGAGTCACGCCGCCCGGGAGTTCGACGATCCCGTTCCAGGTCGTTTCGTCAATTCTTTCTTTTTCTCCGCACCCGGTGAAGAACACTACGCTCAGACAAACGGCGGCGAAGAAAGCAAACATTCTGCGGATGATTCGTGACGGCATGGTTCAGGTCGTTTCCGGTTGATTGATTTATTCGGCGGGGAGTTATTCCCACAGGGACGGAGTGCGCCATGCCTGCGGCGGGTCGTTGATCGCATCCGGGGTGAAGAATCCGACGGTAAGGCCGCGGCTTTCCGAACCGTGGTCGAACTCCAGGATATACACCTGGTTCGTCCGTACGCTGCGGTTCGGACGTTCCAGGCGGATGACGTCCGCCGTGATCGCCTCGTAACGCGACGGGTCC
>JAFXUM010000092.1 GCA_017524965.1 Lentisphaeria bacterium | reverse complement strand
TTGGTCGTGTAGGCGCAGGTCCAGCCGGGCGCGTTGAAATACTCCTTTGCGGTAATGCGGCCGGACGGGATGAGCGAGAGGTTCAGGTTCACGGCCGGGGTCATGCACTCGGAGAGGTTGGCGGTGTTCACGGGCCAGTAGTTCATCTGGTAGTTGATGTTGCTCTTGTAGTCGCATTTCCACGGCATGTCGTAGCCGTCGCCCCAGATGCCCTGCGAGTTCGACGGTAACGGGTTGTCCTCGCGACTGGACGCGATCATCAGGTAGCGCCCGAACTGCGCGAAGAGCGCCGCGAACGCCGTGTCTTCCGGGTGGTCCTTGAAGCGCTTCAGGCGTTCTACAGTCGTGAGGTTGAGGAACTTCTCAAGCTCCTCGTCCGATTTCCCCTCGACCGGATTCCTGAAGTCGAACTTGACGCGGTTGTAAAATTTCTGATAGTCTTCGATATGTTTTTGCCTGAACGTGTCGAATTGGTCCATCCGGCCGGAGATGCCCGTTCTGACGGGCGTGAAAGACTGGGACTGGGAGCGGGCCACAGTGATCGACCGGGGTGTGATTTTCTCAATGCGCTCGCGGACGACCGCGACGAGGTCGTCGCCGTTGCGGTAATTCGCGTCCCAGTCCGCCTTGTAGCTGGTGTGGGCAGCCAGATATACAGTGAACGACGTTGCGCCCGTGACAGTAATCGTGTCGCCCTCGGCGGAGAGTTTCGCGTTAATTCTGTTCAGGTTCCAGACGTCCTCGTCAGACCGCGGACGGGCGTGGCTGCTCGCGGGGGTCGGTGTCGTGTACATGATTCCCGGGACGACCTTCAGCATCACGGCGTAATCGCAGTTGCCCTTGCGGTTGTCATAATCGGTGTTGCCGGTCATCAGCAGCGTGTCGTTTCCCTCGGCGACGGTCTTTGCGGAGCGGCCGCGGTTGAGCGTGATCCTGCAGGAGAGCGCGCCGGGTTTCGACGTTGAAAAGCATGCCGCGACGACCTGGTCCGGGTGGCTGGCGAAATACTGTCGGATGTGCTGGACGCCGTCCGCCTTGAACAATACGGTTTCGACGGCGGTCTTCAGGTCGAGCTTGCGGCTGTAGTCTTCGATCTTCGCGTCTTCGGGCAGGTCGAACTTGATCCTCAGATCGCCGAGCGTCTGGTACGACGGGAAATAGCCGCCCTTCTCGGTCATGTGGCGGTTCACCAGACCTTCCGCCTTGCGCCAGTCCTTCTGCCCGATCGCCTCGCGGATCTCCGGCAGATGCTGCCACGCGTCCTTCTTCCACGGATCGTCCTTGCCGCCGGACCACACCGTAATGTCGTTCAGCTGGAGGTGTTCCTCCCTCACGCCGCCGAAGATCATCGCGCCGAACCGCCCGTTGCCGATGGGGTACGCCTCGCTCCAGATCTTCGCCGGGGCGTTGTCGCGGATGGTCGTGTTCAGCTCGCGGAGGCGCGCCTCGAAGTTGGGCGGCAGGGCGTATGCGATATGCGCGGCGGCGAGGCAGACGAGCGGGATCAGGGCTGTTTTCAGGCGGTTCATGGACGGGGAATCCTTTGAAAAGGGGGTGATGTTATCGTGTTTCCGGTGTACTATACCATCCGTGCGGCGAAAAATCAAACGCGGAAAAACGGGAAAAACAGGGTTTTTCGCGAATTAACACGTCTTTTAACGCGGAATAACGTTAAATCTAACGGTCCTGGCGACCGTGCCGCACAAAAACATCCGGCATGGCATGCAGACGGAAGCGTTATTCCGACTCCGGCGCGGTCAGGACGACGGTGGCGTATTTCTTCATCGGGATCGTGAACGACGTGGCTTCCTTCCCCTCGTACACCATCGGGGTCCGCGTGTGGAGTTTCAGCTCGATGTCGCGTTCCACATAGAATTCCGCCCGCGTGAGCTTTCCCTGCTTCCAGTCCGCCGAGACGACGAATCCGCCATAGGCGCGAAGCCCCTTGAACGAACCGTCGGGCCATTCGGGGAGGTCGACCGGGAGCAGGAAGATGCCGCCGGAATCGTTCTGCAGGAGCATTTCGCAGATCGCGCCGACGATCCCGAGGTTGCCGTCGATCTGGAACGGCGGATGCGTGGTGAACAGGTTTTCGAGCGTGTTGTAACGCAGCAGGCTGTTGACCATTTCAGTGGCTTTCCCGCCGTCGCCGAGCCGCGCCCACAGCGCCGCGCGCCAGGGCCATGTCCACGAACGCCGGGCGTCTCCGGTGAGCGCGCGCCCTTCGAGCGAGACCCGCGCGGCTTTGAAGAGTTCGGGCGTCTTCACGGCGTCGATGGACGATCCGGGGTAGACGGCGAAGAGGTGCGAGGTGTGGCGATGGTCGTCGCCCTTCCGGTCGCGGTCGGTCTCCCATTCCTGAAGCTGGCCCCAGGAGCCGATCCTGTTTCCGAGCAGATGCGCCCGGATTTCCGCCGCCTTTTTCGTGTCGTCGTTGTCGATCTTGAGCTCGCGGGCGATGTCCAGATACTGGTCGAAGAACTCCGCCACGATCTGCTGGTCGTGCGTCACGCCGTCCTCGGTCGGGCCGTGTTCGGGCGACCACCCCTGCGGGACGACATACGTGCCGTCGGCGCGTTTCTTCAGGCGGTCGAACCAGAATTTCGCGACCCCCTGATAATACGACCACGCGTCGCTCTTCAGAAAATTACGGTCGCGGCTGTACTGCCAATGCCGGTAGAAATGCTGCGCGATCCACGCGGAGCTAGGCCAGTTCCAGCGCCAGCCGCCTGCGCCGAAGATGTTCAGACTGGTGCGGAACGTGAAGCCGCTGTCCTCGCCCAGGACGGTCGCGGTGTCTTTTTCCGCGATCCGCATCGCCGCCAGCATGAAGTCGAACAGCGGCTCGTGGCATTCGGGGAGCGCGGCGGGCTCCGCGCCCCAGTAGTTCATCTGGATATTGATGTTCGTGTGGTAGTCGCTGTGCCAGGCGGGCGTGTTGCTGTTGTTCCAGATGCCCTGCAGGTTCGCGGGCAGCGTGCCGGGCGCGCTGGACGAGAGCAGCAGATAGCGGCCGTACTGGAACAACAGCGCGACCAGTCCGGGGTCGGTCTTGCCCTCGCG
>JAFXUM010000091.1 GCA_017524965.1 Lentisphaeria bacterium | reverse complement strand
GTCGTCGCCTCCTCGAAGACGTCCCGGCTGTTCAGATACGGCTTGTAGAGTCCGAGCGCGGTGATGTAGAGCCGCGCCTCCACCGCGTCCGAGACGGAAGGGGTTACTCCGCGGAACAGAGGCACGTGCCTGAGATTATCGCTGTGCGGCTCCGTTCCGATCCATTCCGCCTGCCACGGCGTGCCGAGGAATCCGGTCTCGAACGTGGAGGTGAAGTAATACGGACCCGTGCAGGTCTCGCGGGAGTCGGATGCGCGGCCGCTCTCGTCTTTCACCTCGACGGACCAGGTGTAGGCCGTGAACGGTTTGAGCGGTTCGCCCTCGTATTCGATCTGGATGGTCTCGCCGGACTCGACCCAGCCGGAATCCCACACCTCGCGCCCCGATTCCGTCTCCTTCACACGGATCCGGCGGGCGGTCTGATATTTCGGCGGCGTGGTCTCGGGATCCAGCACGGTCCACGCGCCGCCGTTCGGCGTCACGCGGTAGCTGAACCGCGGTCTCGGTTCGTCCATGCCGATGGGGGCGCTGTGGTACTCCACGCGCATGTCGGAGACGGACAGATGGATCCTCTCCTCGGGGACGGGCGTTCCCTGTTTCGTTTTGACGACTCTCCGGTTCGCGTCGGCGTTCTGAATGCTTTCATCAAGGGAATCCGAGGCGGAGGCGAGGGAGAGAGCGGCGGCGAAACAGAGGATAAGTCCGGCGGCGAAGCGGTGTTTCATCGGGAGGTCCTTTCTCGGGAATGATTGGAAGTCGCTTGTCAACCGCCTAATATACTGCCGGAAGACCCGGAAAGCAAACGGGGAACGAGAAAAAATAAGAGAAAAACGGGCGTCGGAAAACCTGTGCGCGGACAGGCTTACAGCGGGAGCTCGACCGCCTCGCCGCGGACGAACGCCGTGTGCGAGGTCCAGCCGACGGAGCGCGCGAGCTCGGCGGCGCGGTCGAATCCGTACGCGACGTGTTCCGGCTTGTGCGCGTCGGAGCCGAGCGTGATCTTCATCCCGGCGCGGAATGCGGCGCGGAGGAGTTCGGGCGAGGGGTAGATCTCGTCAGCCGCCACGCGAAGCCCGGCGGTGTTCAGCTCCAGACAGATGCCCTTCTCGGCGGCGCATGCGTAGATGTCCGTCATGCAGCGCACGACTTTTTCGTAGTTCGAGGGGCGGAATCCGAATTTCTTCGGCAGGTCGGAGTGCGCCATGACATTGAATCCGCCCAGCTCGACGAAGTCCTTCAGGCCGGTCAGATAGCCGTCCCAGACGGCGTCCACGCCGAAACGCGGCCACTCCGCGAGCTTGTCCGGGTCGTCGAACGCGAAATCGCCGACGTAATGCACGGAGCCGATCAGATAGTCGAACTTCGGGCGGAGCGGATCGAGCGCGGCGAACACCTCGTCCATGCGGCCCGGCACGTAGTCGAATTCGACGGCGGCGAGCACCTGCAAACCGGAGCCTTTGGCAGCTTCGCGGAGCGAGTCGAGGATGCCGAAATAGCGCGGCAGGTCGCCCGGCGCCATGCGGAATTCGGCGTCGTACCCCGCCGGCGCGGGGAAATGGTCGGAGACGCCCCAGTACGCCAGCCCGGCTTCCTGCGCGGCGGCGAGGTATTCCTCCGGCGTGCCGGAAGCGTGTTTGCAGAGGGCGGTGTGCGTGTGGAGGTCCGCCCGTGGCGTCGCGGCCTGCGTGCTCATGGCTTCTTCCCGCCGTTCGGATCGTCTTGGCCTTCGCCGGAGCCGTTGCCGTAGGGGTAGGGGAGGAACGACAGGTCCTTCTCCCCGATGGCGGCGGCGAGCGGCGCGCCGATCGTGTAGAGGTAGCGGAATCCGTCGGACGCGACGGCGGAGACGAACAGCACGGAGGAGACGTAGCGCAGGATGGTCTGGGTGTCCCAGACGACCGGGGGCTCCTCGCCCTCGGCCACGCCGCCGTAGAGCTGCCAGTTGTCGACGGGGAAGATGAGGCGGCCGTCGCTGTCGGCGACCGCGGTGTCGATGCCGACGCGCACCACGCTGAAACGGTTCTGCGTGGAGGAGGAGAGGATGGCGGCGATGCAGGCGAAGATGAGGTCGGAGCCGATCTTGTCCTCCAGGACCGCGCCGATGCAGAAGGCGTCCGGGTGAAAATCGCGGTTTTCGGGGCGGTCGGGGAAGGTCTTCCGCATGAACTCCGCCATGCCGAAGAGGTCGGCGGGATGCGCCTTGCGGTACTCCGCCTCGAGCTCGCGCCACTGCTTCTCCACGAACGACTGTTTGTCGTTGTCGAACCAGCACAGGTGGAGCCGGATCAGCCCGGTGAGCAGGGAGATGGGGCGTTCGGGCGGCTGCATGAAGATGCGGCGGCGGGACCGCGCCAT
>JAFXUM010000090.1 GCA_017524965.1 Lentisphaeria bacterium | reverse complement strand
GGTCGGTGTCATCTGCGGCCGCGCTGGGGCGGCGGATCGGGCACGAACGGCATGACCTTGTCGACGAGCTGGCGGGAGTTCAGCCCGAGTTCGCTGCAGAGGTCGAGCACGCGGATGAGCTTGCGGTACTTGACGTTCGGGTCGCACTTGATGATGATCGTGGAGTTCGCGTCGGCGGCGGCGACGGCGGCGAGGCGTTCGCGGAGGCGGGCGACTTCCATCGGGGCGGAGCCGTTGAACGAATAGTACAGGCGTTCGTCCTTCAGGACCTCGTTCGGGTCGTCGCGGTCGCTCAGCGCGGCGAGGCGCGCGTCGATCTCGTCGATGTTGTCGCGCGAATACTTGTCGACGTCGATGGTGATGGGGATGAGCGGGTCGGCGGCGACGGTGGACATGTCGGGCGCGGGCAGCTCCACGTTAATCATGACTTCCTCGGTGATGGGTTTCTGGGTCACGAGGAAGAAGATGAGCAGCAGGAAGACGACGTCGATCATGCTGGACAGGGGGAAGCTGGCGTCCGGGGGCGGATTGAGCTTGTTCGTTTCTCTTCTAGCCATGGTGTGCGCCTCCTGTTATTCCTGCAGGCCCGCGAGGCTGACTTTGTACAGTCCGGTCTTCTTGACCGCGTCCAGGACCTTCGCGCCGTAGTAATACTGCACCTGGCGGTCGCCGCGGATCACGACGGGGATCGACAGCGGATCGGGCGCGGTGCGCTTCACGTCCTCGAGCAGGGCGGTGAGCTGGGGACCGGTCATGGCGCGGCCGCCGACGGTCATGGAGCCGTCCATGCGGAGATTGATCGTGATGGTGCGCGGATCCTGCTTGACGACGGGGCGTCCGTTGGGGGCGTCGGCGAGGAGGACGCTTTCGTCCTGCATGTCCTTGTCAAGCGTGGCGGTCACGATGAAAAAGATGATGAGGAGGAAGACGATGTCGATCATGCTGGAGATCGGCACCGACGCGGCTTCCTCGGTCATGAGTCTGGTTTTCTTGGCCATTTGTGATGCTCCTTTGAGCGGGATTCACGGGTGCGGTCACTGTTCCTTGACTTCGGAGTTCTTCAGGGTGTTGATGAGTTCGTAGGTCATTGCCTCCATCATGAGGATGATCTTGGAGGCGTTGTTCTTGATGAACGTGAATCCGAGGATGGCGGGGACGGCGATGAAGAGGCCGACGGCGGTGGTGTAGAGGGCGGAGGAGATGGACTGCGCGAGTGCGGCGGTCTGGGCGGCGCCTTTCACGGTGCCGAGGCTGCCGAACGCAGACACCATGCCGGTGACGGTGCCCATGAGGCCGAACATCGGGGCGAGCTGGCCGCAGAGGTTCAGGTAGTTCACGCGCTGCATGAGTTTTTCGGTCTCGATGCTCGCCTGCGAGGACACGGAGTCGAGCACGACGTCGTAGCCCTCGGTAATGCTGTTGAAGCCGGACATCAGGATGTTGGAGAGCGGGCCGGGGGTGGCTTCGCAGGCTTCCATCGCGGCGCCCAGGTCGCCCTCGGCGAGCGAGTTCTTCACGGTCTCAATGAGGTCGGCGGGCATGATCTTCACCGCGCGGATGCACACGCAGGAGTCGATGATGAGCGCGAGCGTGGCGAGCGAGGTCAGGAAGATCATGAGCCAGACGATCAGGTCCATCGCCGTGCCGCCGAAGACGACCTGCAGGAAACTGGTGCCTTTGGGGGCGGGTTCTTCGGCCGCTGCGGCCGCGGCTTCCTGCGCCCAGGCGGGCATGGAGAGCAGAAGACCCGTGGCGGCGACGGCGGCCGCCGTGAGGAACGCTGAGGTGCGATTGAATTTCATACGAGTGATTCCTTCTATGTTGAAAGTTTTGATTCGATGACTTTGTTTTGCGAGGGGGATCAGAGCTGCTTGGCGTAGTCGCTCTTCGGGTAGTCCTTTTTCAGCTTGTCGGCGAAGAGCTTCGCGCGGGCGTCGTTCAGCACGGTCAGCGTCTGGTAGGCGCGGAACGTCGCTTCGGCGGCGCGGCTGGACTTCGGGAAGAGCAGGCTGATCTGGGCGTAGGCGTTGAACGCGTCGCGGCGGTCGTCCTGGGAGTTCGTTTCGGAGGCGCGGGCGGAGAGGATGTCGCCGCGTGCGAAGAGGGCGCTCACGGCGGCGGCATCGCCTGCGTACATGAGCTTCTTGGAGAGTTCGAGCCCCTTGTCCCACGCCTTGATGTTGGCGTAGAATCCGATGAGGAGTTCGTAGGCCGCGCTCAGGTCGGCTTCGTTGCGCGGATTGGCGTTGTAGTCCTTCAGCGTCTCGAGCAGTTTGATGGCCTCGGACTGTTTCCCGGAGGCGTCGAGCGCCTCGGCCTGACGGAGCTTGCAGTAGGGCTCCCAGCCGAGCGGGCCGAACGACTTCGCGGCGGCGGCGAACGCCGTGACGGCCTCGTCGTATTTCTTGTTCGTGAGGAGCTTGTCGGCGGCCGTGATCTCTTCCGGTTTCGGGATCCACGCCCAGCGGACGCGGTTCTTGCGGATGGAGAGTTTCGGCGAGCCGTCCTTCAGGGATTCGGCGTAGCGGAAGTCGCCGCTCTGCGTGAGCTCGACCAGCGCGGCGCGGATCTCCTCGCCGTCGGTCGTCATGATAACGGGTTTGGCGGCGGCGGACTGTGCGGAGAGCTGAACGGCTGCCAGCAGGAGTCCTCCGGTGAGGAGCGTCATCAGTTTTTTCATCGTGTTACCTCGTTGTATGGATTATGATCTGATTATTGAGCCTGGGATTCCGGGAGGGAGCCGATCTCGGCGGCGTACTTCCCGTCGGGGAAATGTCTGCGGTATTTTCTGATCATGCGGTCGCGGTCCTCGGTGTTCCCGAGCAGGGCGGCCGTGTAGGCGGTGCGGTAGATGGCCTGTTCGATCCACTGCGTCGCGGCGGGATCGGCCTCCTCCTTGGCGGCGGGTTCCGTCTGCTGTCCGTCCGCGGTCGCTCCTTCGGCTGCCTCGCCGGAGTCTTCACCGTTTTCGGGGGCGGTTTCCGGCGTTTCGTCTGGGACGTCGTCCTCGTCTTCGGGGAACGCGGTCGCGGCGATGATGCTGAAGCAGGCGTAAGCCTTGTTGATGGCGCCGGACTTCAGGAACGATTCGCCGGTCAGGACCTGCGCCTTGTTGTAGAGTTCGAAGTTGGCGGTCTGGTTGGCGCGCACGGAGATCTTGGCGAGTTCGGCGCGCGCTTCCTCGGCGCGGCCCTGAAGTTCGCGGGCCTCCGCCATGGCGAAGTGCATGTCGTAGAAATACGGAGAATCCTTCTCCAGCATTTCGATCTTCTCAAGTTCGGCGACGGCCTTGTCGAACTGCCCGGCCTTCGCGGCGGCGCGTCCGGCATCCAGATGCAGACGCTGTTCCAGACGGGAAACGGCGGTCCGTGCGGCGGCCTTGTCGGATTTGAGTTCGGCGGCGCGCTGTTCGGAGAACCAGTCGTCGAGGTTCGGATCCTGCACCGCCATGATGAGTTTTTCGCAGACCTTCAGCGCGATCTCGGCGGCGCGTTTCGCCTGGGATTCGTCGGGGCACTGGGAGAGCGTGGACGCGATCCAGCGCAGGTTCGTGATGGAGAGGTTCTTGGCCTGTTCTCCGGCGAAAAGCCTGTCGAAGATGTCGAGCGCCTTGGCGTAGTTTCCGGCGGTGTAGAGCGTGCGTGCGAGCACGTACTGGGCGTTTTTCGCCTCGGCGGAATCCGGGTAGCGGTTCACGAGCGTGGACAGGATCTTCTGCGCCTCGCTGTCGCGGCCCATGTCCATGTGGATGATGCCGATGCGCATGAGGTAGGCCGAGGCAAGCGGATCGTCCGGATGTCTGCGGACGAACGATTCGAACTCGGAGATGGCCTTGTCCCATTTCCCGGCGCCGTTGTAGAGCCACGGGAGCAGGGAATCCGCCCGGCGCGCGGCTTTCTCCACCTCGGGAGTTTTCGCGACGTCCGCGAATTTGCCGCCGTCGGCGAGGTCGCGCCGAAGCGCGAAGATCTCTTCCGCCGCCTCGTCGTAGATCGTCGCCGCCTGCGCTTTGAGCTTGTCGGCCTTTTCGATCAGCGAGGCGTCGCCGGCGGCTTCGTCGCGGATGGACGCCGCCTGGTCGGCGAGACGGTCGGCCTCGCGGGAGAGCATTTCGGGGATGATCTCCCGGACCACGGCGGTCACTTTTTTGGAGCTGGGCCCGAACGCGATGAACTTGCGGAGCGCGTTTGCCGCGCCGTCGTAGTCGTCCTGCATGGCGAGGCAGTCGGCGTACTTCATGTATGCCTCGTCGGTCAGCTCGGGATTGTTGCCGAAATTCTCCATGATGACCTTGTAGGACGCCGCCGCGTTGTTCACCTGCTCCTGCCACTGCTTCTTCAGCGCGACGCGTTCCGCCGGGTCGGAGGAGGCGTTCAGGCGCTTCCCGATGGCGCTGGCGGTGTTCAGATGTTCGCGCGCCACGCGGAGCGACACGACGCCCGCGTACGGGTTCAGCATGTCGATCTCAAGCAGGAGCCTGTAGAGCGTGAGCGCGTCGCCTTTGAGCTGCGCGGCTTTCGCCGGGTCGGTCGCGGCGGCCTCGGAAGCCTGTTTCCACAGCACGTGGCCGGCGTTCAGGAGCGCGGTCGTGACGAAGTCGTCCATCGGGAGCAGGGCGGCGTAGCTGCCCAGCACGACGGCGTTCGTGGAGTCGCCCATGTAGGCGTAGGAGAGGACCAGACGGTTCACGAGCTCGGAGAGGCCGGGCGTGTAGCGGGCGGCCATGCGCTGAAGGATGGGCAGGAGTTCCTCCACGACCAGATTGTACTGTTTGCTGGCGTAGTTCTGTTCGGCCCAGGCGGAGACCAGCGTGGACTGGTCGCTCATCTCCGGCGCCTGGATCCGGGAGAATTCGGACTGGTACGTGGAGCGCTTGTCCGGGTCGATCGCCATGGCGCTTTCGGTGGCCTGCTTGAAGTCCTTGTAGGCGGCCGGAGCGTCCTTGAACTGCGGATAATATTTCACGAGCTTGCCGAGGTATTTGAACGCGCGCCGGTAGTAGGTCACGGCCTGCTTTTTGAGGTCGGCGTTTTTCTTCTCGTTGTAGGCGGCCTCGGCCTTTTCGGCCATCGCGAGGTAGGAACGCCCGGTCCAGAATTTCGCGTCCGCGGCGGGCGACTCGCTCTTCTTGCCGTCCTTCTCCAGCGCCTCGTCCGAAGCCTCGAAGAGGTCGGGATAACGCCGCACTTCCTCGCCGGCCTCCTCGTATTCGCCGAGCAGATAGAAGCAGTGGATGATCTGGGCGGTGGCGTAGGCGGTGAGCATGTCCTGTCCGCCCCACTGGATGTCGTGGAAATCGACGGCGGAGGAAAGAACGGCGGTCTGCCAGTCGTTGGGATCGACCTTGCGGAGACGGCTCTTGTCGCCGGAACTCCACTTGTCGCGGTTCTTCACCTCGCCGGACGTCTTTTTGCGGGCGAGCTCCATCTCGTCGATCTTCATGACGCGGTCGAGGTCCATGCCGAGGATATTGCCGAGGTCCTTGTACGCCTTGATGCGGTCCTGCTGCTTTCCGGTGTTGCCGGGGTTGTTCACGACCTCCTTCGTGAGGTCCGCGATGCGTTTCTGAAGGACGGTCAGTTCGGTCTGTTTGCTCTTGTCCTTCATCAGGTCGGAGAGCCTGCGCTGGAACGCGGCCTTTTCGCGCAGTTCGGCGCGGCGGTTGTTCTCCGCGGTGGCGAGCTGCATGACGGCCTTCGTGTACATGGTGGCGCGTTTGTCCGAGGTCGTGCCGCGGGTCCAGTCCATGAGCGAGGAGGCGTCGTTTTCGCGTCCCTCCTGATAGTAGATGTTCAGCAGGGCGGTGAGCGGGCGCTCGAAATCGGTCGGGTCGATCTTGTTCCGCTTCAGGTGGTTGTAGAGTTCCTCCAGCGGCTTCAGCGCCTTCTGGTTGTCCTTCTTCATGAAATGGTACACGCCGAGCGTACCGAGGGACTGGTAATAGGCGGGATCGCTCTTCGGAATGCCGTCGATGATCTTCTGCGCCTCTTCATTTTTCCCGGAGGAGAGATAGGTCTCCGCGAGCTGGACGCGGTAGAAATTCGCCATGTCCTTGCTTTTGTTCTCCGCCAGGCGCTCCGTCAGGAACCGCGTCGAAAAGTCGTACAGCCCCAGGGCGTTCAGCTCGCGCGAATACGCCATGTCGCGTTTGACCATGCCCGATTGCGCGAACACCGCCGCGCCCGGCGCCGTCAGCATCGCCAGTATTGCCAAATATCTGATTTTGTTCCGCATAAAAACTCCGGCAGTGTCGGTTTTTCTCTATAAAATAAAGATGTCGGAAAATAATATCCCCATATTATATCACAGTTTTTGGAAAATGTCAAGCGTATTTTGTCAGGCTTTTTGCCCAAATCGACAGACTTTCATCGCGCGCGCCCGCCACGATCACCACGTCGCCGCGTTTCACGGCCTGTTTCAGATACCGTTCGCACTCCTGGCGGTCCTCGAAATCCAGAATGGATCCGGCCTTTGCTCCGGCTGCTTCACGGCAGGTCGCGGCGACCTCGGCGCTCGTCGGACTGAACGACGCCGTGCCGCCCGCGTAATAGACCGGCAGGAAGATGAACGTATCGGCGGGCCGCAGGAGCGAGGGCAGAGTCTTTGCGAGGGCTTCGCGCATGAAGCGCAGCGGGGCGAATCCGTGCGGCTGGAAGACCGTGACCACGCGTCCCTCCGGGGTGAGTTCCTGCGCCGCACCGATGCACGACGCCAGCTTCTCCACATTGTGCGCGTAGTCGTCGATGACCTGTGCGCCGTTCGCCATGACGCCCATCCGGTCGAACCGCCGCGCCACGCCCGCAAACTCCGAGACCGCCTTCAGCGCGTCCATGGAATCGTATCCGCGCGAGGTCAGCACCGTATGCACCGCGAGCGCGTTCAGGGCGTTGTGACGGCCCGGCATCGGCAGGCGGATCTCCGGCAGGCCGTTGAACGCGCACCACGCGCTGCCGTCCGCCACGCGGTAGGAATCCAGCCGCAGGACGGGGCATCCGGCGCAGGAGACGGGCGCGTCCGCCTCGCCGCTGAAGAGCACGATCATTTTCCCGGCGGGGAATTTTTCCGGGCCGATCTCCTCGAACGCCGCCAGCTCCATGACCACGCACGATCGCGCCGAGTTTGCGAATTTCAGGAAGACTTCGGCCAGCTCCTCGCGCGAATAATGGTCCGTGCCGATGTTCAGGATGAGCGCGGTGTCCGGCACGTAGTTCAGCAGGCTCTTGTCGCTCTCGTCCGCCTCGATCACGAAGTCGCGCCCGAATCCGCCGCGGTAATTGCCCGCCGCGCCGTCCTCGCGGAACCGTTTCACGTAGCCGCCGGACAGCATCCCCGGATCGCCGCCGAGACGGTCCAGCGCGTCCGCCAGCCACGCGCTCACGGTCGTCTTGCCGCAGGTACCCGTCACGGCGATCGTGAAGCGTCCGTGCAGCGCGCGGATCCCGAGCGACAGCGCCTCGCTCCGGTGAAGACGGCGCGTGCCGGGCGGCGCGCATCGGAAGTCGGGATTGTCCTCCTCGATCGCGGTCGAATAGACGATGGCGTCCGGGGCATAGCCGTCCGCGTAGACCGAGCCGTCCTGCGGATAAAGCTTCGCGCCGCATTTGCGGAGCGCGGTGAAGATGCGTTCGTTCTCCGGGTGCCCGAGCGCGCGGTCGCTGCCGGTCACGGCGCATCCGAGGTCGCGGAACATCTGCGCGAGTCCGCTCATGCCGATGCCGCCGATGCCGACGAAGTGAAGGGATTTCGGGAGATCCGGGCGTGTGCCGGAGGAAGATTTGCCGGTCGGTTCCGATGCCATAAGACGATACCTCAGATGAAATGTGTTTCAAGTTCAGAAAACAATAGCATCATCCGGCGGAAAATTCAATCTCCGCGCCTGAAAAAACGCGAAAAAAAAGCAGGGCCGGAAATGATTCCGGTCCTGCGGATACCTTAACCTGCGGGAAGTGTGCCGCGTTCTGCGGCGTCTCAGACCAGCGCCGTCTCCTCGGGGAACCCGAAGCGGATGTTGAAGTCCTGCACGGCCTGTCCCGACGCGCCCTTGGTGAGGTTGTCGATGCAGGAGAAGAGCAGGAGTTTTCCGGTGTGGGAGTCGAGCTTGAAGCCGATCTCGCAGCAGTTCGTGAGCGTGACGTGCTTCGTGTCCGGGAGCTTTCCGGCGGGGAGCACGCGCACGAACCGCTCGTTCCCGTACGCCTTCGCGAACGCGTCGGCCACGGCTTCCTCGGTGCAGCCTTCGGCGGCGTCCAGGATGACCGTGGACTGGATGCCGCGGTTGGTCGGCACCAGGTGCGGGATGAAGTTCATGCTGAGGGAGGGCAGCCCGGCGGCGACGGCGAGCTCCTGCTCGATCTCGGGCAGGTGGCGGTGGCCGGACACGCCGTAGGCGCGCACGCTCTCGTTGCATTCCGGGAAGATGTACGGCAGATCGACTTTGCGTCCGGCTCCGGTCACGCCGCTCATGCTGCACGCCACGATGCCTTCGGGCGAGGCGAGTTTTGCCGCCAGGACCGCGGTCGTCGGGAGCAGGATGCTCGTGACGTAGCAGCCCGGGCAGGCGATCAGCTTCGCGGTGCGGATCTGTTCACGGTAGCGCTCGGGGAGGCCGTAGACCGCGTCGGAGAGCAGCGCGGGCGCGGGATGGTCGATCTTGTAGTACTTTTTGTACTGGTCGAGGGAGCGCAGACGGAAGTCCGCGCTGATGTCAATGACGGTGAGTCCGGCATTGATGAACGGCTCGGCGAATTCGTGCGCGAGGCCGTGGGGGAGCGCCAGGAAAGCGGCGTCGCAGCCGGATTTGATGGCCTCGACGTCCGGCATGGAGAAACTCAGGCCGGTTCCGGCGAGACGGGGGAAAATCTCCGCGATGTCCTTGCCCGCGTTCTGGCGGGACGTGATCACGCGGATATCGGCATACGGATGACGGGAAAGCAGGCGGAGAAGCTCTTCGCCTGCATATCCCGCGGCGCCGACGATTGCGACGCGTACTTTGTCCATGACGGCAGTCTCCAATTAGCGTTTGGAGAACTGGAAGCGTCTGCGCGCGCCCGGCTGACCGGGTTTTTTGCGTTCCTTGACTCTGGAGTCGCGCGTCAGCATGCCGCTGCTCTTCAGCACGGACTTGTAGTTTTCGTCCACGATGACGAGAGCGCGGGCGATGCCGTGACGGATGGCGCCGGCCTGACCGGCCTTGCCGCCGCCCACGACGGACGCGTCGATGTCATACGCTTCGGCTGCGCCGGAGACGTTCAGGGGCTGCATCACGTAGCCGCGGAGAGCCTCGGTCTCGAAATATTCTTCGAACTTCTGGCCGTTCACGGTGATCTTGCCGCTGCCGGCGTCGATGCGGACGCGGGCGCTGGCGCATTTTCTGCGGCCGGTGGCTGCGATGGCGTTCTTCTTATCCATATCTCAATGCTCCATTATTTCACGGGTTCGGGTTTCTGGGCCGCGTGCGGATGCTCCGCACCGACGTACACTTTCAGCTTGGCGTACTGGGCACGGCCAAGACGTCCCTTCGGCATCATGCCCCACACGGCCTCGCGGACCAGGCGGTCGGCGTGCTTCGCGCGGATCATTTCCGGCGTTTCGATTCTCTGGCCGCTGCGGTAGCCCGTCCAGCGGATGTACTTCTTGCCGGTTTCCTTGCTGCCCGTGAGGACGGCTTTTCCGGCGTTGATCACGACGACGAACGCGCCGGTGTCAACGTGGGGGGTATAGGTCGGTTTATCTTTGCCGCGCAGAGCGTTCGCGATCTTGACGGCAAGTCTTCCAAGCGGTTCGCCCGCGGCGTCGAACAGCACGAATTTGCGCTCGATTTCGCCGGTCTTGGCCAAATAGGTTTTCATTTCAGGATTGCTCCTTGTTCAGTTCAGTTTGTAT
>JAFXUM010000007.1 GCA_017524965.1 Lentisphaeria bacterium | reverse complement strand
TCGGCGGAGTGGAGCGCGGCGATGAGGCGGGAGCTGTCCTCGATGAAGAGCGCGACGCGTGCGCGTGCGTTCGGGCGGCAGAAGATGTCCGTGACCTCCTCCGCGTCGGAGACGGCCTCCATGACCAGATAGACGGCCCTGATGATGAGACCTTTTTTCCGGAAGCCGATCGCCATGACCATGGGGGTCGAGACGCCCGCGTCGGCGGCCATCGCGGCCCATTCGGCGCGCCGGAAGGGATTGGCGCGGGAGAAGAGATTGCGGAAGCCGAGTCCGGTCGGATAGACGCGTTTTTTCAGGTAGAGGGCGGGCGTCTGCGCGGTTTCGGGGCGGAGCCCGGCCCAGAAGCCGGGGACGCTGTCCGGCATGATGTACGGATCGAAGAAATCGTCGATGCGGAGGATGTCGTCGTTGGAAATGGTGAAGCGCTCGGGAACGGGGAAGATGAACCTGAGACTGCCGTTTCCGGCGTTGACGAACATCGGGGTGTTGCCGTTCGGCGTGAAGATATGTTTGCTCATGATGCTTGTCCTCCGTAGTCGAACCGGAGTCTGCGTTTGCGCAGCCAGCGGGTGTAGGCCGCGGCCTTGACTTCGGACACGGACGGCGCGGTCCTTCCGGCGGCGGAATAGGCGTCGGTCAGGTCCTGCGCGACCCGGTTCAGGTTGAAGAATCCGTCGGGAAACGCCGGGTTCTGTTCGGCGAAGATCAGGACGGACGAGACGATGCGCCCGAGCTCGCGGACGATGAGGTCGTGCGGGACTTCGCCGGGGAAGAGCTGTGCGGAATCGAGGTCCCAAACGCCGCACGAAGCGTCGTCCGCCGTGCGGTAGAGGTTGACGAGCTTCAGGTCGCCGTGGTAGAATCCGCGGTCGTGGAGCGCGGCGGCGACGCGCGCGGCCTCCCGGACGATCACGGGCATCCCGGCGGGAGCGTCGGGCCGGCGGATCACGTACGACATCAGGTCGCAGGCGTCCACCGCCTCGGTGATCAGATAGCCGCCGAGCAGGAAATGCGCGCGCCGTTTTTCTCCGGCTGCGAGCACGCGGGGCGTCGGGATCCCGGCCTCTTCGACGCGGCCGGCGGCGACCGCCGCGCGGAAGACGCGGGCGGGCAGGAAGAGATACCTGACGACGAACTTCAGACTGCTGACGCCGTTCCGTTTCACGAAGATCTTCCGTCCGCCGGGGATCGCGCATATGGCGGCGCTGGACGTGACCGAAGTCTTGGCCCGGGTTCCGTCCCGGATCATGTCGTCGGCCTCGGTAAAATGCGCCGCAAGCCACTCCTGCGCGGGTCCCGGCGCGAGGGCGAAACGGTACGGCCCCCTGCGGACCTCCCGGACGCCGGGCAGCCCCAGATATGTTTCGCGGCAGTGGAAGTAGTCGGTACTCATTTCTTCAGGTCTTTGAATCCGTTTTCGGCGAGCCGCCAGACGACGCGGAGCGCGACGTCCGCGGCGGTCTTGATGCTTTCCGCCGAGATCTTGTCCATGGTGTCGGCTCCGGTGTGCCAGTAGCGGTTGTCCGGGCCGTAGTCGAAGTCGATCAGGTCGACGGCGGGGATCCCTGCCTGAAGGAACGGATAGTGATCGTCGAGCATGTCGGTGTCGCCGAGGGAGAATTTGTCGGCGTATCCGGCTGCTTTTGCTTCGGAGATCACGACTTTCGCGAGCGCGGGCGTGGAGTTGCCCGCCAGGTTGATATGCAGGTCCTTGTCGCCGATCATGTCCAGCAGGATCATGGCGCGGAATCTGTCGATGCCGTCCTCCCCGCGGAGCATATCCACGTAGGCGCGGCTGCCGACGAGGCCGTCGGTCTCGGTGTACTGGTAAAGCGCCTCTTCGCCGTCGAAGAAGACGAGGCGGATGGTGCAGGGCGGAAGCTTCTTTTGCGCGGACTCCGTGATGGCGGCGGCCATGGCGAGCAGGGCGCCGACCCCGGACGCGCCGTCGTTGGCTCCGGCGAACTCCGGCACGCTGAACAGGCGTTTGGTGTCGTGGTGCGCGCCGATGACGACGAGGTCCGGAGCGTTGCCGTTGAACATGATCTCGACGTTGTATTCGCCGTGCGTGGACGGGGGGATGCGGACTGTGCCGACTTTGTCGAAGCCGGGTATCATCCGCGCCTGCTCCACGATCCATTCCGCGGACTTTTTCGCGCCCTCGGTGCGGAAGACCTTCGGCCCGAGGTCGAAATTGCCCTGCGCGTACTTCATGGCGAGCTCGCCGTCGATGGCGGGCGGGGCGATCGGCTTCTCGTCGCAGGCGGCGAGTGAGAGCGCAATCGCGGCGGCGAGGGCGGCAAAGGCTGAAACGAGGCGGAGTCGTGCATTCTTCATGGGCGGTCAGCTTCCCTTGTCGATGCGGATGTTGCGGCGCTGGTAGGTCGGGATGTCGAGGTCTTCGTCGCGGAATCGCACGGCGGGAAGCTTCTCGAAGACGCCCTTGTCGTAGCTCTGAAGGCCGAGTTCGACCTCCTCGACGTTGTCCGATGCGGCGGAGAAGGGGAGCTGGAGCTCGTCGGAATGCTCCGGCGAGGTGGCCGGAGCGGGCGCCGGTTTGCGCCGGGGCAGGGGTTCCGGCTTGGATTCGGGCGAATACTGGAAGATGACGGCGGTCATCTGGACGGTGCCGGCGGCCTCGTCGCAGACGTTCGCGCCGGAAAGGATCTCGATGTTTTTCGGCATCACGCCCGCGGCGAGTTCGAGGGTGCGTTTCAGCTCGCCGAGCTCCAGGTCGGGTCCGCCGGTCAGCGTGAGGATCGCGGCGTCGGCGCGTTTCATGGCCTCGTTTCCGCCGAGGAACGGCGAATCAAGCATGCGCGTGAGCGCGAGGGCGCAGCGGTCGAGGCCGTCCGCATTCTCCGCGAACCCGACGCCGATGCCGCAGGACGCCCTGCGTTTGTTGAGCGCCCGCATGAAGGTGGCGAAGTCGGTGCCGATGAGGTCGCGGCAGCGCAGGACCGAGGCGATCCCGATGACGGTCGACGCCATTTCGTGCGCGGAGGTCGCGAAGGCGTTTTCGGCGGGCGTGTCGGGCGGGAGCTTGCTGAAGAGCAGGTCGTTCGGCATCGTCAGCACCACGTCGGCGATCGGAAGGATCTCCTGGAGGCAGTCTTCGGCGTTCTTGCGGCGGGAATGCGCCTCGAAGGAGAACGGCGTGGTGAGCAGGAAGATGGCGGGGATGCCTTCCTCGCGCGCGACGCTGGCGAGCGTGCGGACGCCGCCCGTGGCCGTGCCGCCGCCCAGACCGCCTGTCACGATCAGCAGGGAGAACCCGCGGACATGCGCCTTCAGGTTGGTGCGTTCGTGGGAGACGGCGCGTTCGCCGCGGATGATGTCGCCGCCGCAGCCCGCGCAGGATTTCGAGTTCCAGTCCGCCGAGGCGTTGATGACTGCGTCGGCGTGCGTTCCGGCGAGGACGCCGCCGTCGGTGTCGACCGCGAGCGTGACAAGCCATTTTGCGCGCGGATCGGCGTGCAGATACTCGATGATGCGGATGCCGCAGCCGCCGAGCCCGACGACGAGCGCTTTTCCGCTGCCGATGGGAGCCCGGGAGAGGCCGGCGGATGTGTTTGCGTTCTGTTCCATCATATTTTGAGCGCCTTTCCCAGAGTTTTCAGTCCCTGAATGAATTGATCCGTGGCGTGGATCATGGTGCGTCCGAGGCCGTTTCCGGTCGAACGGGAATCTTCCTCCAGCGCGGCGGCGTGCTTGACGAGGCCGAGGATGGCGGAGTAGCACGGCATGGGGCTGCGGAACGCCGAAAGCGCGCCGGTTACGTTCATGACCTCGCCGCAGCGGACGGGGACGTTCATGACGTTCGCCATGGTGGCGGGCGCGGAACCGATCATGGAGCCGCCGCCGGTCATGACGACGCCGTTGCGGAGGAACATGAGCTTGTTGGAGCGCTCCAGCTCTTTTTTGAGCAGCGTGAAAATCTCGCGCTGGCGCAGGTCGATGACTTTTTCGAAGGAATCGAGCGGGATGCGGCGGATCCTGTCCGCGGCGCCGTTCGCCGACACCTTGTATTCGACGTAGTTCCTGCCCTCGCCGCGAAGCGTTTCCAGCGTGGATTCGCGCAGGAATCTCTGGCAGTATTCGTACGGCAGCTCCAGCGCGACGGACAGGTCGTTCGCGACGTTGTTCACGCCGGCCGGGATGGACCCGCTCAGCATGACGCCCTCCCGGTAGAGCAGCACGTAGGAGCAGACGCCCGCGCCGTAGTCGAAGAGCAGCGTGCCCTGGGCGCGTTCGTCCTGCGTCGGCACGCCGTATGCGTCGGCCATCGGGACGAAGACCGGATAGCCGGACTCGAATCCGAGCTCGCGGAGGATGGTCTGCACCATGTCGATGCGTTTCTTGTCCGCGAAGACGATGTGAATGTAGGCGGTGAGCTTTTCGGCGAGGCTGCCGATCGGGTTGAACGAGCGTTTCGTGTCGTCGAGCAGGAACGACGAGTCGTAGACCTGGATGTTCACGAGGTCGGTCGAGACCGCCAGATTCTTCGCGTTTTCGATCGCGTTCTGCACGTGCGCCGCCGTGATCTTCCGGTCCTCGTTGTAGTTCAGCACGGTCCCCTCGCCGAACCGGGAGCTGACGTGCATGCCGTTGACCAGGAAATAGACATGCTGTTCCGAACGGCTGAACCTGCCGAGCCCCTTTTCCGACTCCTCGAGTACGGATTTGAGGATGTTCAGGGCGGCGTTCTGGTCGACGATCATGCCCTTGACGACGGAATTTCTGCTCGGGAGCGAGGCGAAGGAAAGCACCTCGATGTTCCCGTTCTGGTCCGGCCTGCCGTGTATGGCGCAGATCTTGTCCGTGCCGAACTCGATGCCGGTTATGATTGTTTGTCCTGACGAAGCCATTTCATGCCCTTCTGCTGCGTGCGAGCCGTTGTCCTTGCGGAGTTGTCATAAAACATTACCACACTTTTTAAAAAAATCGAATGGATTTATCAAAAAAACTCATGTTTTTTTGGAGAAAAACGCAAAAAGCGTTGTGTGAATCGTCTGAACCGGGGTCAGGCGAGCCCGAAAAGCCGGAGCAGCGCGTCGAACCGCTCCAGCGTGTCCGGCCCGAATTTCTCCAGCGAACGCCGGACCGCCGCGGCCGGTTTTTCCCTCATGTCGCCTGACTTCGAGAAGAACTTGTCGGCGAGGCAGACGAGCTTTTCCTCCGGCGTCTCGGGCAGCCAGTCGCGTTCGGGGATCGGCAGGCGCTGTTCGCGGACCTCTTTCGCCGTGATGCCGGTCCCGGTGTGGCGTTCGCAGATGCGTGCGAACGGCTCCAGGTCGAGCCCGTGCGTCCGTCCGTAGTCGCGGAGCATTTCCGCGCCGATGACGCCGTGCGCGATGTAGGGGCGCGTGCCGACGCAGAGGATGGACGGCGCGTGGCATTGCAGGATGCCGACGTCGTGGAGCATGGCGCCCGCGGAAACGAGCCCGGCGTCGAGGTCCAGCGGCGGGCGCGACGGATTCGCGAGGATGGCGAGGGCTTTGTCGCGGACCTGCGTGCTGTGGCGCAGGAGCAGCCGCCGGAGCGGCGTGTCCTCCGGGTAGAAATGCGCGAGGATGGGATTCGGGTCGATCATGGTCAAACCGTGCTGCCGGTCGGGCTGAACGGGAAACGGGACGCGGAACCGGAAAAGATCACTTCTTTTCCGGGGCGGCTTTCGCCTCGTCGGCGCGTTTCGCGATTTCCTCTTTCAGGACGGCGACGACATGGTCGGCGAACTTGGCGGCGGCCTTGTTCATGCCATCCGCGAACGCCTCGGGCGTGGCCTCTCCGGCCGGAACGGTGCAGTTTTCGGTCCCCGTGATCCGGAAGTCATCCTTGCCCGGCTCGATGATGATGAAATGTACCAGCAGGTCGACCTGTTTCTTCGTCTTGTTCAGTTCGCAGTTCAGCACGGAACCGTCAAGGATGAACACCGGTTTTCCGTCCCGGTTCAGGTGATTCTCCGCCTGCGCGGCGA
>JAFXUM010000089.1 GCA_017524965.1 Lentisphaeria bacterium | reverse complement strand
GCCGTTCATGGCTTTCGTGTGTTCGAGCAGGGGAGTGTAGTCGCGGTCGAGCAGGATGGCTTCGTCGTCGGTATGGAAATGGACCGGGCTGTCGATGAGCGGGGATTTGATCTGGCATTCGCCGAGTTTGCTGACCTCGAAGAACTTGGGGCTGACTGACGCTGGCATGGAGAATGATCCTTCTTTGATGCGGTAAGGTGTGGTTCGTTTTTAAATTTTAAGAGAGAATATATATCCAAACGGAACGGTTTTCAAGGCGGTTTTCCGAAAAAAACGCGATTTGGAGACGCGACGGCGGACGGCCGGGATACTTTTCCGGACAGATCGTTCCTCCGTTATGCAGACCTTCCCGACGCCGGATGCGTTTCCCGCCGAAATAATCGCGGACAGCATTTGATTTCTTTCGCAGAACGTGATACATTAATGTAAACAGGTATCGTAAACCGAATCCGAAAGGTGAATCCCATGTCCAAATCTCTTGTCGCGCGCATGACCGCCTGTCTCCTGCTGTCCGCCCTCCTGCTGTCCGCTCTCCCCGGCTGCACCAAGCGCATCGACACCTCGAACGATGAAAAATACTACAAGTCCCTGACCGAGGTCATGAATTCCCTGCCCGCCTCGAAACACCGCGAATTCGACGAAGGCATGTCCATGCTCTGGTTCTACTCCAAATCCGACGAGGAGACCAATGCGGCGATTGACGGCAAGTCCGGCAGGGAACTTCTCGCGATGTTCGAGGAGATGAGGGCGTCCCTCCCGAAACTCGACACCTCCTCCAAAGAGGCGTTTGAAGGCTCCCTCGCGAAGATCAAGGCGTCGCTTCCGCCCTCCAAGATCAGCGCCTACAACGACTGGGTGAAGTCTCTGCCCTCGTACCGTCCGGGCAGCAAAAAACTCGACGACCTGAACGGACTGACGTTCCAGAAGATCGTCGAAAACCTCGATTTCGCGAACGGCCAGAACCCCGACGTGCAGAAAAACCTGTAAAGCCCGGAGCATCCCGGCCGGAACAAAACAAGGAGAAAAACATGAGTTTCCTGCGTTGCATGTTTCTGTGGAGCTGTGCGGCCGCCGCGGTCTGCGGATGCGGATGCGGCAATCCGGACGCCGGTTCCGTCTCCGGGGGACAGCCTGCGGAACAGCCCGCCGCGACGCTTCAGAGCGGAGGCGTCCTGCTTGACGTCCGTTCGCCGGAGGAATTCGCCTCGGGTCATCTGCGCGGCGCGCTCAACATCCCGCACGACCGGATCGCTGAGGAGATTGCCGCCGCCGTGCCGGACAAATCCGCGCAGGTCATCCTGTACTGCCGGTCCGGACGCCGCGCCGGGACCGCGCTGAACACGATGAAGGCGATGGGATACGGAAACGTGTCGAATTTCGGCGGTCTGGAAGACGCGCGGGAACGTCTCGGGCTGCCCGTGGAAAAGGATTGAACCCTATTTTCCCCTCGATTTCACAAAATAAACAAAAAAAGATGAGAAACGCGGTTGACTTTTACGGAAAACGGGTGTAAAGTAATAGCATTATGAAAACTTACGCGAACAAATCCTTTTATTCCTGCTGGTGGCGCTGGTGGTAATTTCCGCCAGGGCTGGATTGTTTGCATCCTCTGAAAACTGACTCGCATGGCGGATCGATCACCCGATTGACCCGCCGTTTTTTTTGAGACCGCATCCGGAACTGACAAGCCGGATGCTTTTTTTGCGCCGCATCCGCGCCGAACTTGAACGAATCCTAATCATCATATAACACAAAAAAAACAAACTCAGGAGAAAACAATGAAAGAAACAACCCTGGAACAGTTCCGGGCGATGGCGGAGAGCGGCGAAGTCGTGCCGGTCTGCCGCGAGATCCCCGGCGACATGGACACGCCGGTGTCCGTGCTGGAACGCTTCGTGCAGGACGACTGCATCGCGCTGCTGGAGAGCGTGGAAGGCGGCGAAAACCTCGGCCGCTACTCGTTTCTCGGCGTGAACCCGTACGGGATCTTCACGGTCGAGGACGGCGTGCCGTACCTGGAGATGCACGGCGAACGCCGCGCGCTGAAATTCGAAGGCAATCCGCTGAACGCCCTCCGCGGCATCGTCGGCGGAAAGAAGGTGGCGCACGATCCCGAGCTCCCGCCCCTGCCCGGCGGCGCGATCGGGCGTCTGGACTACGAGGCGGCGGGGCTCTTCGAGGAGCTCCCCGCGCCGAAGGGCGGAAAAAGCGGCCGTCCGGTCTGCGCGTTCATGCTCACGAACGAGATCATCGCGTTCGACAACAAACAGCACACGATCAAGGTGGTCGTGAACGTGGAGCCG
>JAFXUM010000088.1 GCA_017524965.1 Lentisphaeria bacterium | reverse complement strand
GTCGGGCGGGATTCGAATGATTGATGACGGTCAAAGCGTGGATGGGATCACGTTTGATTCATGGGGGAATCCGACATCGTACCGGGTGCTGAAATACCACCCGGGCGATGTCAGGTTCGCTACCGGAGATGAGGCGGTCGACATTCCGTCCGAATACATGATCCACATCTTCCGGCAGGATCGTCCCGGTCTGCACCGCGGCGTGCCGGAACTGACCTCGGCGTTGCCGCTGTTCGCCCAGCTCCGCCGATACAACCTTGCCGTGCTGAGCGCGGCTGAAGCGGCAGCGGACTTCGCGGCCATTCTTTACACGGATGCGCCGCCGAACGGTGAATCCGAGGAAGTCGAACCGATGGACACGATTCCGCTTGAACGGAACATGATGCTGACCGTACCCGCGGGCTGGCGCATGGATCAGCTCGATCCGAAGCAGCCTGCCGCGAACCATGCCGAATTCGTGAAGATCATCCTGAGTGAGATTGCCAGATGTGCCGTCACGACCTACGGAACGCTCGCCGGCGACTATAGCGGACACAACTACGCGTCAGGTCGCCTCGACAACCAGATTTACCACAAATCCATTCTGGTCGACCGATCCTTCTGGGAAACCGAGGTGCTGAACCGGATCTTTGAAGTCTGGTTCCGGGAATATCTGCTGACCGAACGTCTTGTTCAGCCGGAAGAATGGCACACCTGGTTCTGGGACGGCTTCCCGCACGTCGATCCGAACAAGGAAGCCACGGCACAGGAACGTCGCCTAAGCAATCTGACGACCACGCTCGCCGCCGAATGCGCGAAGGACGGTCGGGATTACCTCGGAGTCCTCCAGCAGAGGGCGAAGGAAATCAAACTGATGAAATCCCTGGGAATTCCGATTCCCGGAGAGACACTCGAAAAACAGAACAACAACACCGAACCGGACGCATCCGGGGAGGATGAAACCCAAACAGAGGAAGCATGAGCGATTTTACACTGATTGAAGCGGCCGGAGGAGCACGACCGAAAATTGTCGGCACGGCGTATTCCGGCGGGAAGATGTCTCTGCCCGGCTGGAAGAATCCGGTCGTAGTCGACCTTGCCGGGATGGAACTGCCGGAGGCCGTGCCTCTGCTCGCCAACCATGAAAATCGGACGAGCGCGCGCATCGGGATGGTATCCGCGAGCGTGAAAAACAACGTGCTCGAAATCACGGGTGAAATCATTTCTGAAAGCTCGGAGGCCGCCGACATCGTTGCACAGAGCAAAGCCGGAGCCGACTGGCAGCTCAGTATCGGAGCCGACGTGAAGGAATGCGAGCTTGTCCGAGGCAAACGCGAGGTGAACGGACAGGAACACGAAGGCCCGTTCTACCACGTCCGCAAATCCAGCCTGCGTGAAGTGAGCGTCGTTGCTGTTGGAGCCGATGCCCACACGAATATGAAAGTCACCGCCAAATTCAATCTTACCAACCCCGAAGAGGAAGGAGAAACCATGAACGAAAACAAAGAAATTGAAGCCAAGGCCCAGCCCGAAGTGAAGCCGGAGGCCATCGAGGCCAAGCATGAGCCCGAGGTGAAGCCCGAAGCCAAAGCCGAACCGGAAGTGAAGCCGGAAATCAAAGCAGAAGCGAAGCCGGAAATCCAGGCCAGGCACGAACCCGAGGTTTCCGCCGAGGACGTCGCCAGCGCAGCCCGTGAAGCCGCAGTCGCTGCCGTCAAGGCCGAACGCGAACGTGTTTCCGCCATCAGAAGCATCTGCAATGGTGAGTTCCCCGAGATCGAGAAGGACGCGATCTCTGCCGGGTGGACGCCCGAAGTCGTGACGAAAAAGGTGCTTGAAACCATTCGCGCCGAACGTCCTGCCGCCGATGTCCACATCTCCGTCAAGACCGAGCCGGAAGGTGACGGCCTCCGCAAGACCATCGAAGCCGCGATGTGCCTGCGTTGCGGCATCTCCGCCGACGACCTTGAAAAGTCCTACGATGGCAAGACCATCGAGGCGGGCATGAAGGAAATGGACATGCCGCTGAAGCAGCTCCTCATCGAGTGTATGAAGCTGGACGGCATTCCGTACAGCCGTGGCTTCGACAACGAGACCATCCGTGCCGCGTTCTCCAGCGTGTCTCTGCCGGGCATTCTCTCGAACGTCGCAAACAAAAAGCTCCTGAAGAGCTTCGAATCTCAACCGGTGATCGCCACCAAACTGTGCAGTACCGGCGACCTGAACGACTTCAAGGAAAACGACCGCTTCCGTCTGACGGACGTCGGCGATCTGCTCCCGGTCGGCGCTGACGGCGAGATCAAGGACGGCGGCGTCACCGAAGAGGCCGCAAAGAACCAGATCGAGACCTACGGCAAGAAATTCTGTCTGACGCGCAAAATGATCATCAACGACGACCTCGGTGCCTTCATGAAGGTCCCGGTCGCCATGGGCAATCGCGCGGCTCGACTGATCGACCAGCTGTTCTTCTCCCGTCTGCTCAAGAACCCCGTCCAGCTCGACGGCAAGGCTCTGTTCAGCTCCGCCCACAAAAACCTGCTCACCGGCGCGACCAGCGCGCTGTCCTTCGACGGCCTCAAGAAAGCCATCCAGCTCTTCCTCGACCAGGTCGATGCCGACGGACAGCCGATCAGCATCGAACCCAAGTTCCTGCTCGTCCCGACTGCGCTCAAGCACCTCGCCATCGAGCTCACTCGCGGTGCGACGCTCATCACTGCCGGCGGTGCCGACAATGTTGTCCGCCCGGCTCTGAACATCCTCGCGGATGAGAACCTGCAGGTCGTGAGCTCCCCGTACCTCTCGAACACCGCGTATGAGGGCAACTCCGCCACGGCATGGTACCTGTTCGGTGACCCGAGACAGACTGATACGTTCGAGATCGGTTTCCTCCGCGGGAAACGCACCCCGACCGTGGAACGCGGCGAGACCGACTTCAACACGCTCGGCATGTGGTTCCGCGTCTACTTCGACCTCGGTGTCAGGGAACAGGAGCACAGAGGCATGGTCAAGTCCGCCGGAGCTGCGGGCTGATCTTCGCAGGAGGCGGGGTAATTCCCGCCTCCTCACCCTCAACTTGAACTCAAATCAGGAGAACAAATATGTCTGCACGTTATATTCAGAAAGGCGAATCCATCGACTATCGTCCCGAAACCGATGTCCGCGCCAAAACGATCGTCCCGTTCCCGGGTTTCGTCGGCATCACTCGCCTCGACATCAGGGCCGGTGAGCTCGGCGCTCTTGCCGTGACCGGCGTCTTCGAATCCCCCAAGGCCGCCGAAGCCATTGACGTCGGCGAGGCCGTCTATTACGATGCCGAAAACGGCGTCGCCACCAAGGAAAAAACCGCCATCTATCTCGGCGTTGCTGTTTACAATGCTCAGGCGAGCTCGGAGTTCGTCTACTATCTGCTCAATGCCGGAGCCGGCGGAGCTGGCGGCAGTGCTGCCGGCGTCGCCATCGAAGACCTCGGCACGCTGACGAACGATTCCGAATCCATGGGCGTTCTGAAGGACAAGGTGAACAGCATTCTTGAAGCCCTTCGTTCCGCGGGCATTATCGCGGCCGGCTAAGCACATGGGACTGCTGGAAGAAGGCCAACAATGGTTGACGTCCCAGCGGAATGCCTGGCTCTCCGTTCCGGTGGAATATCTCCGCCGGGACGGGGAGCGGCTCCGCATCCATGCCGTGCTCGGCAAAACGCTGT
>JAFXUM010000087.1 GCA_017524965.1 Lentisphaeria bacterium | reverse complement strand
GCTTCGCCGCGATCTCCTTGGCGTGGGCGTGCCCCTCGACCGCGATCAGCTCGGCGATCGCTTCGAGGTAGTCTTCCAGGCTTTCGGTCAGTTGCGGTATTTCGTTCATGGTCGGTTCGGGAAAGGGTTCGACGGATGTTCGTGTCTGCGGCAGGGCGGGGCGGAATGAACCGGAATGAGAGCCGGATAAGAGCTTTTTCCTTCCGGTTCCGCCTGTATGGAACAATATACTGCGAAAAACGGGGAAAGTCAAGCGTGTCATCGGAAAAAGTAAACGCACGGGGAGAAAAACGGCAGGGGACGGTCAACCTGACGGCGGGGCAGGGGCGTTTCGTCCGGTGGTTTTCGACCGGAAGTCAGGCCCGAAGCGGAAACGGTCTGCTTTTCATGCGGCCGGGCGGGAAGCATTTTCCGCTTGAATTTTATCCGTGTATCTGTTATATTATGCAAAAAACACAATCCGGAAAGGACGCCGCTATGCCGCTGAAATCTAATCTTATCGGTCTGACGACAACGTTTGCGCTTATCACGGGCGCGCTTTTTGCCCAGGTCCCAGCCCGGCAGGGACAGCCCGGACTAATGCCGTATCAGGGGCAGGGACAGTTCGGACAGGGCTTTCCCGGCGGTTTCGGCGGCTTCGGTCAGCCCGGAGCGGGCTTCCCTGCGGGCGGCATGGGCGGATTCCCCAGCGGCGGCATGGGCGGTTTCGGACAGCCCCGACCTCAGCCTCAGCCGGTGGACCTGACCGGGCGCGAGGAATGGGAGAACCATAAGATCAATTTCGTGAACACGGAGCCGGTCCGCTCGGATTCCGCGCTGCCCGCCGACGAGGGGCAGAAGACCCTGCTGAACGGCACGTGGAAATTCAACTTCGTGACCATGACCAAAGAGGACGGCACGCTGGACCTCTCGCAGCGTCCCGAGGGCTTCTTCAAGCCCGGTTACGACGACTCCGCCTGGACCACGATCCCCGTGCCGTCCTCGTGGCAGGTGCAGGGATTCGGCACGCCGCTGTACACGAACTCCAATTATCCGTTCAACACGAGCACCCCGCCCATCGTCACGAACACCCCCTCGCGGCAGTTCACCTCGTACCTCGAACGCAACCCGGTCGGCTCCTACCGCCGCACGTTCACGCTTCCCGCCGACTTCAAGAAGGGCGGCCAGGTGTTTCTGAAGTTCGACGGCGTGTCCGCGGGATATTACGTGTGGGTGAACGGCGAGAAGGTCGGCTACGCGGAGGATTCGTACAACCCCGACGAGTTCAACATCACGAAGTACCTGAAGGACGGCGAAAACACCCTCGCCGTGCAGGTGTACAATTTCACGGACGGCTCCTACCTCGAGGACCAGGATTTCTTCCGTCACTCCGGCATCTTCCGCGACGTCGTGCTCTTCCGCACGCCGGACGTCGCCATCCGCGACTTCGATTTCCGTTCGCTCCTGAAGGACAACTACACGACCGGCACGCTCGACGGCAGGATCCTCGTGCACAACTACGGCGACAAGGATGCCGTCCGCACCGTGAAGTACACGCTCCTGCGCGAAGGCCGCGAGATTCTTTCCGGCAGCGCGGAGGTGCGGATCCCGGCAGGCGATGAGGACGTCGCAATCCCGGTCAGCGCGACCGTGCCGGACGTCGAAACCTGGTCCGCCGAGGTCCCGAACCTGTACCTGCTGAGAATGACGATCTCCGACGCCGCGAACACCGCCGGGAACGCCGAGACCGTGCAGGTCAACCTCGGATTCCGCACGGTCGAGGTCGGTCCGCAGGCACAGCTCCTCATCAACGGGAAGGAGGTCATCCTGAAGGGCGTGAACCGTCACGAGACGCACCCCGACATGGGGCGCGCGATCACGCGCGAGGTCATGGAGCGCGACATCCAGCTGATGAAGGCGCACAACATCAACACCGTCCGCACCTCGCACTACCCGAACGCCCCGTACTGGTACGAGCTCTGCGAGAAGTACGGCATGTATCTGGTCGCGGAGGCGAACATCGAGTGCCACAAAAAGCGCGACCTGACCAGCAATTCCGAATGGACGCAGGTCTACGTGGAGCGCAACCTCAACAACTACAACCGCCTCAAAAACTGTCCCGCCGTCATTTTCTGGAGCCTCGGCAACGAGAACGGACGCGGCGAAAACCTCGCGGCGGCCTCGCGCGCGATTCAGGCGTTCGACAAAACGCGCCTCATCCACTCCTGCGACATGGGGCACACCGACGGCGTGACCGACATGGGCAGCGCGATGTATCCCGACGTGGACCGCGTGAACCGCACCGGCTCGACCACGCGCGAAAACTGGCCGTTCTTCCTCTGCGAATACGCCCACAGCATGGGCAACGCGCTCGGCAACTTTCAGGAGTACATGGACGCCTTCGAGAAGTATCCGCGCCTCATCGGCGGCTGCATCTGGGACTGGGTCGACCAGAACATCCGCGCCACCCGCGGACCCGACGGCAAGTACAAGGCCGCGCCGT
>JAFXUM010000006.1 GCA_017524965.1 Lentisphaeria bacterium | reverse complement strand
GGAGCGGAAGAAATCGACGGTGTTGTGCCAGAGGCGGTCGAACCACATCATGCTGTCCTCGGGCTTGCAGATCACGATCATTTCCTGTTTCTCGAACTGGTGGATGCGGTACACGCCGCGTTCCTCGATGCCGTGCGCGCCTTTCTCCTTGCGGAAGCAGGGGGAATAACTGGTGAGGGCGAGCGGGAGGGACTCCTCGGGGAGGATCTGGTCGATGAAACGTCCGATCATGGAGTGTTCGCTGGTGCCGATGAGATAGAGGTCTTCGCCCTCGATCTTGTACATCATGGAATCCATTTCGGCGAAGCTCATGACGCCGGAGACGACGTTGCTGCGGATCATGAAGGGCGGGATGCAGTAGGTGAAGCCGCGGCTGACCATGAAGTCGCGGGCATAGGAGAGGATGCCGGAATGCAGGCGCGCGACGTCGCCGACGAGGTAGTAGAAGCCGTTTCCGGCCACGCGGCGGGCGCTGTCCAGGTCGATGCCGCAGAAGCTCTCCATGATCTCGGTGTGGTACGGGATCTCGAAGTCGGGCACGACGGGCTCGCCGAAGCGTTCCAGCTCGACGTTCTCCGTGTCGTTCTTTCCGATGGGCACGGAGGGATCGATGATGTTCGGGATGACCATCATGGTCTTGAGGAGTTCCTCCTCGACCTGAACTTCCTCGGCGGAAAGCTCGTCGATGCGCGCGGCGTCGCCGGCCATTTCCGCCTTGATCTGTTCGGCCTCGTCCTTCTTGCCCTGGCCCATGAGCTTGCCGATCTCCTTGGAGATGGTCTTGCGTTTGGCGCGGAGGGATTCGACCTCGGTCTTGATCTCGCGGTTGCGTTTGTCGAGCTCCAGGACCTTGTCGACGAGCGGGAGCTTGCCGTCCTGGAATTTCTTGCGGATGTTCTCGCGGACGGCGTCCGGATTCTCGCGTACGAATTTGATGTCAAGCATGTCTGAAACCTCCTGTGTGAGCTCAGAATTCCGGCATCGGGAAGTCGGCGCAGAAGTCGATCACCTCGGCGCGGATGGCGGCGAGCGCGGCATCGTCGTCCTTCGCGGCGGCGGCGCGGTCGATGAAGTCGGCGATGCGGAGCATTTCCGGCTCCTTCATGCCGCGCGTGGTGACGGCGGGCGTGCCGATGCGGATGCCGCTGGTGACGAACGGCTTTTCGGGGTCGAACGGGATCATGTTCTTGTTGACGGTGATCGCGGCCTTGTCGAGGGCGGTGGCGATCTCCTTGCCGGTGGCGTGGCGCGGGCGCAGGTCGACGAGCATCAGGTGGTTGTCGGTGCCGCCGGAGACGATGCGGAATCCCTTGTCGGCGAGCGCGGCGGCGAGCGTGGAGGCGTTCTTCACGATCTGCTGCTGGTACGCCTTGAATTCGGGGGACATCGCTTCCTTGAAGCAGATCGCCTTCGCGGCGATCACGTGCATGAGCGGGCCGCCCTGGAGGCCGGGGAAGACCTTGGAATTGATCGCTTTGATGTATTTTTCTTTGCAGAGGATGAGGCCGGAACGCGGGCCGCGGAGGGTCTTGTGCGTGGTGGTGGTGACCACGTCGCAGTACGGGACCGGGTTCTGGTGGAGACCGGCGGCCACGAGACCGGCGATGTGCGCCATGTCGACGAAGAGGAAGGCGTTCGCCTTGTCCGCGATCTGGCGCAGGCGGGCGAAGTCGATGGCGCGCGGATAGGCGGACGCGCCGGCGAGGATCATGCGCGGTTTGTGCTCCATGGCGAGGCGTTCGATCTCGTCGTAGTCGAGGCGCTCGGTCTCGGCGGAGACGCCGTAGGGCACGATGTGGAAGAGATTGCCGCTGAAGTTCATCGGATGGCCGTGCGTGAGGTGTCCGCCGTGGTCAAGGCTCATGGAGAGCACGGTGTCGCCGGGGTTCAGCAGCGCGAAATACACCGCCATGTTCGCCTGGCTGCCCGCGTGGGGCTGCACGTTCGCGGCTTCCGCGCCGAAAAGCTCCTTCGCGCGGTCGATCGCGAGCTGTTCCACCTCGTCAACGAATTCGCAGCCGTTGTAGTAGCGCTTGCGCGGATAGCCTTCGGCGTACTTGTTGGTCAGGACGGAGCCCTGGGCGGCGCGGATCGCCGTGCTCGTGAAGTTCTCGGAGGCGATCAGCTCGATGCCGTTGAACTGGCGGTCGGCTTCCTTGTCGATCAGGGAGGCGATCTCCGGGTCCGCGGAACGGATCGCGGCGATATCGTCGTAGGTGCGCTTTTCGAGGATCTCAAGACGGCGCACGTGGCGGGCGTCGCCGGAGAACGGGGTGGAGAGCCAGACCTCGATGAGCTCCTTCATCTTCGCCTCGTCCATGTAGTCGGCGGGGATGACCAGCACGTTTGAACAGTTGTGGGCGCGGCTGGCGGCGGTGTTCTCCTTGCAGAACGCCACGACGGCGCGGACGCCGTGGAAGCGGTCCGCGGTGATGACCATGCCCGCGCCGCTGCGGCAGAGCAGGATGCCGAGCTGGATTTCGCCCTTGGAGACGGCTTTTGCCATCGCGGATCCGAACACCGAGTAGTCGTCGCCGGCGTCGTACACGGTCGGCCCGAAGTCGCGGACGGTGAAGCCCTTGCTTTCGAGGAACGGGATAAGTTTCGCTTTCAGTTCGAATCCGCCGTGGTCGGCGGCGATGCCCATGGTCAGCCCGGTGGAGCCGTACCAGTCCGTGATCTTGTTCATTTGTGTGTCCTTATTGATTGGCTGTTTGCCGTTGAAAAATGCGTGAATCAGCGCCCGTTTTCTCCTTGATTACAGTTCCGCAGCAAAGGAATTGCTTCCTCGTGCCCGAGCGAAGCCGGGCACTGCCGCAGTGGAGGCTTTGCCTCCCAAAAACAGACCCATATAATATACAGCATTTTCCGGAAATAACCAGTCAATTCCCTCTCTTTTTATAGAGTTTTTCGCGGGACTGCGCACGCTGAACGGACGGGCTATGCTGTGGGGCAGGACGATCAAGGGCAGGAGCATGGACATGCTTAAAAATCGGGGGGATGTGAGTTTAGAGAATCCTTTTCTGCTGCGGTTTTCACCAGGCTGTAACGTTTCTGTCGCCGGGGGTCCGGTTGATGGAGATGCCGATGGACGTCCCGGCGGAGGTGACGGTCTTTTCCTTATCGTCGACGCTGATCCGGACAGGCCAGATCTCCGCTTTCCCGTAATGGTCTCCGCACTTCAGGAAGACATATATTCTCCTGGAAAAATACTCCACATCCATTTCCGTCTCCATCGGGATCTCGATCTCTCTCACCGTGTATCCCGTTTCCGGAGCCGTGTTGCCTCGTTTATCGAAGTCCTCCTGCGTCATGCCGGGTGAAGACCCCTGCATCAGGATCATACCGTCGTCCGGGTCGTCCGAATGAAACCGTATGATGAACGCGACCGGACACGGCGCGCCTTTGTACTCATATTTCCAATTGTTCTGGCTGCCGTACATGATCCTGCCATTTTCATATCGCTTGAAATCAAAGTCAAAATATCTGGTGCTTTCCGGCAGTGCACCGGCATCGATTGTTTTCTGCTGATAATCATTGACGTCTCCTTTTTCGGACAGCCAGATCTCACAAACCTGTTTCGTCTCGTTTTTGATGTTGTACCAAAGGGGGCCCCCGCCGCTTTGCAGATTCGCGACAGGGCGTTGTCTTTCTGCCATCTTGACCCAAATGCCGTGCTGTTCATGGACTGCCCCGTGGGAAATAAAGCGCAGGGTTTCCGTGTGATATCCGTTTTTGAAGAAAGCGACTTCGACGCCGGTAAAACGCTTCTGCCGGATGTGAAACTTCGAATTCACGGTTTCCCGGTATTCCTTGTGCACATCCGGGGAATTGTAATCCATGATATTCGATCGGGAGAAAGTCACCTGCATCGTGACGCCGCTCAGCGGATGCCCGGCATCGTCCGTCACGACCCCCTCGAGATCGAAACCGGATGCATTCCGTTCGGCAAGCTCCAGGTTACCCAGCAGAAGCCCCCCGGCAAGCGGAGGATACAGGATCAGGGAAAGCCCAAGCAACAAGGTAATGACAATGGCGATGCTTGCGGCGATGATCCAGGCTGTTTTGTGTTTCATATTATTTCTCCTGTGGAATTGGTGTTGTTCATTCCGGTTCGGTCATTTTCAAACATTACAATATCATAATATCATAAAAAATCAAGAGAAAAAAGTGTTTGCAAAAAAAACACAAACTTTCTGTTTTGGCGCACCTCAAAAAACGCGATCATGACTGCCGGGAGGGCGTATGCTGTGAGACAGGACGAATGGGACGAATGGGACGACGAATAGGACGAATGGGAAAAGATTTTCCGAACGCGCTTTCCTATTGGTCCTATCGGTCCTATTGGTCCTGTTATCATTCGACCGGTCCGGGCACAAAACGGGCGTCGCGACGACCCGGGGCGGCGCGGGATGGGGCTCGGGGCTCCCCGTCCCATTTCCCTCGCCATGAAAACGCCGAACACGTCTCCGGGATTCCGTTTTTGTCCGCCGAAAACGCGGAAGAACGCAAAAAAAGCGGGAAATCCTCTTGAAAAAACGGATAACTGATATATATTGAGGGAAACAAAACCGCGTTTCGAGGCGGAATGACCTCGAAATGCTTCGCAGGCAATCCCAGAATATCCATCATAACCAACCAAACCAACTCAAAAACAGGAAAGAACTCTTATGAAAAAGATGACTCTTCTCCTCGCCGCAGCGGTCGCCGCTCTGCTCGCGCTCCCCAGCGCGTACGCCGAAAAGCTCTCCTGCCCGAAAATCTACGGAAACAACATGTGCCTCCAGCGCCGCGCCCCGATCCGCATCTCCGGCAAGGCCGATCCCGGCAAGACCGTGACGGTCACGATCGAAGGCTCACAGGCCAAGCCCGCCACCGCCAAGGCCGGTGACGACGGCGAATGGGAAGCCAAGCTCGACGCGCTCGAAGCGGGCGGCCCGTACAAGGTGAAAGTGACCGACGGCGCCGACACGATCACGTTCGACAACGTCCTCATCGGCGAAGTCTGGATCTGCGCCGGCCAGTCCAATATGGAACTGCCCGTCTCCACCGGCAACACCATGATCCAGATCAAGAACCACCAGCAGGAAGCCGCGGCGGCCAACTATCCGCGCATCCGCCTGTTCGAAGTGCCGAAGACCAAGGCCCCGGGCACCGAGTTCGACGACATCGTCGGTGCGGGAAGAAACACCGGCATCTGGATGGAATGCAGTCCGCAGACCGTCCCGAACTTCTCCGCCGCGGGCTACTTCTTCGCCCGTCAGCTCCAGAAGGACCTCGACATCCCGGTCGGCCTCATCATGATCGCGTGGGGCGGCGTCAATATCGAGACCTTCATCCCCGACAGCGAATTCGCGAAGCACAACCGCCGCGAAGCGGCCCAGATCGAAGACGCCCTGCTCGCAGGCGCGGCGAATCCGGAAAACGGACAGGTCCGCGGCGGCCAGTTCTCCAGCGAGAAGTTCCCCGGCACGATGTGGGGCGCCATGGCGGCTCCCTGGACCCGCGTCAATGTCGGCGGCGTCCTCTTCTACCAGGGCGAATCCAACACCGGCAACAAGGATTACTACGCGCTCCACAAAATGCTCATCGAGGGCTGGCGCGAAAAATGGAACGACCCGAAGCAGCCGTGGGTGATCTGCCAGCTCGCAGGGTTCGAGCAGTGGACCCCGATGAACCGTCTCCCCGAAGACCAGTGGAAGAGCAAGCCCCCGATGGGCAGCAGGGTCGACGGCTGGGCGCTTACCCGCGAGATCCAGGACGAGATGTCCTACATCTATGAAAACGTCAGCAGCGTCCCGCTGATGGACATCGGCGACCAGTCCGACATCCATCCGCGCGACAAACAGACCCTCGGCTACCGCCTCGCGAAGCTCGTCGAGTGGAAGTACTTCGGCGGTGAACTCGGCGTCGGTCCTGTCTACGATCACATGGACATCAAGGGCGACAAGTGCATCATCCACTTCAAGAACGTCGGCAAGGGCCTCACCACCTCCGACGGCGAAGCGCCCGGCGCGTTCGCCATCGCGGGCGCCGACGGCAACTTCGTCTGGGCTGACGCCAAGATCGTCGGCGACACCGTCGAAGTCTCCTCCGACAAGGTCAAGGAGCCCAAGACCGTCCGTTTTGCCTACATCATGTACCGCGGCGACGTCAACCTCATGAACAAGGACGGTTTCCCGGCCTATCCGTTCCGCACGGACAAGGTCAAAAACGAGTACGAGCCGAAATGATGACGCTCTGAAAACGTTCTGAAAAACGATTCGCCGCCGGGCGGTCTTTGATTCCCCTGCGGCGTTTCCCTCGGAAACAGATTTCCCCGGCTTCGCTTTTGCGGCGGGCCGGGGATTTTTTTGCCCCGGCGGCCTTGTTTTTTCAGCCCGGATCCGGGAAAAATGAGGAAAAAACGGAAAAAAACGGAAAAACCGCTTGACATTTGGAACAAACAGATGTAAGTTGAAGTCAGAGAGAACAGGGCCGGAGGTCCGGTCCGCTCGAAGAACCATCAGAACCAAGGAGGTCTCATTATGGACATTACCGTAAGCGTTCGTCACTTCGAACTTGACAACGAAGTCCGCGATTACGCCGTGAAAGCGGCGGAGGATGCCTTCTCCGAATTCCGTCTGCGCATCAGCAGCGTGAAGATCGTTCTTGACTTGCAGAGAAACCTGATCACGGCGCACCTCGACGCGGCCGTGAAAGACCACCCGGTCACGGCGGCTTCCCAGGCGTTCGACAACGTCTACAAGGCCATCGACGAGGCCGTCGCGAAAGCGTCCGCGCAGATGCGGCGCTATCTCGACAAGAAACAGGACCACAAGCACACGCCGTCCATCGGCGAGGCGACCTCGGAATCCTGATCCCGTCCGCGGCGTCCTGAGTCGAACGCCGCGCGGCAGTATCGGCATGCTCCGGCAGCAGAAAGAACCGGCGCATGCCGTTCTTTTTCGGTTTTTCCGCCGTTTTTGCGGCAAAAAACGGAAAAATGCCTGAAAAAAGATTGTTTTCTCCAAAAAACGTGCTATAGTAACTCTTTTCCATCTTTATAAGGAAAGGATTTCGGAAAAATGAAACAGGACACCACGAAAAAACTCCAGAAACTCTACGAAAAGAATGTCATGAACACCTACGGGACGCCCGCGGTGCTGTTCGTGCGCGGCGGCGGCGTCAACCTGTACGACGCGAACCGGCGCAAATATCTGGATTTTTCCTCCGGCATCTCCGTGTGCAGCCTCGGGCATTGCCACCCCGCCGTCACCGAGGCGGTCTGCCGCCAGGCGCAGACGCTGGTGCATGTGTCCAACCTCTTCCTGAACGAAAATATGCCGCGCCTCGCCGAGCTGATCGTGAAGAAGACGTTCGGCAAGGGCCGCGTGTTCTTCTGCAACAGCGGCGCCGAGGCGAACGAAGGGCTCATCAAGCTCGCGCGCAAGTGGGGCAACGCCACGGGGCGCAACGAGATCGTCGTGATGGAGAATTCGTTCCACGGGCGCACGCTCGCCACGCTCGCCGCGACCGGCCGCAGCAAATACCGCGAGGGCTTCAACCCCGACATGCCCGGCTTCAAGTTCGCGAAGTTCAACGATCTGAAGTCCGTGAAGAAGGCGATCGGCCCGAAGACCTGCGCCGTGCTGCTTGAGGCGGTCCAGGGCGAGGGCGGCATCGTGCCCGCCGACGAGGAGTTCATCAAGGGACTCGACAAGCTCTGCAAGGAGAAAGACGTCCTGCTGATGTTCGACGAGGTGCAGTGCGGCATGGGCCGCACCGGCACGCTTTGCGCCTGGCAGGGATACGGCATCAAGCCCGACGCGTTCTCGTTCGCCAAGGCCATCGCGAACGGCATCCCGATGGGCGCGTTCGTGTGCAACGAGCGTCTGTCCGGCGTGCTGACCCCCGGCACCCACGGCAACACGTTCGGCGGCAACGCGCTCGCCACCGCCGCCTCGCTCGCCGTCTTCGAGACGATCTACAAGGACAAGATCCTGGACAACGTCAAAGAGATGGGCGCGTATCTGCGCGGCAAACTCGAAAAATTCGTCGACAAGTACGATTTCGTGAAGGAGGTCCGCGGACGCGGCCTCATGCTCGGCGTCGTGCTCGACTTCCCGGCGAAGGACATCCTCCCGGTCCTGCGTGAGAAAGGGCTCGTCGCCCTGTCCGCGGGCGAGGTCGTGCTTCGTCTTCTGCCCCCGCTGATCGTGAAGCGGGAGGACTGCGACAAGGCCGTGCGCATCATCGGCGCGGCATTCAAGGAATATTCAGCTTCGAAAGGAGGCCGGAAATGATCAGACACCTGCTTACCGGACGCGAATTCGACCGCGCCGCCCTGGAAAAACTCATCGAAACGACAGCCAGCCTGAAGGCCGGACGCGGCAAGGCGAACCAGCCCCGCCCGCTCGAAGGCAAGTCCATCGGCATGATCTTCGCGAAATCCTCGACCCGCACGCGCGTTTCGTTCGAGGTCGGGATCCATGAACTCGGCGGCCAGCCGATCTACCTCGACGAGAGCAAGACCCAGATGGGGCGCGGCGAGACCATCGCCGACACCGCCCGCGTGCTCAGCCGGTTCCTGCACGGCATCGTGATCCGCACGTTCCGGCAGTCCGACGTGGAGGGGCTCGCGCAGTACGGCTCCATCCCGATCGTGAACGCGCTCACGGACGACTACCACCCGTGCCAGGCGTTCGCCGACCTCTTCACGATCTGGGAACGCAAGGGCAAGCTCGAAGGCCTGAAGATGGCGTACCTCGGCGACGGCGCCAGCAACATGGCGAACTCCCTCATGATGGCGTGCAAGCTCGCCGGCATGACGTTCGCGATCGGCGCGCCCGAGGAATTCCGTCCGCGCCAGGCGATCATGGACGAGGACCTCGGTCCCGGCAAGGTGGAATGGACCACCGATCCCGTTGCCGCCATGAAGGACGCCGATTTCGTCTACACCGACGTGTGGGTGAGCATGGGCTTCGAAAAGGAATCCCGCGAACGCATGAAGATCCTGGAGCCGTACCGCCTCGACATGAAGATGCTCGGATATGCGAAACCCGACGTGAAGGTGATGCACTGCCTGCCCGCGCACCGCGGCGAGGAGATCACCGACGAGGTCATGGAGTCCGAACACTCCATCGTCTTCGACGAGGCCGAAAACCGCCTCCACATGCACAAGGCGATCCTCTGCACGCTGTTCCGGTGACGGGATCCCGTTCGGGCGCCGCGCCATGGAATCCGTGCCGGGACACAGAACCGTCTTTCCGCGCGCGCTGTTCCGCCGACTCCGGATAAGCGCGACCGCGTTCGAACAGTTCTGCCCCGCCGCGCTCTTTCTGCTTGCGGCAGTCACAGCCGTTCTCTCTGTCCGGGGGAACGGCTTTCCTTATGTCCTGATCCCGGCGGCGTCGGTCCTGCTCGTGTGGGCCCTGATTCCGACGCGGGACGCGCTGGTCCGGTTTGCCCTGCCGATGCTGCCCGCGCTGATCGCGGCGCTGGTCTGGTCGGGACAGCAGAGAAATTTCATCTCGGACGAGGCGGGGAGGGCGCGGTTCGCCGCCGAAGCCGAACTGACCGTTGACGATCCGTCCGCCTCGGCGCGGCCCGGCGAAGCGTTCCGCGTGCGGAATCTGCAATGCCGCGTGAAACGGTTCCGCTACGGCGCGAACGCCCCGTGGATCGAGTTCGAGGGGACAATGCCGCGCGTCCTGCTGGACTGCGGCCGTGGCGAGAACGCGATCGAGATCCCGCTCGGATTCGGCGATACCGTGCTTGCGAAAGGCGTTTTCTCCGCGCCGGAGCCGCCGCTCTTTCCCGGTTCCTTCGACTATGCCGCCTACCTCGAACACGAGGGCATTTTCGAACTGTTCCGCCCGGAACCGGATTCTCTGGAGGTCGTTTCGCACGGGACCGGATACCGTCGGGCGCTCTACGATCTGCGTGACGCCGCGCTGGCGGCGATTTGTCGCGGATTCCGGAGCGTGGAGACCGCGCGGATGGCGGGCGCGATGCTCGGCGGACGCCGGATCGCGCTGGAAAAGGAGACGCGCGCCGGATTCCTCTCCAGCGGCACGATCCACATCCTGACGGTCAGCGGCACGCACGTCGGGATCTTCGCCTCGCTGCTCCTGCTTCTGCTGGTCTGGGTGCCGTTCCGGAAACGCTGTCTTTTTGTGCTTGTTCCGCTGCTGTTTTACGCACTGTCGACCGGGATGCGCGAACCCGCGATGCGCGCATACGTGATGATCGCG
>JAFXUM010000086.1 GCA_017524965.1 Lentisphaeria bacterium | reverse complement strand
GCGTGGCCTGGTGAACCTGGTCCAGGCAGTAGAGCACGACCTTCAGGCGGCCGTCGAACCGGTTCAGGAAGCGGATGAGTTTCGCCTCATGCGACTGGAAAAGATCGCTTACGTCGCCGCCTGAGTCCGGCCCGATCGTGCGGAACAGGAAATCGCGGACATCGCGGACCGCGCCCATGTGGAGCTGCATCACCCAGCCGCTGCGGCTGTTCATCTCGCCGAATTCACCGAGCAGATAGTCCGCATAGTTTGAGGCTTCCTCCGGGGACACGGATTCGCCCGCGAGGGCTTTTTTGAACGTCTCCGCGGCAGCCGCGGCGTCACCGGTCCCGCTGGACGCGAGTTCAAGTCCGTGGTCGCTGGCACGGCAGCCGTTTTCGGCGAAGAAATCATGGGATTTCTGAAGGACGTCCAGCAATTCGGCGAGCGTGGTGATCCTGACGCCCCAGCGCTTGCCGAGGCGCTCGATATATGCGGGGAATCCCGGCTTTCCGGCCTTCATGGCCGCATCGGGACGCCAGGTCGGACGCACAATCGTCCGCCCCATGCTCCCGTTCACGATCTTATGATACTCAAGCGTGTCGGCGGGATCGTCGGTCGAGCACATCACCTCGACGTTCATGCGTTTCAGGAGTGCCTGCGGACGGCTTTCCTCTTTCGCGAGGATATCGTTGACTTCCTTCCATATCTGCTCGCCCGTCTCCGCGCTCAGCAGCTCCTCGACGCCGAGGAACCGGAGGTCGAGGTGAATCCACTCGTAGACGGGGTTTCCGGCGATCTGATCGAAGACCTCCGCCATCGCGATAAATTTGTCGTGCGGCGAAGCCTTGCCGGTGATCTTCTCCTCCGGCACGCCCGTTTTCCGCAGGACTTCCCAGACATAATGGTCGGTTGCGGCGAAGAGCTCCCATGCGTCCTTGAAATTCTCGTTGCGCGCGATGGCCGCGACGTCGGCGTGGTTGTGCGGGTCGAGGATGGGAAGGTCTTTGACCGAGGCGAAAATGCGTTTTCCGGTTTCGTTGCCGATAAGATAGTCTTGACCGAGGAACATGATGCATCCTTTCTTCTTATGATTGTTTCGTAGAATTCAGGGAAATAATATATCTGAAAACGATGAAAAATACAAGCGGAAACGCATGATTCCCCGACATATTCCGGTTCTTGTCCGGAGAGAGGCCGGACGTCAGAAGACCTGCACCGCCTCGCGAATCGGAACGATCCAGCAGCAGACGGTGTGAAACTCCGCCCGCGGGATGCGGCGCTCCCCGGCGGCATTCTGAAGCGGTTTCAATACAACTTCATCGTTCCTGCGGGTATAAACGGCGAAGAGATACTCCTTTTTGTTCCGGAGTTTCACAAGTACCGTGTCGCCGTCGCCGGGCGCATCCAGTCCGCGGAGCATCAGACGTGTTCCCTCGGGGAAAAAACCGCTGCGCTTTTTGTCGATCTCGACCGCGAAGCACCCCGCCTGGACCGGCGAAGTGAACGAAACAACGCGTTTGGATTTTTTCCGGATGATCTCCTCAATCGAATCGATCTGCGGATCGTAGTCCTTCAGATCGTCCAGCCGGAGCAACGGCGCCGATGTGTTTTGCAACATGCCGTACCGTCCGGCATGTTTTTCATGCAGGACATAGGCGGAACTGCCGGCAGCTTTCGGTTCGGACGGATAGACGGATTCCGACTCCAAATACTCCTGAATCAGGGGATACAGGTTGTCCCACACAGTGGAATTGATCTTGCGTGTACGTCCGCTGAGCCAGAAGGCAACGGTCGTATGCGAGACCCCGACCGAACGGGAAAAACTGAGCAGGCTTCCGCATTTGGCGATTGCGGACTGAATGGCTTTTTGAATTGATTCTGTGATGACCACGGCTGACCCCCTTTGTCGCCTTTGGATTGAGAAAAAGTGTTGACAGATAATACAAATGATGCATATCACTATACACCGTTTGAAAAAAGTTTCAAGTATCTTTCAAAAAAGAAATCAAAAACTTTCAATTTCAGTTCAAAAATGATAAAGCCGGATATGTCGTCTTTTTTGTGGAAAGACAGATACAAACCGGGAACTTTTTTGGAAACGCGGTGTCTATATGCGATGTCGGAGAGTATTCCGCAGGACCGTGAACAGGATCGCCGGACCTCCGGCACATATTCCGATACAGATCATCAACACCGACCCATTTTTGAGGAGATAATTTGGCATGAGACAGGAAGAACTTCAGGAACTGCAAAGCAAAATCTCGGACGCGTCAGCGTTCATCCGCCCGCTCCGCACTGAAATCGGCCGCATCGTGGCTGGACAGGAATATCTGGTCGACCGCGTGCTGCTGTCGCTGATCGCGAACGGGCACCTTCTGCTGGAAGGCGTCCCGGGCCTGGCGAAGACGCTGCTGGTGAAGACAGTGGCGCAGGCCATGGACGGCGCGTTCTCCCGTATCCAGTTCACGCCGGACCTGCTGCCCTCGGATGTGGTCGGCACAACGATCTACAACCAGAACGACCACACGTTCTCGGTCAAGAAGGGCCCGGTCTTCGCGAACCTGGTCCTCGCCGACGAGATCAACCGCGCGCCCTCGAAAGTGCAGAGCGCGCTGCTGGAGTGCATGCAGGAACGCCAGGCGACCATCTCCGGGGAGACCATCCCCATGCCGTCGCCCTTCCTGGTCCTCGCCACGCAGAACCCGATTGAGCAGGAGGGCACCTATCCGCTGCCGGAAGCCCAGGTCGACCGCTTCATGTTCAAGCTGAAAGTGGACTATCCGACGCGCGAGGCGGAACGCTCCGTAATCGACCGCATGGCGCACCCGGAGACGAGCCTGCGCGCGATGGCTGTCGCGAAGCTCTCCGACATCGAAAACGCCCGCGAATGGGTCGACAAGGTCTACATGGACGAAAAGATCCTCGAATACATCCTCGACATCGTGATCGCGACGCGTCCGAAGCACCACGCCGAGCTTTCCAGCCGCCAGAACGGCGTAAAGCTGGGCGACCTCGCCGAGCTGGTGCAGTTCGGCGCATCCCCGCGTGCCGGCATCGCGCTCGCCCTCGCGGCGAAGGGCGCTGCGTTCCTGGAGGGCCGCGCCTACGTGATCCCGCAGGACGTGAAGGCGCTCGCGCCGGACGTGCTGCGCCACCGCCTGATCCTCAGCTACGAGGCCGAGGCGGAAGGGCTCGACGCCGACAGCATCATCGAACGCATCCTGAACGAGCTCCGCACGCCGTAGTCTTCGCCCGCCCGCAGACCGTTTTCCCGTCGCAGATTCACAGCAATTCAGCGAGGTTTACCCCATGTTGACCAGAGACCTGCTCGCCAGGATCCGGAAAATCGAGATCAAAACGCGCAAAGTCGTCGAGGAGATGACCGGCGGCGCGTACCGCAGCGTGTACCGCGGACGCGGCATCGAGTTCAGCGAGGTCCGCACGTACACCGAGGGCGACGACGTCCGCGACATCGACTGGAACGTCACCGCACGCACGGGCGTCGCGCACATCAAGAAATATGTCGAGGAACGCGAGCTGACCGTGATCATCGCGGTCGACATCTCGTCCTCCACGCTCTTCGGGTCCGCCGAGGACGACAAGCGCGACAAGATGGCGGAGACCGCCGCGCTCCTCGCGTTCAGCGCCATCCGCAACAACGACAAGGTCGGGCTCCTGCTCTTCTCCGACCGCGTGGAATCCTACATCCCGCCGCGTTCGGGGCGCGCCCACGTGATGCGCGTGATCCGCGACCTGGTGGCGACGCATCCGCGCGGACGCGGCACGAACATCGCCGCCGCGCTCGAATCGCTCAGCCGCACGCTGAAGAAAAAGACCGTGATCTTCCTCATCAGCGACTTCATGGACGAGGGAGATTTCTGGAAGCCGCTGCGGATCCTGAACCGCAGGCACGACCTCGCGGCGATCCGCGTGGTGGACTCGCTGGAGACCGCGCTGCCGACGGCCGCCGCGCTCGAGCTCGAGGACGCCGAGACCGGCGCGACCTTCGCGTTTCCCGGCAGCAGGCTCGCCGCCGCGCGCTACGCCGCCGCGCAGGAGCTCTTCGACAAACAGCTGGAGGAGAACTGCCGCCAGGCGAAAGTCGACCTGATCGAACTGCCGTGCACGGGCGACATCGTAAAGCCGCTGATGGGATTCTTCCAGAAGCGCGGCAAACGCAAATCCAGAGGCTGACACCCGATCATGAAATCGAAACTGATAGAAAAGACCTGGTTCCGGATGCTCCCCGCCATCCTCGGCGGCGTCCTGCTGATCCTGATCGCCGCCGGCGCGGCGGTCGCGGTCCGCTGGCATATGTCCGCGAAGGAGGCAGCCGATCCTGTCCTGCTCGGCGAACCGGTCTACGAATTTGAAGGCAAGGAACCGGCCATCGGTACGCGTTTCAACGCGGTCCTGAAATACCGCCTGCCGTGGTCCGACTC
>JAFXUM010000085.1 GCA_017524965.1 Lentisphaeria bacterium | reverse complement strand
CCGCGTCCGATGAACGACGCCAAGGCCGCCGTCCGCTGGATCCGCGCCCACGCGAAGGAACTCAACCTTGACGCCGACCACATCGGCACCATCGGCGACTCCTCCGGCGGACACATGGCGGGCTTCCTCGGCACCACCAGCAACATCAAGGGCCTCATGATGGGCGATATCGGCGACAATGCCGAATACTCCTCCTCCGTCCAGGCCGTCGTCGACCTCTTCGGCCCGATGAACGTCCTCACCATGGACCAGCAGGCCAAGGACGCCGAGGCCGAAGCCGGCCGCGGCATGATGGGCCACGACGCCGACCAGGGTCCCTACAGCTCCTACGTCGGTCTCCCGATCCACAGCAACCGCGAAACCGATCCCGCTCCGGCACAGCGCGCCGATCCGGGCATGTATGCCCACACGCTCGATCCCAAGACCGCTCCCGGCTTCCTGATCCAGCACGGCACCAAGGACAACGTCGTTCCGATCGGATCCTCCAAGGAATTCGCCGAAACCGTTGCCAAGTACATCGGCAAGGACAAAGTGATCTTCGAAGGCGCCGGCTTCTTTGACGGCTGCGGCCACGAAGACGGACGCTTCTTCGACGAGAAGAACTCCAAGCGCGTCATCGAATTCCTCGACAAGTATCTGAAGCCCGCGAAGAAGTAATTCCCCGGTCTGCTGATACCCCGCCCGGCAGGACGCCTCAGAACTCCTGCCGGACGTCGGGAAAGACAAAATCGCATCCCGGACTCCGGTCCGGGGTGCTTTTTTATATGCACTGCCTGCTTGCTTTTTTTGGGAAACAACAGTATAGTATTTACCTGCGATACTTGTCAGGCGTGAATCGAACCCAAAGAAATGAGGTGAAGAGATGAATTTTCTGAACGCGATCTGGGATTTTATCAAAACCTTGATCTGTTGCGTGTTTGTCCTCGCATTATATTTCGGCGTGGGGTCGTTTGTCTGTTATCGTCTGTTCCTCGACAATCCGCAGGGGATCGTCGGATACATCATCGGGGTGGCGATCCTTGTCGTGATGCTGTTCCATGTGTTCTGTCTCATCTACGCGGGAATCTGTCTCGTCAAAGACGCATGGGACGGGCGGAGGAAAAAGAAGGAAGGGGAAGACGAGACGTCGCGGGAGGATATCGAAGAACCGTCCCAACCTGAACCGGACCGCTCGCCGGATCCGGACCATCCGTTGTCGGCTGACGAAATCGCGTCGTTCTCCGTGCCCGATGCGCGAGAGTCTTCCGGCGAAAAGGCGGAGGATGGACCTGCGGAAAAAGAAGAAAGAACACATCACCATCATTCCGGCTGTACGGTCGTGATCGGCGTGCTTCTGATCATCGCGGGCATTTTTGTCGATGTCTATGGTTCCTGGTCGGAACGGTCGAATCTATTTAAGCAGGGCGTGGCGGCGTACGAAGCCGGGGATTATGGAAACGCGGTGCAGTGCCTCTCGCAAACCACTGGGTATGCGCGTGCGTGTTATCTCCTCGGAATCTGCTGTTATGAGGGGAAGGGCGTTGAAAAGGACTGGGACAAGGCGTTCCACTGGTTCCATGAGGGCGCGAAGATGGAGGACAATCCGGCGCATGATGCTGTGGGCGACGCCCAGTACATGCTCGGGCTTTGCTTCGAACAGGCGATCGGCACGGAACGGGACATGGGAAAGGCGCTCATTTGCTGGGGAAAAGCCGCGAAACTCGGACATGCCGAGGCGCAGTACCGGGTCGGGCAGACTGCGATCCTTGAATTTCAGGAGTTCGATGATGGCATCGAATTTCTCCGCAAATCCGCGGAACAGGGCAACCCGTTCGCCATGCGTTTTCTCGGGTTTGCCTACGAGGGAAAAGACAAAGCGGAATCGGATGACTGGTACGCGAAAGCCGCCGCAGCGTTGTACAAGGCGGCGAAACAGGGCGATCCGCGCGCGATGCACGATCTGGCGGGGCTCTGCCGCGACGGCAAGGGCGTGGCAAAGGATTCCGCCGAGGCGGAAAAGTTGTTCGAACAGGCTGCGAAAACGTATCTTGCGCTCGCCGAACAGGGCGACCCGGACGCGCAGTGCATGGTCGGCGGATTTTATGCCAAAGGCATCGGCGTGAAACGGGATGAGGCGGAGAGCGTGAAATGGTTCCGTGCCGCCGCCGAACAGGGGTTCATGAAAGGGAAAGCCCTGCTGGGACTGGCGTATTTCGAGGGCAGGGGCGTGAAAAAGGACGAGGCCGAGGGCGTGAAATGGCTTCGCGCCGCCGCCGAACAGGGCGACGAAACTTCCGAAGCGTTCCTCTCCGAACACGGAAAATGACCGGGGCGTTTTCTTCCGCGAAATAAAAAAAAAGACCGAATCCGCGAGGAGACGGTCTTTTTTGAACCGGTTGTGAACGGGGATCAGAATCTTCGGAAGCCATTTCCGAAATCGTCGCCGTAACCGTTCGCGCCGAATCCGTCAAAACCGGGATCGCCGAAATCGCCGGAATCGTCGTTTCCGATCCCGCCCTCGAAACCGCGTCCGGCTCTCATCCTGCCGTATGCGATATTCGGGAGCACGGGCGGCATCGGAGGCGGCATCATGCCGGGAACAGGAGCCTCTTCGAATCCGAACACCCCGTCATCCTTACTGAACTCGGACGGCTCGCCATGCGCGGCGAACCATCTGTCGGAGTCTTCGAGGCTCCGCTGTTCCTTCTCCTGCGCCTGTTTGATCGCGCGTTTTTCCCTGCGTGCTTCCTCGCGTTCGGCGCGGCGTTCCTCCGCCTCGATGCGCCTGGCCTCGGCTTCGCTGATGACAGGTTCGTCGGAAACGTGATGGATCTTTGCCGGGCACACTTTGATGAGGACGATGAGTGCGGCGGGAACGAGGGCGGTGACGAGGAGGATGGAGGAAGATTTCAGCATGGCAGGACTCCGCGGGATTGTTGATTTCGGTTTTAGATTATTTCAATTTTAAAGTAATATACACCTCGTTTTTGAAAAGTCAATGGTGTTTTATTTCGATTTTAAAGTTTTTTCGAAGTTTTTTTGGGGGGGGGAAAGAAGGAAAAAACGGCGAAATCAAAAAAAAGTCAACCGGACCGTGTTGCGATCCGGTTGACTCGATTGTCTTATGTCGGGAAATCCCGATTCAGCTTACTTGGACTCTTCCTTGGAGT
>JAFXUM010000084.1 GCA_017524965.1 Lentisphaeria bacterium | reverse complement strand
GTGATCGCGACGCGCCAGTTCGCACGCAGACAGGCGTCGTGGTTCCGGACCCGGCACAAAGAGGCCGCCGTGCTCGAACTCCCCCCGGAGGATTAGCACGGTCCGAACCCGGAATCCCGCACGGAACCGGAATGTTCGAAGACTCTTTTTCCGCTTGCATTTTCCGCATTCCGGGTGTATGGTATTTTTCCGCCATTCGCGGGAAGGGCCGGGTGAATCGTGTGCAATTCACGAACTGTCGAGCAACCGTGAGCTGATTTCAACGTCGGCGAGCCGGATCCCCGCCTTCCCGAACTTTTTCTGCGCCGGAACAGACTCCGGCATTTGTGCCCGTCACGCAAAGAGGAAAAATGAAACAGCATGACCGTCCGGTTCCGGGGAGCCGCGCCGCGCGCCGGTTCACCTTGGTCGAGCTTCTGGTCGTGATCGCGGTCATCGCGATCCTGACCGGATTGATCCTGCCCGCGCTGTCGTCGTCGCGGGACCGCGCCCGCCTGGCGCTCTGCCTCGGCAACATCCGCGAGGTCACGCTGATGCACCTCTTTTACACCGACGCGAACGGCGGGTATTTCTGCCCCGCCTGGGATGCGTCGTTCGACAGCTGGGAATCCTCCGCGAACCACCGCGGGCCGGGCATCCTCTCCCGCGTCGTGCCGGATTCCAGCGCCGCAAAAGGCCGCGTCTTCGAGTGTCCCGCCGCGAAAACGTCCCTCCTCCTGAACCCCGCCTGGACCGCCCGGTTCGCCGGATACGGCATGAACTATCTGCTTTCCTTCGGCACGGCGGCCGCGTCGCCCCCGAACTTCCGGTTCTGCCGCATCCAGTCCGTGAAGACGCCGTCGCGTCTGGTCATCCTCGCCGACGCCGCGTGTTTCCTCGCGGGGACCGACGGACGTCCCGCGCCGACCGCGTTTCTCTTCAATCCCTCGTCGGGCAGGGGCGGCTACGCCGATTTCCGGCATTCCAAATCGTGCGTCGCGGCGTTCGTAGACGGCCATGCCGCCGCCCGCACGGACTTCACGCCGCGTCCGGCGGATGCGTCCGGCTGGGAGGACCGCGTCGGCTACCTGTCGCCCGACGATTCCCTGTACGATCCCTTCTGGCGCGATCCCGCCGTGGAACAGGACGAACCATCCGAACCGTCCGGCGATCCGGCGGAATGAAACCGCGTTTTTCGGGAAGATAAAGACCGCAACAAAGTCTTTCCGGCTTGTTTATTCGGAAAAGCGTGCTATATTATAGTTTGCGCATACGTAAACAAACCTGCAAACCTACCCACCCAATCAACACCACAGGGGAAATCATGAACAGTGCTTTTTCCTACCTCGGAGAAGTGGAGCCCGACAAGGGCAACCTGATCAAGGGGCTCCAGCTCATCCAGACCCGCGAAGGATACGTCTCGAACGACGGCATCCTGGCCGCCGCGGAACATTTCGGCATTCCGGCCGCGGAAGTCGAAGGCGTCCTCACATTCTACGCCCAGTTCAAACGTACCAAACCCGGCAAGTACAAACTCAGCGTCTGCGACGGCACCGCCTGCCATATCAAGGGCTCCACGCAGATCCGCGCCTGGGTCTCCGCCGAACTCGGCATCGGCGACGGTGAGACCACCGAAGACGGCCTTTTCTCCATCGAGACCGTCGCGTGCCTCGGCTGCTGCTCCCTCGCCCCCGTCCTCTCCATCAACGGACGCGTCTACGGCAAGCTCGACCGCAAGAGCCTGACGAAGATCCTCAACGAGTACAAAGCGAAAGGCTGATCCGCCATGGCAGACATCAAACGCATCAAAGTCGGGACCGCGTCCTGCGGTCTGGCCGCCGGAGCGGGCGCCGTGCTCGAAGCCATCCGCAAGCAGGCCGGCAATATCCCCGTCAGCGAAACCGGCTGCATGGGCCACTGCTACGCCGAACCGATCGTCGAACTCGAACTCACCGACGGCTCCAGCATCTTCTACGGCCGCGTGAAGGGCACCGACGAAGCCGCCGCCGCCATCCTCGCCCAGAGCGAAGAAGGCCGGTTCGTCTTCCCGGAAAAGCGCTCCAAGCTCGAAAAACTCCTCGTGACCCGTCTCGCCGGGCACATCAATCCCGTCTCCCTCGACGAATACAAGGCCAACGGCGGTTTCTCCGCCCTCGAAAAAGTCCTGACCATGACGCCCGAACAGGTCGTCGACGCGGTCAAGGCGTCCGGCCTCCGCGGCCGCGGCGGCGCGGGCTTCCCCACCGGCATGAAGTGGAGCTTCCTCGCGGCGAAGAAAGTCCCGGACAAAGTCCAGATCTGCAACGCCGACGAAGGCGACCCGGGCGCGTTCATGGACCGTTCCATGATGGAAAGCGTCCCCTACCAGGTCCTCGAAGGCATGCTCATCGGCGCGTACGCCACCGGCGCGACCCGCCTCTTCATCTACTGCCGCGCCGAATATCCCCTCGCCATCAAGCACCTCACGATCGCCATTGAGGAGATGAAGAAGGCCGGCCTCAACAAGCTCCCGAACCGCGAAGCCCCGCTTGAGATCACCATCAAGGAAGGCGCCGGCGCGTTCGTCTGCGGCGAAGAGACCGCCATGATCCATTCGCTCGAAGGCAAGCGCGGCACCCCGCGGTTCCGCCCGCCGTTCCCCACGGACAGCGGCTGGAACACCCTGCCGACCGCCATCAACAACGTCGAGACGTTCGCGAACATCCCGATCATCTTCCAGATCGGCGCTGACGCCTACGCCGCCATCGGCACGGAAAAGAGCAAGGGCACCAAGATCTTCGCCCTCGCCGGCGACGTGAAGACCCCGGGCCTCGTCGAGGTCCCCATGGGCATCACGCTCGGCGAGATCGTGTACGACATCGGCGGAGCCGAACCCGGCACCGTGAAGGCCGTCCAGACAGGCGGTCCCTCCGGCGGCTGCATCCCGGCC
>JAFXUM010000083.1 GCA_017524965.1 Lentisphaeria bacterium | reverse complement strand
GAGGGAGAACCCTTCAAGGGCGCCCTTGCGCTGGACTTCCTCGCGGGCGCGGCGCGCGGCTTCGCGGGCGCGGGACGCCACGATCGCCTTCTCGACGATCTGGCGGGCGACGTCCGGGTTTTCCTCGAGGAAGGTGGAGAGACATTCGCTGACGACGGAGTCCACGATGCCCTTGACTTCGCTGTTGCCGAGCTTGGTCTTGGTCTGGCCTTCGAACTGGGGATCCGGGACCTTGCAGCTGACGATGGCGGTGAGCCCTTCCTTCATGTCCTGGCCGGTCATGGGCTTGTCGCCCTTGATGAGGCTCTGCGCCTTCGCGTAGTTGTTCACGGTGCGCGTGAGCGCGGACTGGAACCCGGTCATGTGGGTGCCGCCCTCGCCCGTGCAGATGTTGTTCGCGTAGCTGAAGATGTTTTCCTGGAACTCGGCGTTGTACTGCATAGCGATCTCGACGTCGATGCCGTTGCGTTCCTTGTGCATGTAGATCACGTCCTGATGCACCAGCTCCTTGTTCGCGTTCAGCATCTGCACGAACTCGATGATGCCGCCCTCGTAGTGGAACGTTTCGGAGCGGACCGGGTTCTCGCGTTCGTCGGAGAGGTCGATGCGGATGCCGCGGTTCAGGAAAGCGAGCTCGCGGAGGCGTTTCGCGAGGATGTTCCAGACGTATTCGGTCGTCTCGGTGAAGATGGTCGGGTCGGGCTGGAACGTCACGGTCGTGCCGCGGTCGGACACCGGATGCAGCGGATGCAGCTTCACGGCGGTGTTGCCGCGCTCGAACCGGATCTCGTACGCCATGCCGTCGCGGTGGATTTCGACCGTCATCCAGGTGGAAAGGGCGTTCACGCAGGAGACGCCGACGCCGTGGAGGCCGCCGGACACCTTGTAGGCGTTGTGGTCGAACTTGCCGCCGGCGTGCAGCACGGTCATCACGACTTCGACGGCCGGGATGCCGAGTTCCTTGTGGATGTCGACCGGGATGCCGCGTCCGTCGTCGCTGACGCGGATGCAGTTGTCCGGGAGGATGGTCACGGAGACCTTCGAGGCGAATCCGGCGAGCGCTTCGTCGATACTGTTGTCGACGACTTCGTACACCAGGTGATGCAGGCCGCGCTGGGACGTGTCGCCGATGTACATGCTGGGACGCTTGCGGACGGCTTCCAGGCCGTCGAGGACCGTGATCTCGTCCGCGGTATAGTCGTCCGGATTGCGGTCTTCGGACTGCGACGTGAATTTGCTGTCCACGCTGGATTCGTTGTTGACGGAGCGCGGCGGCTCCGGCTTCCGGGCCTCCGCGGGTTTCGCGGCGGTTTCCGGCGCCGTTGCTGCGGTCTCCGGCGCTGCGGACGCGGGATTCTCCGCGGGGGTTTCGGGTGCCTGGGAGGTGATTTCGTCTTCGGACATTGGATTCTCCATGAGGTGCGCCGGGCACGGAGCGCCGGACGCGGGTTTTTTGCTTTTGACAGTCTTTCACTATAATATACACCGCCACGACTTCTTTTTCAAGCGCGTACGCGTATACGCGCGTGAAAAAATCTTGTTTTTTTCGAAAAAAACATCCAACAGGAGAAAAAGCCTTCGTCGACGCAAAGCGAGAAGGGGAATATTATGACAAATTATAACTATATCTGAAGTTCTGAATCGGATTCGTAAAACAACACTTTCCCAAGTGAAAAAAATATATGAAAAACGCGGGCTCAGAACAGCTCTGAACCCGCGGAGAATACCAGCGTAATGCGCTGTGACGCTTACTCTTTCTTCTTCCAGTCGAGGGCGCCGGTGGGACATTCCCTGACGCACGCGCCGCAATCGACGCAGTAGTCCGGGAGACCCTGTCCGAAGGTCGTGTCGACCATGGTGTGGAATCCGCGTTTCATCATGCCGAGAAGGGACTTGTTGATGACTTCGGAGCAGACCTTCACGCAGGTGCCGCAGCGGATGCACTTCTGCTTGTCGTGGATGATGTATTTGTGGCGGACGTCGACGGCGGAGATCGGCTTGGCGCCCTTGTAGGCGTCGGGGTCGACGCCGTAGGCGGTCGAATGCTTCTTCAGCAGGCAGTCGTGCTTGCCGGTGCAGCTGCATTCGATGCAGCGGTCGGCTTCGCCGGAGACCTGTTCGGGCGTGAACGTCGGATAGAGCTC
>JAFXUM010000082.1 GCA_017524965.1 Lentisphaeria bacterium | reverse complement strand
TTGTCGGCGCGCGCCTACGACCGCATCCTCCGCGTCGCGCGCACCATCGCCGACCTCGCAGGCTCCGAGAACATCCGACGCGAACACCTCTTCGAGGCGATCGGCTACCGCGCCCTCGACCGCAAGGGATAAGCCTGGTTATTTGTCTTCCTTTTTTTCCGCGGGCGGGGGCTCCGGTTCGGCGCCGGGCGCATGGTCGCGCTTCATCTGCGCCTGTTTCTCGCGGCGCAGACGGTCCCAGTAATCCAGACGCTTCCTGATCTCGCGCTCGAATCCGCGGTCCGGCGGATTGTAGAGCCTCGTGCGCGGCATGCCGTCCGGGAAATAATTCTGCCCGGAGAACGCGTCGGGGAGGTCCTGGTCGTACTGGTATCCGTGGCCGTATCCGAGCTCCTTCATAAGCTTGGTCGGGGCGTTCAGGATGTGCGCGGGCGGCATGAGCGAGGAATACTTCTTCGCGGCGCGGAGGGCGCTGCCCCACGCCACGTACGCGCTGTTCGACTTCGGCGCGGTCGCCAGGTAGATCACGAGCTCGGCGATGGCGATGTCGCCCTCGGGCGAGCCGAGGCGTTCGTAGGTGTCCCAGCAGGACACCGCCACCTGAAGCGCGTTCGGGTCCGCCAGGCTCACGTCCTCCATGGAGAACCGCGTGAGCCGCCGCAGGAGGTAAAGCGGATCCTCGCCGCCCTCGATCATGCGCGCCGCCCAGTACAGCGCGGCGTCCACGTCGGAGCCGCGCAGGGATTTGTGAAGCGCGCTGATGAGGTTGTAATGCCCCTCGCGGTCCTTGTCGTAGACCGGGGCACGCTGGCGGACCAGCTGGGAAAGGCGTTTGGAGTCGATCTGCTCGCCCTCGGCTGCGAGGTCGTAGACGGATTCCATGAGGTTGATGAGGTAGCGCCCGTCGCCGTCGGCGAGTCCGGGCAGTGTCTTGCGCGCCTCCTCGGACAACGGCAGGGGCATCCCGGACAGCTCCTCGGCGCGTACCATGATCTTATCCAGCGCCGCCTCGTCCAGCGGTTTCATCACGAAGACCTTGCACCGGGAGAGCAAGGCGCTGTTCAGCTCGAACGACGGGTTTTCCGTGGTCGCGCCGACCAGCGTGACCGTGCCGTTCTCCACGAACGGCAGGAAGCCGTCCTGCTGGGCGCGGTTGAAACGGTGGATCTCGTCGACGAACAGCAGCGTGCCCTGCCCCGCGGCGCGGCGTTTTGCCGCCTCGTCGAACGCCTTCCGGAGTTCGGCGATGCCGGAGAACACGGCGGAGAGCGCCACGAAGTGCATGCTGGTGGTGTGCGCCATGATGCGGGCGATCGTGGTCTTGCCGCATCCGGGCGGCCCCCACAGGATGAAGCTGCTCAGGCGGCCGCTTTCGATCATGCGGCGCAGGGGGGCGTCCGGGCCGAGCAAGTGGTCCTGCCCGACCACCTCTTCGAGCGTGCGCGGACGCATGCGGTCGGCGAGCGGCGACTTCAGAAACGCCGAAAAAAGACTGCCCTGTTCGTCATCCATGGCAAGGAAGCCCGTTCAAAAACAAGTCCGGATCGAGGCGAAGGGAAAGCGGTTTACAGGACGCCCTTCGTGGAGGGCACGCCTTCCACGCGGGGATCCACGGAGACCGCCTCGGCGAGCGCACGCGCCAGTCCCTTGAAGATCGCCTCGAAGACGTGGTGCACCTCGCCCGAGGACAGCATGCGGATGTGGAGCGTGATGCCGCCCTTCACCGAAAACGCCTGGAAAAACTCCCTGAAAAGCGCGGTGTCCAGGTCCTTGATGTAGGCCGCGGGCGGCTCCACGTCGTAGACCAGGAACGGACGCCCGGAGAGGTCGAGCGCGACGAGCGCGAGGGATTCGTCCATCGGCAGCATGAAGTTCCCGTAACGGCGGATGCCCTCCTTCGCGCCGAGCGCCTGCGTCAGCGCGTGCCCCATGGTCAGGCCGAGGTCTTCCATCGTGTGGTGGCAGTCCACGTTCAGGTCGCCGGACGCGCGGACCGTGAGGTCGAATCCGCCGTGCCGTGCGAAAAGCGTCAGCATGTGGTCCATGAACGGGATGCCCGTTTCGATATCGCCTTTTCCGGTCCCGTCGAGATTCCAGTTTACGAAAATGGAGGTTTCGTTCGTGTTGCGTTCGATTTCCGCGGTTCTCATTGCGCAAGTCTCCTTCTGTATTATTGCCATATCACAATACATTAGCACATCCGCGCGTCCTTTTCAAACGGTTTCGCCCTTTTTTTCCGCCTTTTTCGCGCGTGTTTTCACTTTGGCGTTTGCATTCTCGCGTTTCAAATCTATATTTAACTGCGTATCTTTTTCCCGCGCCGCAAACAGCGCGGCAAACCCCATTTCCGGTGCATGACCATGAAACATTTCTGCTTTCTTCTGCTTTTCGCCATGACGGCGGTCCTGTCCGCCGCGGCAAAACCCGCCGCGACTCCCGCGACGACCACTGCGAAGCCCGCGACGACCGCGAAACCCGCCGCGACTCCCGCGACGACCACAGCGAAGCCTGCCGCGACAGCGACCGCGAAGCCCGCGACGGACGCAAACCCCGCCGAAGCGGCGAAACCCGCCGCGGAAGCGCCCGTCGTCTCCGTCCTGGATTCGATCTACACCACGAACCGCGAACCGTCCGAGTTCGCCGATCCGGAAAAGGCCGGATCCCTGCTCAGCCGCCGCGCCGAACTGGTTCGGAAGATCCAGGACGAACGCAAACGCATCCTGAAGGAAGACCCCAAGGCGAAGGAGCTCAACGAGGACATCATGCGTCAGCTCCGTCAGCTGGCGTCCATCCTGGAGACGAAGAAATCCATGATCGAGCTCAACTACCAGCTGAACGAGCTGGACGACGCCATTTCCAGGCTCAAACCCGCGCCCGCGCCGGGATCCGAATCCAAAGACACGAAAAAAGAAGACTCCGGCAAGGCCGGAAACGCAGATAAGACCGGCAAGGCCGGAAAGGAGTGACCGATCATGTCCGCCAACCTCATCAACGGCAACGAGATTTCCAAAGCTGTCAACGCCGAGACCGCGGCCGAGGTCGCGGAGATCGTCGCGAAGTACGGCGTTCAGCCTGCGCTCGCCGTCATTCTCGTCGGCGAAGACCCGGCCTCCCAGGTCTACGTCTCCCGCAAGGCGAAAAAATGCGCCGAGCTCGGCATCCGTTCGGAAAAGATCGTGCTCCCCGCGGACACTTCCGAGGCCGAACTGCTCGCGATCATCGCGAAGCTCAACGCCGACCCGACGATCCACGGCATCCTCGTCCAGTCGCCCGTCCCGAAGCAGATCAATGAAAAAAGCGTCGTGCTCGCCATCGATCCGGCGAAGGACGTCGACTGCTTCCACCCGGCGAACGTCGGCCGCATGATGCTCGGCGACTTCTCCGGATTCCTGCCCTGCACGCCGTGGGGCGTGACCGTGCTGCTGGAACGCTCCGGCGTCGTCACGCGCGGCAAGAACGCCGTCGTGCTCGGCCGCTCCAACATCGTCGGCAAGCCCATGGCCGCCATGCTCGCCGCGAAGGCTCCGTTCGGCGACGCCACCGTCACCGTCTGCCACTCCCACACCCGCGACCTCGCCGCCGTCACGCTTCAGGCCGACATCATCGTCGCGGCCCTCGGCATCCCGCGTTTCCTGAAGGGCGACCAGGTGAAGGAAGGCGCCGTGGTCATCGACGTCGGCATCAACCGCATCCCGGACCCCGCGGCGAAGAACGGCTGCCGCCTCGTCGGCGACGTCGACTTCGATTCCGTCGCGGAAAAAGCCTCGCTCATCACCCCGGTCCCCGGCGGCGTCGGCCCTATGACCATCGCCATGCTCATGAAGAACACGCTCCGCGCCTGCCGCGCGGCGCTGAAGACCGCCTGAGCGGAATCCCGACCGGAGTCCGCTTAAAAAGAGGGTCCGCGCATGCCTTTCCTGTTCAAGATCATCGCCATCCTGATCGGCATTTTCATCTGGAAATCCGTCGTCGCAAGTTTCCGCAAGGCAAACAAGGCGATCCATGACGGTTCTTATGACGACGAGGACGTCCCCGTGGCGAAAGCCGACCTGGAGAGCCAGTGGCGCGAGGCGGCGAAACAGCTCGCCTGCGAATACGATCCCGGCGCGTCGCCCGACGGAAAGGACGCCTCCATCACCGGCAGGTTCTCCGGCCGCGCGGTCACCATCAGGCGTTTCGGGCGCAATTACGTCCGCTACTTCGTGGCGTTCCGGAAAGCCCCCGGTTTCAACGTGTGCGTGGTGCGCGATCTGGAGTCGATCGCCGCGCGCATCCTGGACGGTCATCCGATCTTCCCCTCGAAGATGTTCTTTTCCTCGCAGGAGCCGGATTTCTTCTGCTCCGCGGAATCCGAGGACGCGTTCGACCGGTTCCTGAACACGCCGTCGAACCGGTCCGCCGTGCTCAACCTCGTCCGGCTCTTC
>JAFXUM010000081.1 GCA_017524965.1 Lentisphaeria bacterium | reverse complement strand
GGGAAGCCTCCTTCCGGGTTGTTGGGTCAGCTCTTCAGGTCGATGGAACGGCGGATGCCGTCCGCGATGAAATTGAACGCGGTCACGCACAGGAAAATGGCGAGTCCGGGCCACAGCATCAGGTTCCAGTAGCTCAGCGGGTCGGCGAACGCCTGTTTCAGCAGCTCGCCCCAGCTGGCGGAGGGAGCCTGCACCCCGAATCCGAGGAAGCTCAGGCTGTTTTCCGCGAGGATCGCGCCGGCGATGCTGAACGCGAACGAGACGAAGATCGGGCCGGAGACGTTCGGCAGCAGATGTTTGAACAGGATGCTTCGCAGGGGCACGCCGAGGCTTTCGCAGCTTTGGATATACGCCATCTGGCGCGCCTTCAGCACCTCGCCGCGCACCAGGCGCGAGAGGCCAGGCCAGCCCGTCATCCCCAGCACGAAGATCACCAGCAGGATCGACTGGCGCGTGCCGTAGTCCAGCATGATCGACATCAGGATCAGGAGCAGCAGGAACGTCGGGAAGCAGATCACGATCTCGACCAGACGCTGCACGGCGAGGTCGACGCGGCCGCCGCGGTAGCCCGAGAAGAGGCCGATCATCGTGCCGAGCACAAGCTCGATCGCCGTCGCGAGGAATCCGACCGCCAGCGACACGCGCGCGCCGTACGTCATGCGCGCGAAGACGTCGCGCCCGACGTTGTCCGTGCCGAACGGGTGCTGTTTCGAGGGCATCGCGTAGGTGTCGGGGGACGTCTCGAACGGCCCGTACGGGACCGCCGCGAAATAATACTTCGACGCCGTGTCCTCGGCGGCGACTTTCCGCCAGTCGACCTGGGTCATCTGCGATTTCGAGATGCAGAACGGCACGGTGAGCAGGATCAGGACCACGGCGAGCGAGGACCAGAAGATGCGTTTGCGTTTCCGGAAGCATCCGTACAAAATAAGCACGGCCGGGATCGCGAGGAACAGCCAGTTGAACATCTTTTCCACGAAGACTTCCTGCGCGTCCGGGGCGAAGAAATCGCGCAGCGCCGGACTCGACAGCGCGCCGTCCGCCGCAACGATCAGCAGCGGTTTGCCGTTCACGAAGAGCGGCGCGGCGACGGCGGCCAGGATCAGCAGGATCACGAAGACGAGGCCGCAGACGGCGGTCTTCTCGCGGAAGAACCTGCGGACCATGAGCTGGCCGGGCGTCAGGTACGCCGTGGAATCCGCCTCGTCGGCGGAGACGCGCGCCTGAGCCTGCGCCTGTTCGTTCTGATCAGCTGTGCCGTTCTGTTCCATCGCGGTTTTCCGTTGAGGTTAATCGTTTTCCGGGAAGAACGACGGTTTGCCGTCCGCCATGGAGACGCGGATCTTCGAGCAGCCGTGGAACGTGCCGCGCAGGATCTCGTCGGCGAGCGGGTCTTCGATATACGACCCGACGGCGCGGCGGATCGGACGCGCGCCGTGTTCCGGGTTCGCGCCGTTCGCGACGAGGTATTCGATGACGTCGTCGTCGATCTCGAGCTTGCGGCCCTGGTCGGCGAGACGGGCGACGAGCTTGGAGAGCTCCAGGCGGACGATCTTGCGGAATTCGTCGGGGCCGAGCTTGCGGAAGACGATCAGCTCGTCGAGACGGTTGATGAATTCGGGCTTGAACGTCTTGCGCGCGGCTTCCAGCAGGCTGTCGCGGAGCTTGTCGTAGTCGTCGTTCACGCCCGTCCCGGTCGCGAATCCGAGCGGTGCGCCGTTCGCGGCGCGTTCCGCCCCGACGTTCGCGGTCATGATGATGATGGTATTGCGGAAGTCAATGTTGCGTCCGAGCGTGTCGGTGAGGCGGCCCTCCTCCATGATCTGAAGCAACATGTGGGTCACGTCCGGATGCGCCTTTTCGATCTCGTCGAACAGCACCACGCTGTACGGATGGCGGCGGACGCGTTCGGTCAGCTCGCCGCCCTCGCCGTGCCCGACGTAGCCGGGCGGGGAGCCGACGAGACGGCTCACGTTGAACTTCTCCATGAACTCGGACATGTCGATCTGGATCAGAGAGTCGGCGTCGCCGAACATGAACTCGGCGAGCGATTTCGCGAGCAGGGTCTTGCCGACGCCGGTCGGGCCGAGGAAGATGAACGAGCCGATGGGGCGGTTCGGGTCCTTCAGGTCGGCGCGTGCGCGGCGGAGTGCGCGCGCCACGGCATGCACGGCGTCGCTCTGCCCGATCACGCTCTTTTCGAGCTCGGTCTCCATCTGGAGCAGACGCTTGGACTCGGTGTCCTGAAGCTGTTCCAGCGGGATACCGGTGAGCTTGGAAAGCACGCTGTGGATATTCTCGCGCGTCACTTCCGGCAGATTGTCGCCGCGGGCGCTTTCCCAGGCTTTCTCCTGAGCTTCCAGCTGTCCGCGGAGCTCGCGCTCGCGGTTGCGGAATTTCGCGGCGTCCTCGAACCGCTGGTCGGCGATGGCCTTTTCCTTGTCGCGCACCATCTGCTGGATGGCGTCCTCGGTCTCCCGGAAATCGGGATGCTTCGGGGTGTTGGCGATGCGGACGCACGCGCCGGCCTCGTCCATGAGGTCGATCGCCTTGTCGGGGAGGAACCGTCCGTTGATGAAACGGTCGGAGAGCTTCACGGCGGCCTCGATGGCGTCGTCGGTGTAGCGCACCTTGTGATGCGCCTCGTAGGCGGGCTTCAGGCCGTACAGGATTTTGATGGCGTCGGCGATGCAGGGCGGCTCGACCATGACCGGCTGGAATCTGCGTTCCAGCGCGGCGTCCTTTTCGATGCCCTTGCGGTATTCGTCGAGCGTGGTCGCGCCGATGCACTGGAGTTCGCCGCGGGAAAGTGCGGGCTTGATGATGTTGGCGGCGTCCATGGCGCCCTCGGCCCCGCCCGCTCCGACGAGCGTGTGGAGCTCGTCGATGAAGAGGATGGTCTTTTTGGACGAACGCACCTCGTCGAGGACCGCCTTGATGCGTTCCTCGAACTGGCCGCGGTATTTCGTGCCGGCGACCATCAGGGCGAGGTCGAGCACGATGAGGCGTTTGCCGTGCAGGAGCTCCGGCACGTCGTCCGCGACGATCTTCCGGGCCAGCCCCTCGACGATCGCGGTCTTGCCGACGCCGGCCTCGCCGATGAGGACGGGATTGTTCTTCGTGCGGCGGCAGAGGATCTGGATCACGCGTTCGATCTCGTTGTGACGGCCGATGACCGGGTCGAGCTTGCTTTTTCTTGCAAGGGCGGTCAGGTCGCGTCCGAAGGCGTTCAGCGCGGAGCATTCGCCCCGGTCGGCGTCGTCGCCGTCGCCGAAAAGCCTGCCGCCCGAATCCTCGTCATCTGCATTGTCGTCGTCCTTCTCGTCATTCCGTCCCTCGTCGTCATCATCGAAGGAATCCGGCAGATAGTCCGGGTCGAGCGCGGCGAGGATCCGCTGGCGCGCCCTGGCCGGATCGACCTTGAGCGAACGGAGCAGTCCGGCGGCTGCGGTGGCGCCGTCGTTGAGGATGGCGAGGAGAAGATGCTCCGTGCCGATATAGTTGCAGCGCATCGCGCGCGCCTCGTCGCCGGACATGATGATGATCTTGCGGAGACTTGCGGAAAACGGCAGCGCGCCGATCTGGCACATCTCGGAACCGGACTGCGGAAGCTTCTTCGCAAGCTCCGACATCAGATCCTGAAAATCGACCTTCATGGCGCGCAGGACCTCGACCGCGATGCCTTCTTTCAGCAGACATATCCCGCGCAGAAGGTGTTCCACGGAAATGCAGTCGTGGTTCGACTTCTCGGCGTCCTTCTGCGCCAGACTGAGCGACTGGCGCGCCCGGGGCGTAAACCGTTTCAAAACGGCATTGACTTCTTCTTGTTCCGACATATTGAATTGTCCTCCTCGCAATTTCTTCCGGTCATTGATTTGCAGAAAGCCCGGAACGCGCCGACGCGTCCCGGCCAGGCAACGGAAAACGTACCCCCCCTCCGCCCGGAACCCCCCCCGGACCGGCATGCGGGACTGCGCGGACGCGCCGTATCCGTCCGGTCCGCCCTCTCCGGGATCCCTTCCGTCAGCCGTATGCCGTCCGTCCGGGGCGGGATGAAACTCCCGGGGCGGGTTTTACTTCGAGATGAAGTAGTTCGGGTTGTCCGAAATGTAGCTTTCGAGCGTGTCGGCGTTGATGAAATAATAGAAGAGGTCGAACGCGTCGGAAAGATCCTTCGGCGCCGTATTCTTCTGCATGTCGAACTCGTTGCCGGCATAGCTGACGTAGTCGATGATGGCGCACACGCGGCTCTTCTTCAGCATGTCCTGCTCGACGTAGGGAAGTCCTGTATCGCACATGAGGAGCATGTTGTTTTTGCCGGTGGCGGTGTTCTTTTTCGTGAGGAAGGTGATCTTTTTGAGGTCGGCGGTCGAATCGGGCAGACCGACGAAATTGACGACGATGTCGACCTTGTCGAAGAGCGGATCGAGTTTCTTCTTCATGATGGCGGCGTCCGTGGGTTCCTCGGCTCTTTCTTCGCCGGTCTTCTTGTCGATGCCCATTTCGCCGACGATCAGGGTTTCGTCGCAGGCGACGCCCTTTTCGCCGAGGCGCTTCTGAAGCTCGTCAAGCACGTAGCGGCTGTCGGAAGACGGATCGTTATAGGAGGTCTCGTCGATCATAAACGCCGCCGTGCCGTCTTCCGGGAAACGGTCCGCGATATAGGATGCGGCTTTTTCGGCTTTCGCGGCCAGGAAGAGACGAGCATTCTTCTCAAGACGGGCATCCTCGGATTTCTCGGCGGAAACGCAGAATCTGCCGCCCACGCCGCCGAGCACCATCAGGACGCCCACGATCATGATGATGCGGGCATTCGATTTTTTCTGCAGGTTCTTGACGCCCCACACCATAACAATGAATCCGACCGCCATCACGAGATAGACGGCCAGGATGGGAAGTTCGACGTTTGCAAAAATCATGTTGCTTGACTCCTTTGCGGCTGGTTCGGGCGCGCGTTCGCCCGCGCGCCGTTTGTTTTGTGAAAAAAGACTGTACAAGAGCAATATATCATACTTTTGGCCGCTTTCAACCTTTTTTCCCTTTTTTCTCTGTAAAAAAGCCGATTATCCCGCCGGAAAACGCGCAAACGCCCCCTTCGGGACAGAAAAACGCGCCGTGCTTTCCCCGCTTCCCTCACTTGTCCGGGATCGCGGAGGAGGAGTCAAAGCGCGAGTTTTTCGAGGGAACGCGCGAGGGCGATCTGGGTGCGCGCGCGGTCAAGGTTGTGGCCGGGGCGCGACGTCTTGAAATACCGGTCGCCGTCGAGGTAGTCGGACAGGAATCGCACGGCGAGCTCGAACGTGATGACGGCCCCGGCGACCGGCATGAGCTTGACCTCCTGTTCGGTGAGGTAGCCGTCGAACCCCGCCAGGAACCCTTCGGCGCAGGCGTCGTACATGTCGCGGCGCGCTTCGAGTCCCCTGAGCTTGCCCGCGTCCTCGCGCGCCGGATTCGCCGCCACGCGCACGAGGTCGCCGAAATCGTACAGCGCCAGCCCCGGCATCACGGTGTCGAGGTCGATGACGCAGATCGCCTCGCCCGTGGCGGAGTCGAGCATCACATTGTTGATCTTCGTGTCGTTGTGCGTGATGCGTTCCGGGATCAGCCCGGCTGCAAACGCGTTCGTAATGATCGGCGCGAGGTGCCGCATCGCATCGAGTTCGGCGAGCTCCTGCGCGGCGGACGCGGCACGGCCGAAGCGGTCCTCAGCGGCGATGGCGTCCAGCGCGCGCAGACGCGCCGGGGTGTCGTGGAACGACGGGATGGTCTCCTGAAGGCGAGGAGGCGGCAGGTCGGAGAGGTCGCGCGCGAACCGTGCGAACGCGAACGACGCGGTCCTCGCCTGAGCGGGCTCGCGCACGGCGTCGACCGTGCCCGCGCCCTCGATCATGCGGTAGCAGCGCCAGCACGCGCCGTCCTCGTCGAACCAACACGGTTTCGCGTCCTTCGTCGGCACCACGGTCAGCACGCGCCGTCCGGCGTCCGGCAGGATTGCGTATTTCTCCCTCAGATGCCGCGTCACGCGCACGATATTGTCCATCACGGCGAGCGGATTCGGGAAGACGTGCGGATTGATGCGCTGGAGCACGAACCGGACGTATGCGTCGGACGCGGGCTTCTCGACCGTCAGCGCGAAGGTGTCGTTGATGTGTCCGCTGCCGAACGCCGCCGCGGAAACGGCGCGTCCGCCAAGCTCGAAATGAGCGGCGGATTCCAGCGCGGCGCGGTCGGAAACGGGCATGGGATTTCTCCTCAAAAAATGAACTCAGGCGAGCAGCGGCGAGGGGTACACGCCGGATTCGACCAGCGCGGCGATCCCCGCCTGCACGCGCGGCTTGTCCTCGCGGTAGGTCACGCCCAGCCAGGAATCCTGACTTTCGAGGATGCCGACGGAGGCTTGGCCGGCGCCGATCATGGAGGCGACGGCGGCGGGGAGGTAGAACTCGGATTTGAGTTCGTTTCCGTGTTCGCGCAGGAACTCCTCGAAGAGCCCACGCAGGCCGTCGAACAGCGACGGCATGAAGCCCCAGAAGTTCATGGAGACGATCTCGCCGCCGGTGAACGCGAGTTTCGCGCCGGATTCATCGACCGCGACCGCGCCGTCCGCGCCGTCCGGTTCGATCTTCGTACGTTCGGTGACTTCCTTCAGCGTGCCGTCCGGGTTTGCCGTGCAGACGCCGCGCGAGACGGACCCGAACTTGGAGAGTGTGTTGCGGAGCGGGTATCCGACCATGAAATGACGACCCGGATCGGCGTTTTCCGCCAGCGCCTTTCCGAGCTGCACGAATCCGCTGCGCCCGTAGAAATCGTCCGCGTTGATGGCGGCGAACGGCCCGGCGATCTTGTCGGCGGCGCAGAGCACGGCGTGGCCCGTGCCCCACGGTTTCTGCCGCCCCTCGGGGACGCCGTGTCCGGCGGGCAGGGCGTTCAGCTCCTGGAACGCGTATTCGACGGCGACGCGCTTTTCCCACTTCGCGCCGACCGCCTCGCGGAACGCCTGTTCGATGTCGTGCCGGATCACGAACACGACCTTGTTGAACCCGCCCTGCATGGCGTCGTGAATGGAATAGTCGAGGATGATCTCGCCGTTCGGCCCGACCGGGTCGATCTGCTTGAGTCCGCCGTAGCGGCTGCCCATTCCGGCGGCGAGCACCATCAGCGTCATTTTTTTCATGTTTGTTCTCCTGTTTATGTGAGGTTGCGTATTGTTCGATCAAGTTCGGATTTCCGGGAGCGTGGCGGCCGCGACGGCCTGCCCGTGCCGCCGCATGGAGTCGTCCGGCACAGCCACGGTCGTTTCGAGTTCGGGGAAGACGTCGGCGAGGACGCGGTTCGCCTCATCGCAGATGATGTCGCCACCGACGCCGCTGGTCACGCGGCCCATGATGACGGCGGTATGGATGACCGGGTAGAACTCGCGGAAGCCCGCGACCGTGTACCCGAACGCAGTCCCGATGCTGCGGAAGACGTTCAGCGCGCGTTCGTCGCCTTCCTTCGCGTAAAACTGAATTCCCAGAAGCACCTGCGGAAGCGGCACCTCCGGGGCGAAGGCAAGCCCGGCGTTCGCGGCTAGACGCGCCGCGCCCTGCTGCGAGAAATAGTTCACGCCGCATCCCCGGTCGCCGCTCCATTCGTCGCGCGGCGCCGTCGCGGAATAGTCCACCGGCACGAACGCGAGCTCGTTGAGGCGACCCGTGATGCACCCGGCGCCGTTCACATACCCGCCCGCCATGCTGCTGCCGAACGACACTCCGAGGATGCCGTTCCGATTGAGCTGGACCGAGGCGGCGAGCGCGGCGGCTTCCCCGTCGTTCACGACCGCGAACGGGACATCATGCCAGTCCTCGCGGACAAGCTCGAAAACGGACGCGGCCTCCTGTTCGAACCGCTCCGGCGGGACGCTGCGGAAGAGCGACGCCATGCGCACGCGGTTGTTGATGTACACGCCCGCGGCGCTGCCGCCGATGGCGTCGACGCGCGGCAGATGGGAGGCGGCGCGGCGGATGGAATCGTTGATGCCCGCGCGGTGCCAGGCGGGATCCGCCTGCTTCGAGGGATCCCACACGACTTCCTCGGAGAAAACGACCTTGCCGTCCTGCACGGCGGCGCATTTGCGGTCGCTCGCGCCGAGGTCGAATCCGATGCGGCAGCCCTCGAAATGCCGTCCTAAACCGTTCTGCGGCTCGTTC
>JAFXUM010000080.1 GCA_017524965.1 Lentisphaeria bacterium | reverse complement strand
ATGAACCGCATCATTGTAACCGGCGGAGCCGGATTCATCGGGTCTGCAGTCGCCCGGCACATCATCAACGATACGTCCGATGCTGTGTGCGTGGTCGACAAGCTCACGTATGCCGGCAACCTCGAAAACCTCGCACCAGTCGCAAAGTCCGACCGGTTCAAATTCGAGAGGGTCGACATCTGTGACAAGGATGAACTCGACCGCGTGTTCACCGAGTTCAAACCGACGCATGTGATGCACCTCGCGGCAGAAAGCCATGTGGACCGTTCGATCGACGGTCCGGGCGAGTTCATCCAGACAAACATCGTCGGCACGTACACGCTGCTGGAAGCCGCGCGGAAGTATTATCACACGCTCGACGACGAGGCGAAAGCCAATTTCAAGTTCCACCATATCTCCACCGATGAGGTCTACGGCGACCTGAATGGACCGGAGGATTTCTTCCGCGAGACGACACCGTATGCGCCGAGTTCGCCGTACAGCGCCAGCAAAGCATCCAGCGACCATCTGGTCCGCGCGTGGAAACGCACCTTCGGCCTTCCGACCGTGGTCACGAACTGCTCGAACAACTACGGTCCGTACCATTTCCCGGAGAAGCTCATCCCGCTGGTCATCCTGCACGCATTGGACGGCAAGGAACTGCCGGTTTACGGCGAGGGGCTTCAGATTCGCGACTGGCTGTACGTCGAGGATCATGCCCGGGCGCTGTATCTGGTCGCCACGAAGGGCGTCCCCGGCGAAACATACAACATCGGCGGGCACAATGAGAAGAAGAACATCGAGGTCGTGAAGACGATCTGCACGCTGCTCGACGAGCTCAGGCCGCGCACCGACGGCAAATCCTACGCCGAACAGATCGTTCATGTGAAGAATCGCCCCGGCCACGATCTGCGTTACGCGATCGACCCGTCGAAAATCGCCCGCGAGCTCGGCTGGAAGCCGCAGGAGACGTTCGAAAGCGGCATCCGCAAGACGGTGCTGTGGTACCTCGAACACAGGGACGACTGGTGCGCGCACGTGCTCAGCGGCTCGTACAAAATGGAACGCCTCGGAACAGGAGAGTGAACATGAAAGGCATCGTACTGGCAGGCGGCGCGGGAACGCGCCTTCACCCGATCACCCGAGGCGTCTCCAAACAGCTCCTTGGCGTGTACGACAAACCGATGGTCTACTACCCGATCAGCGTGCTCATGCTGGCGGGCATCCGCGACATCCTCATCATCACCACGCCGGAAGACCAGGCTAGTTTCCAGCGTCTGCTCGGCGACGGCTCGCGTTTCGGCGTGAACTTCACCTACGCTGTTCAGCCGAAGCCCGAAGGTTTAGCCCAGGCGTTCCTGATCGGCGAGGAGTTCATCGGCAACGACCGCGTGGCGCTCGTGCTCGGCGACAACATCTTCTACGGCGCCAAGCTCGGCAAACTCCTGCACAACGCCGCGGACCGCGAGGTCGGCGCGACCGTGTTCGGATACCATGTCTGCGACCCGGAACGCTTCGGCGTCGTCAAGTTCGATTCCGAGGGCAAGGCTATCTCCATTGAGGAGAAGCCTGTAAAACCGAAATCGAACTACGCGGTGACCGGCCTCTACTTCTACGACAACAACGTGGTCAGCATCGCAAAGAGCATCAAGCCGTCCGCCCGCGGCGAGCTCGAAATCACCGCGGTCAACAATGAATATCTTCGCCGCGGTCAACTCCACGTCGAGATTTTCAAACGCGGCTATGCCTGGCTCGACACCGGCACACACGACTCCATGCTCGATGCAGCGAATTTCATCCGCACGGTCGAGACGCGCCAGGGGCTCCAGATCGCCTGTCTTCAGGAGATCGCCTACGAAAACGGCTGGATGACCAAAGACGATATCCGCGAAAGCGTGAAGGACATGCTCAAGACCGAATACGGACAATACCTGATGAGGATGATCGAGGAATGAACATCATCGAAACCGAACTCCCCGGCGTACTGATCGTTGAACCGAAAGTCTTCGGCGATTCCCGCGGATATTTCTTCGAATCGTGGAACCAGGCGGCATACGAGGCTGCAGGCATTACGAACAAATGGGTGCAGGACAACGAGTCCAAATCGAGCTACGGTGTGCTCCGCGGACTCCATTATCAGGCCGCGCCGTACACGCAGGCGAAGATCGTCCGCGCGATCTCCGGCGCCGTGCTGGACGTGGCGGTCGACATCCGCAAAGGCTCGCCCACCTACGGCAAATATGTCGCGGTCGAGCTTTCTGCCGAAAACAAGCGCCAACTGTACATCCCGCGGGGATTCGCGCACGGTTTCGCCGTGCTCAGCGACGAAGCTGTTTTCGCCTACAAATGCGACAACGTCTACATGCCGTCCGCCGAACGCGGCATCATGTTCAACGACCCGGATCTTGCCATTGACTGGCGCGTGAGTCCCGGTCAGTGGAACCTTTCCGAAAAAGACAAAAAGCATCCCGCTTTCGCCGACATCGAACCGTGGGAGGACGTACAATGAAGCTCCTCATCACCGGCGGCAAAGGCATGCTCGGCCGCACGCTCCAGAACGAGTTCAAGGACTGCGAACTTGTGATCGCCGATCTCCCCGAAGCCGACATTACGGACGCAGCCGGATTCGGCCGTTTCCTGGCCGCAAACAAGCCGGATGCCGTGATTCACTGTGCAGCCATGACCGCGGTCGACAAATGCGAGACCGAAATCGAATTCGCGTACAAGCTGAACGCGTTCGGCACCGCGAACGTCGCCGCCGCCTGCAACCGTCACGGCGTGCGCCTGATCGCCATTTCCACGGACTATGTGTTCGACGGCGATTCCGACCGCCCGTACAACGAATTCGACCGGGCGACCGGCGGAAACACCATCTACGGCAAAAGCAAATTCGCAGGCGAGGAAGCCGTTCGGACGCATTGTCCGAATCATGTGATCTGCCGCATCTCCTGGCTCTACGGGCACGGCGGCCCGAGCTTCGTCCATGCCATGATGTCGCTCGACGACGGCACGCGTCCGATGCTGAAAGTCGTCGCCGACCAGCACGGCAACCCGACCTCGACGACCGCCGTGGCGCGTCAGCTCCGCAACATCCTCGCGAAGCCCGATCTCGTCGGCACGTTCCACCTCACCTGCGAGGGAGAAGCCACATGGTTCGAATTCGCGCGGGAGATTTTCCGCCTCGCGGGCAAACCCCAGGCCGTTTCTCTCTGCACCACCGATGATTTTCCGCGTCTCGCCTCGCGTCCGAAGAACTCCCGCCTCGAAAAGATGATGCTCCGCCTCGCAGGGTGCCCCCCCCCATGCCCGACTGGCATGACGCCCTCGCAGAGTTCATGCAGAGTGAGTTTCCCGGTACGACATGAAACACAATCTTTTTTATATTAAGCTCAAATAATCATTCAATAATAACATGAAAGCGCTTATTCTCAATTCCGGTTTGGGCTCCCGCATGGGCGTCCTGACATCCGAACACCCGAAATGCATGACCGAGGTCAGTCCGCGCGAGACGATTCTTTCGCGGCAGCTCAAGCTTCTGGCTGATGCCGGCGTCGACGAGGTCATCATGACGACGGGACTGTTCGATGGCGTGCTGGTGAACTACTGCCAGAGCCTGGATCTTCCGATCCATTTCACGTTCGTCAAGAATCCGGTATACGCCACCACGAATTACATTTACAGCATCTACTGCGCCCGAGAGTATCTGGACGACGACATCATCCTCATGCACGGCGACATCGTATTCGAGGCGGAAGTACTCGACAAACTCGTCGAAAGCCCGGTTTCCTGCATGACGGTCTCCTCGACGTTGCCGCTTCCGGAAAAGGATTTCAAGGCGGTCGTGAAGGACGGCATGGTCATGAAGGTCGGCATCGAGTTCTTCGAGAATGCGATGGAAGCTCAGGCGCTCTACCTTCTGAAGCGGAACGACTGGAAACTCTGGCTTGACAAGATCATCGAGTTCTGCGAATCGGACAAGACGAAAGTCTATGCGGAAAATGCGCTGAATGAGCTGGACGGCAAGGCCAACATCCATGCGCTGGATGTGAAGTGCCTGCTCTGCCAGGAGATTGACAATCCCGAAGATCTGGCGACCGTAAGCGGCAAACTGAAGGAAATCGAAAACCGCACGGTCTACATGACGTTCTCCACGGACATCATCCACGGCGGACATATTCAAATAATCAAGAAGGCACAGAAACTCGGCAAGCTGATCATCGGCATCCTGTCCGACGAGGCTGTCGCCGGATACAAACGTTTCCCGCTCGTCCCCGCCTCGGAACGCATGGTGATGTTCGAAAATATCGCCGGGGTGTACAGGGTCGTGGAACAGAAGACGCTTTCCTACAGGGAAAACCTGGAAAAACTCAAACCGGACTTCGTGGTTCACGGCGACGACTGGGTGACCGGATTCCAGAAACCCGTCCGCGACGAGGTCGTTTCTATCCTCGCTTCCTACGGCGGCAAGCTGGTCGAGTATCCCTATGCAAACGACCAGAAATACAAGGACCTCGATAATCGCGCAAAAGCCGAACTCTCGCTCCCCGATGTACGGCGTTCCCGCCTCAAAAAGTTGCTTAAGATGAAGGGACTCGTGACCATTATGGAAGCTCACAGCGGCATCACAGGGCTCATCGTGGAGAAGACCTGCGTGTATCAGAATGGCGGCACGAAGCAGTTCGACGGGATGTGGGTGAGCTCGCTCTGTGACAGCACGGCAAAAGGCAAGCCCGACATCGAGCTGGTGGACATGACCTCACGGTTCCGCACGATCGACGACATCATGGAGGTCACCACGAAGCCGATCATCTTCGACGGCGACACCGGCGGCCTCACGGAGCACTTCGTCTACACGGTGCGTTCGCTCGAACGCATGGGCGTCTCCATGATCATCATCGAGGACAAGACCGGACTGAAAAAGAACAGTCTTTTCGGCACGGACGTCCAGCAGACGCAGGACAGCATTGAGAACTTCTCGGCGAAGATCCGGGCGGGCAAGGCCGCGCAGAAGACGCGCGATTTCATGATCTGCGCCCGTATCGAAAGCCTGATCCTCGAACGCGGCATGGAGGATGCCCTGACGCGCGCGTTCGCGTTCGTGGAGGCCGGCGCTGACGCGATTATGATCCACAGCCGCAAAAAAGATCCGTCCGAGATCAAGGAATTCATCGAAAAGTTCCGCGCGAAAAACAAGGCAACGCCGATCGTGCTTGTGCCGACCTCGTTCGACACCGTCTACGAGGAGGAATGGAAGGAACTCGGTGCGAATATCATCATCTACGCCAACCAGCTCACACGGACCGGATTCCCGGCCATGCAGAACGCGGCACGGACGATTCTTGAAAACCATCGCGCGAAAGAGTGCGATGACAAGTGCATGAGCATCAAAGAAATCATCAATCTGATCCCGGAAGAGTGATTGCAACATGACACAGATGATCATCACGGCGGAAAACGATTACGCCGGGCTTGACGCGTGGATCGAACAGACCGACGTGAAAAACATCCTGCTGGTCTGCGACGAATCCATCCGCTTCCTCAAGGACATCTCCGCTCATTTCGAGCGGATTGAAAGCCGCGGAATCCGCCTCATGCGGTTCAGTGACTTCCAACCGAATCCGCGCTATGAAAGCGTCGTGGCCGGCGTGCAGGCTTTTCTGCGGAATGATTGTCAGGGAATCATTGCTGTCGGCGGCGGTTCCGCCATGGATGTGGCGAAGTGCATCAAGCTTTTCAGCAACATGGACCACGGCAGAAACTACCTCGAACAGACGATCGTCCCGAATACGATCCCGTTCCTGGCAATCCCGACGACCGCCGGAACCGGCAGCGAGGTGACCCGTTATGCTGTGATCTACTACAACGATGCGAAGCAGTCCGTCACCAGCGAGAGCATCATTCCGGAAGCCGTTCTGCTCGATCCGGGCGTGCTAAAGACGCTTCCCGCGTATCAGATGAAAAGCACGATGATGGATGCTTTCTGCCATGCGCTGGAATCCTTTTGGTCCGTCAACAGCACCGAGAAAAGCCGCCAGTTCAGCAAACAGGCCATCGAGCTCGTTTTGCAGAACATGGAAGAGTATTTATTGAACACAACCGACGGCAACGCCGGAATGCTCCTTGCCGCCAATATAGCGGGCAAAGCGATCAACATCACGCAGACCACCGCGGGACATGCTATGTGCTACAAAATCACCAGCCTGTTCTGTTGTGCGCACGGTCATGCTGCCGCACTTTGCGACCGGGTCCTTTTCCCGTGGATGCTCGAAAACTCGCATCTCTGCATCGATCCTCGAGGCGAAGATTTCCTGAAAGACATCTTCAATCAGATCGCCGATTCAATGGGCTGCGGCACGCCGGAAGAAGCTGCGTGCAAGTTCAATGCCATCTACACAAAACTCGGCTTCAAAGTTCCGTCCGCAACAGAAGAGCAGTTTGAAATCCTGAAATCGTCGGTCAACCCCGTGAGATTAAAAAACCACCCTGTCAAACTCGACACCGAAACCATCGATACACTCTACCGTCAGATTTTGAGGTAACCAGCCATGAACGTTGAAACATTTGTTAAAATCCTTGACGCAGATTTCTATACGGGCGTGCCGGACAGCCAGCTGAAAGCACTTTGCAATTATCTGATGCACACCTACGGGATCGACCCGAAACATCATATCATTGCCGCAAACGAAGGCAACTGCACAGCGCTGGCCGCCGGCTATCACCTGGCGACAGGAAAAGTCCCGGTCGTCTATATGCAGAACAGCGGCGAAGGTAACATCATCAATCCCGTCGCGAGTCTGCTCAATGATAAAGTCTACGCAATCCCGGTCATTTTCGTGGTCGGCTGGCGCGGCGAACCCGGCGTTCACGACGAACCGCAGCATATCTATCAGGGCGAAGTGACAGTGAAACTGCTCGAAGATATGGATATCAAAACTTTTATCATCGGCAAGGAAACGACTGACGATGAAATTGCGAACGCTATGGCCGATTTCCGGAATCTTCTTGCAGCAGGCAAGGATGTCGCGTTCGTCATCCGGAAAGGCGCGCTGAGCTACGATGAGAAGGTCGTTTACGCCAACAGCAACACTATGAAACGCGAGGAGATCATCCGGCATATCGTGGCGGCTTCCGGCGAAGACCCCATCGTCAGCACGACCGGTAAAGCCAGCCGCGAGCTGTTTGAAATCCGTGAAGCAAACGGTCAAAGCCACAAATACGATTTCCTGACGGTCGGCTCCATGGGACATAGCAGTTCCATCGCCCTGGGCGTGGCACTGAACAAGCCAGAGAAACGAGTCTGGTGCATTGACGGTGATGGTGCGGTCCTGATGCACATGGGAGCCATGGCGGTAATTGGTACAAACAAACCGAAAAACCTGATTCATGTCGTGATCAACAACGGCGCACACGAAACTGTCGGAGGCATGCCAACTGTAGCAGAAAAAATTGACCTTGTCGCAATCGCGAAAGCCTGCAGTTACCCGAACGCCGTTTCCGTCGACTCGTTCGACAAACTGGACGAAGCATTACAACAGGCGAAATCCAGCAATTCACTGACCTTGATCGAAGTCAAATGTTCCATTGGTGCCCGCGACGATCTCGGCAGACCCACGACGACAGCAAGGGAAAACAAAGAAAAATTCATGGTTTTTATTTGACCGTCACCTTTAAACTTTTAGGTTGAGACTAAAGTCTGAACCTGATTAATATATGCCTCAAAAACAGAGGTTTCATCTTCTTTGTTACTGGAAACTACTGAACAACGAAAACTATCATGCTTGTATTCGGGACGCGTCCTGAAGCAATCAAAATGGCTCCACTGGTCAAAGCTTTTCAAGCGGATTCAAAGCATTTTAAGACAGTCGTCTGTGTAACAGCACAACACAGACAAATGTTGGACCAGGTTTTGAATCTGTTTGAAATCGTTCCTGATTATGATCTAAACATCATGAAAGCCGGGCAGGATCTCTATGATATCACATCCCGCGTCCTTACAGGGATGCGCGATGTCCTGGATGAAGTCAAACCGAACATTGTGCTTGTGCATGGTGATACAACAACATCCACAGCGGCGGCTTTGGCAGCGTTCTACAAACAAATCCCCGTTGGACACGTTGAGGCAGGACTTAGGACAAACAACATTTATAGCCCGTGACCGGAAGAAATGAACCGTCAACTCACGGGACGTATTGCAACGTATGATTTCGCACCGACTCCGCTCAGCAGGCAAAATCTCCTTAAGGAAAACGTCTCTAAAGAAAAAATTTATGTCACAGGAAATACTGTAATTGATGCACTGCATTGGGTCGTAGACAAACTGAAGAGCTCGGAATCCATGCAAACTGAATTGATCGCGTTTCTGAAAAATGCCGGATATGATGTCAAACGACTTGATAATGGCAAAAAACTGGTTCTGATTACCGGACACCGCCGTGAAAACTTCGGGGATGGCTTCATCTCCATGTGTTCCGCGATCAAAGCGCTGAATCTGAAATATCCCGATGTCGATTTTGTTTATCCAATGCACCTTAATCCGAACGTGCGAAAACCGATCCATGAGGTATTCAGCGAAACCCCTCCTGATAATATGTTCTTCATTGAGCCGCTTGATTACCTCCCGTTTGTTTTTCTGATGGAAAAAAGCTATCTAGTTCTGACGGATTCCGGAGGAATTCAGGAAGAGGCACCCGGCCTAGGCAAACCGGTTCTAGTCATGCGGAACACAACGGAACGTCCGGAAGCATTGGATGCAGGAACAGTTAAATTGGTTGGAACCGATTTTGACACGATTGTTTCCGAGGCTTCCAAACTGATTGACGATTCGGATCACTATCATGTTATGAGCCATGCCATTAATCCGTACGGAGACGGGAAAGCCTGTCCGCGGATATTAAACGCATTATTCTAACATTCACAACAAACAAAATATAAAGGAATTACTTTTATGAACGCTTGTTTCATGGGACTTGGATACATTGGGCTTCCGACCGCAATCATCGCCGCAAAACATGGTGTAAAAATTACAGGCGTCGATATCAATCAAAAAGTCGTCGACATGACGAATCAAGGAAAAATCCACATTGTCGAACCCGGCCTGCAAGCGCTCTGCGAAGAAGTCGTGAAATCCGGCATGCTGAAAGCTTCGACAACACCCGTAGGATCCATGCTGAACGTCTTTTGTACCAGACCGCAATGACGAATTGTAACTGTCCATTGTTTCCTGTGTACGTCGATTCCGACAAAAACTGTTTGATTTTTGAACGATACCGTGTTATATTGTTTTCTCATGGCTGAATCTCCTTGTGGTTAGCCGATGACTGTTTGCGAGACGCACTCCGCATGCGCCGTCGTTTCATATACAGTACCACGTCTGAGGAGATTCAGCCACTTTGATTTCAAAAATAACACCCGCTATATTTTACCATAGCAACTTTCTGGGTTGTTATAATATAGCGCCGTTCTACACCTTGTCAAGTGTCCAATTTCGCGGGGCCAGCGCAATATTCTCCCGTCTCGGCGGACTTTTGAAGTCATATCGAAGGGTAAAACAGGCGGCGTGAGAATTTTCGTATACTCCCGATGGAATTAAAAATCGGGACGACTTCGCTCTCCCTCGAAAGCCCAGGCCCTATGCTGCATCGAAACCCAGACAGGGTAACATTCGATGGCATAAAATGAAACCGTTTTCAGCGCGGTCGATGCCTTAAAGGCTATGCTCAATTTTCTACGTTTTATTCTCTTTTTCTGCCAAAAAAGTTCAATAAGTCGGGTCCGCTAATGCCAAAAAAAGTTGCGAAAAATGGGCGGTGAATGCCTTTTTACCTCATAAAGAGTCGCGCTGATTTAATTTCGTAACCTCCACGATGTTTGGATGTTTACAAGCATTCCTTGAAAAACTGGTGACACAACTCTTGATTATACGAAAGACGTCGAATGGGCTTTGGGAAGATCCGGTTTGAGCTCATAAGCAATGCCCGATCAGGTACTTCCAAATCGGGACGACCTGAACGCCGCCTTCAAGCGTTTCTTCTTCGTTCCACGTAACGATGAGCATCTTCTTGATACCCGTGCTTTTACTGGCTTTCAGAAGCGGGGCAATCTCCCTTTTTCTCGTCTCCGCATCCGCAAGAGACCACGAAACTTGAATCAACTGTTTCTCGTGGCTGATTCTGTTGGAAGCGTAGAAATCCACTTCCTTCCGGTCGGACGTGATGACGTAGTCAACCGTGAAGCCAGTCCGGTGCAGATGGAGATAAACGAGGTTTTCGAGAAGCCAGCCTTTGTTCGCTTCGGGATCGTCATCCATTGCGCGAACAAGGCCGACATCGATCATGTACACTTTGTTCGGATTGACCATCTTCGCCTTTTCAGACCTCGAATGCAGAGCTGTCCTGGACACGATGAAAGCTTCTTCCAGATAGTCCATGAATTCCAGCAGGTCGGCTTTCGAGCATTTGACCTGCATCCCGGTGCTGAGTGTTTTCGCGAAGCCTGAAACGCTGAATTTCTGAGCGTTGGACTGATACAGCGCGTTCAGCAACAGCCGCAACGCCACAGTATTGGTTACCTTGTGGCGTTCGATAACGTCCTTGAACATCACGAGGTCATTGTACTCCTGCAGGATTTTGATCCTGGTCGACAAATCGGGAGCGCCGTAGACTTCGGGAAAGCCGCCGAGCTGGAAATAGTTCTCCATTTCGTGGCAGAGATGCGCGATATCATCATCGGAAAGATATTCCGGGATGGTATCAAAGACGTGGTGATATTGCAGATATTCGCGGAAGGAGAACGGCATGATTTCGGCGTTGATGGATCTGCCGCGCATTGCCGTGGAGATTTCGGCGGTAAGAAGTTTGGAGGATGACCCTGTAAGGACAATGTGGATGTCGGTGGTATCCAGAAGACGTCGGACGAAGCGTTCCCATCCGTCAACATTCTGGACTTCATCGAAGAAGAACCAGCATTCTTTCTTCCGATTGTCGGGATAGAGGCTGTAGTATGCGTCAAGGATGGTCTGGCAGTCTTTCAACTGGAGACCGGAAAGACGGTCATCCTCGAAGTTCAGGTAAAGGATTTGATTCCTGTCTGTTCCGGAATCAAGCAGTTCACGCATCTTCTGATAGCAGAAACTTGTTTTGCCGGCACGTCTCATCCCGGTTATGACAGTTGCTTTCCCCGCCAGAACAGGGAACGTCTGCTCCCGCTTCACGATGTAACTGAGGTCCTTGGACTGGAACTCAAGTATGATCTTTCTCAAGATTTCAAGCATGGTCGCCTCCTGGCATTTTTGTTTTGGGAGATAATATAGCACGATTCAGAACAAAGTCAAGCTGATTTGGTATTTTAAAAGAACCAAATCTGGAATAATCTGTGTTGTTTTGATAACCAATCCCGTATTTCTTAACAAACGAAGTCATTTAAAGTCTGCGAGGCGACTCGATGCCACCTCGCAGTTCGCGACGAGACCTTCACTCCGCTATTCTGAACTTGCCCTTGACGTCGCTCTTCACGATGCGGGGATTCTCCTTCGTGCTGATCTCGCGGAAGATGGATCCGTAGAGCGTCTGTTCCGGGGTCTTGCACTCGGTTGGTGTCCACAGCTGACGTTCAAGGATGGTTTCAAGGATTTCCTTGCAGTTCATCGGGTGGTCGGGTCCGGCTCCCTTGAGGACGATTACGGCGGCATTGAGCAGGGAGAGGCGCTTGACCGGCTTGTCGGACTCGTGGGCGGGATTGATGGCGTACTCGTCTTCCTCGTCTTCGCCAGAGGGCGTAAACTCTGCCGCTTCATCTTCGGGAAGAACCTCGACGGTGGCGGGTTCTACCGTCTCAGGTTCAGCCGCTGCCTGTTCGGCAGGCTGTTCGGCCTGCTCTGGTTTTTCAAGGCAGATGAAAAGATAATGCCCGATTCCGAGAAGGAGTCGGGCAAAGTCTTTTGGGTTTCAGTTGTACATCGCAATGATTTCATTGCTGATGGCCTTGGCGGCTCTCGTTTCCGGCAGTTTGCTCCATCCGCGGTCATACGCACACACGCACCGCTTTTCATCCCAGCTCGTGCCCGCATAGATAAACAGCTTTGATATCTTCCCGTTCTGGATTCCGATTTTTTTCGGCTGTTCGTGATGCTTGGCTTCCACATAGTAGGGTTTCCCTGCATGTTTAGACTAGGCAGTCGTCCAGACTCTGTCGTCGCGTTTGATGATTTTCACCATCGTCTACCTCTTTTCTGTTTGGGTTATTGTTTTGTTCGCGTGACCTCATTCAGCCCCGCCCTATTAATGAAGCATGGAAATGAGGTTAATCCAGCTATAGGGTATCTCTTGTATGTTATATCCTGTGTCATCACTGCAACTTTCCTTTTCCGAGAATGGGCCCCTCAGCTCGTCGGAGGAAAAGGAAAAAGTTGCAGAATCGCGTGACATGTGCTATGGTAAAGAGATTGGATTCGGCAGCCAGCCGATGAAAATCGCGGAAGCATCATCTCGGCTATTTGTCCGATTCTTTGAAATCGTCGATAAGATGGAGAGATGCTTCCGCTACCATGCTTTTCCACAAGACCGTACAGCTATCAAGGCCGGTTAAGGCCGCATCGCAAGCCGGGTCAGGGAAAGCAACATTTAATTTACACCTGAACCAGGAGAAAAACAAGTATGGCGGAAACAAAAAACGTGATTTGGGCGGGATTAGATGTCGGGAAAGCATCCTTTGTTGCGGCATTGGACGATGCCTCGGCAACGGAGCGCAGAAAAGTGACCTCGTTGCCTTGCCGTAAGTTCAAGCGCAATCAGGACGAGTTGAAAAAGTTCTTTCAATGGGCTCAGGAACTCTTTCCCGAGGCGGAAATCCGCATAGTCATGGAATCGACCGGGTGTTATTCCCAGCAGTTGGACGGATGGATCGGAGAGCTTCATCCTGATGTCGCCGTAACAATCGAAAACGCAGGCAACATCCATGCGTTCATCCAAAGTCTGAATCTCCCGCACAAAACCGACCGTCTTGATGCTCAGGCAATCGCCCGTTTCGGTACGGAACGCCAGCCGAAGCCGACACCCCGTCCATCGAAAACAATCCTCGTGCTCAGGGACCTCTGCCATACTCGGACAGCATTGATTAAGGCGAAGGTCGAATTCCAAAACAGACAGGAAACGTTGAGCGAGCCGTTTTCCATCGAAATCAACAAGCAGACAATCCTCATGCTTGAAGAGAAAATCAAGGAAGTCGAACGCAAAATCAAAGAATGCGCTAAAAGCAACAGCGATATCCGAAGAGAGATTGAACTCATGTGTACGCTTCCTGGCGTGAGCTTCGTTTCCGCATCCGAAATCATCGCCGAACTCGGCTCGCTCAAACAGTATTCCGCAAAAGAACTTTCCTCTTTGTCCGGGCTTGCACCTCGTATCAAAGAATCCGGTTCAAGCGTCCATGCTTCATACATGAGCCGACGTTCTTCCGGCAGACTTCGCCAAATCCTCTACTTGGACTCCATGATCGGAGTCAAAAACATACCGGTTCTTCAGGAATTCCATCAACGGCTCCTCGAAAAAGGCAAAAAGAAAATGACAGCTCGCTGTGCCTGTATGCGAAAAATGCTCCTCATCCTCCGATCCATCGTCGTCCATCAGAGGCCGTACAGACCAGATTTTTCAAAAAAAGTCATCAATTCCATTTGACTTTTGACACACTATCTATTAATTGCCGCAGTTTTCTGAAATCAACCTTGAAAGAGGCCCTCGTGCGGGATTTATTATTGTAACCTCGGAACAGCACAGGAGACAAAAAAGGTGAACGGATTTTTCGATGTAGAGAACCGGCTTGATTATCTGACTGCCAACGGCGACATCCTTCCGACCTTGAAAAATCTGATTCCGTGGGAAGATGCACTTTGATATTACAAGCAGCATAAAACGGAGGATTTCATCAAGAAGATCACAGAAAAAAATATTTTCCCCGTCTTTAAGCCTTGACAAAACGATAACAAAGGCTTATTTTATGGAAACGAAGAATCGCATCCGGCGGTTCTTATCCGTCAACAACCGAACACTCTCTCAAAAATGAATTGATAGAGGTTTCCTAATATAACTTCCCCCGCGCGAAAAAACAAGTATAAAAAATGGAAAATCCGGGAAAAACCCCCGGAATGGCGCTTGACTTTTTGCACGGACGTGATCGCAGAGCGGCAGCGCCGCCGCAGTTTCCTATCCGGAACCGCGTCAGAGATTCAGCCGCTTTGTTTCCGAAAACGGCATCCGTTTTTTTACCGCAGCAAATCAGAACCCGAGGTCGGGCTGAACGTCCCACGAATCCTCTTCGCGTTCGGGGGCCGCGGGCTTGTCCGTCGCGGGAGCCGGAGCCGGCGAGGGAGCGGACGCCGGAGCCGGAGTTGAGGTCGAAGCTGAGGACGCTTTTTCCGACGGCTTGTCCTCTTTTTTCGGAGCGGGGGCGGACTGCTTCGCTTCCGGGGCTTTCTTCGCCTCGGGCTGAGGCGCGGGGAATTTCGCTTCCGGGGCTTTCTTCACCTCGGTCTGAGGTGCGGCGGGTTTCGCTTCCGGGGCTTTCTTCGCCTCGGGCTGAGGCGCGGCGGACTTCGTTTCCGGGGCTTTCTTCGACTCGACTTGAGGCGCAGAATCCGGCGCGGTTTCCTTTTTCGCACGGCCGCGACGGACAGCGGGTTTCGCTTCCGGTTCGGGCGCGGGTTCCGGTTCGACGGGCGTTTCCGGCGCGGGTTCCGGCACGGATGCCGTTCCCTCAATTGCCGGTCCTGCGGGTGCTCCGCCATTGCCGCCGCCTTCAGGAGTGCCGTTTCCGCCACCGCCGTTTCCGCCGTTGTTGTCCTCGGGCGGGACCTCGACGAGTTCGGGTTCCGGCGCGGCGTCGGTCTCGTCCAGCAGGCGCACGAACGTGATCTTCAGGAGCTTGCGCGGGGAGATCAGGACGCCGCCCGCCTTCGGGGAGCGTTCCGGCGCGTCCATCAGCGAAATCTGCTGGATCTGCTTGGCGCGGATCGGAGTGTCGACCTTGATCTCGTAGATGGCGTTCGGGCGCGGCGTGATGAGCTCCAGGCGGCAGCCTTCGGGGATGATGCGGTATTCGCGGTCCTTGATGAAGGACGCGACGCGGGTGCGCTTGAAGTAGGCGCGCCCGGTTTTCTTCTCGGAGTAAACGACGCCGAACACGGTGGTCTTGTCGTAGCGGCGGAACTCGAACAGGCGGTCGATGAAGATCTTGTCGGGGATGTCGATGACCTTGAAGTCGCCGGACCGCTCCACGCAGAGCAGATGGTCGAACTCATTGCACAGCACGATGTCGTCGCTCTTCACGGAGGTGCCGATATAGCAGTTCTTCTTGTCCCAGCCGACGCGGATGTTGGAAAGCGCGGCGACGCTCTTGTCGATCTTGGCGAAGGGTTCGAGGCGGATTTCGGTGCGGCGCGGGAACATGTCGCCGTATTTCGCGAGCAGGCCCTCGATATACTTGATCGTGTACTGCTTGATGTGCTTCAGGTTCTTTTCCGCCTCGCGGAGGTCCTTCTGCAGCGCGGCGATCTCGTCGCGGTTCTTGTTGACCTCGAACGCCGCGATCCTGCGGATCGGTATTTCGACGAGGCGTTCGATCTCGGAATCCGGGATCACGCCCTGCGCGAGCTGCGCGAGGCGCGCGGCCTCTGCGGGCGCGGGCTCCGCGATGTGCGGACCTTTTTCGATGGCATTGTGGAGCTCCTGCACGACCGGAAGCCATTCGTCCCTGAACTGTTCGAGTCCGGCGCGGACCGCCTGGAACATGGCTTCCTTCGTCTTGCATGTCTCGATCTTCTTGTATATCTTCTCCTCGATGAAAATCTGCGCGAGGGTGCGCGCCAGGATCCTGTCGAGGCACTTGGCGGCGACGAGCTGGAGCTCCCAGGTCAGGTACTGCACGAGCTTTTCGGTGTTGCGGCGGAGGATGTCGCTGGCGCTCATGCGGACGGGGCGGTTGTCGCGGATGACCATGTAGATGCAGGACAGGCTCATCTGGCAGTCGGTGTAGGTGTAGAGGGCGTTGATCGCCTTCTCCGGGCTGTAGCCGCGCTGGAGCGAGAGCTCGATGTTGACCTTGTCGTCCGCGGTGTAGTCGTGGAACGAGGATATCTTGATGCGGGACTTGTTGACGGCGCTTTCGATGGAGTCCATCAGCTTGGACGTGTCGGTGCCCGCGTGGATTTCGCTGATGACGATGTCGTGTTTCTCGGCGGCGATGCGGGCGCGCAGCACGATCTTGCCCATGCCGTCCTGGTACTCGGAGACGTCCATGATGCCGCCCTGCGGGAAGTCGGGATAGATCTGGAACGGCTCGCCCTTCAGAATGGAAATCTGCGCCCGCAGGAGCTCGTTGAAATTGTGAGGGAAGATCATGGTGCGCGTGCCGACGGCGAGGCCGTTGGTGCCCATGAGGAGGAGCGTCGGTATCTTCGAGGGAAGGCAGACCGGCTCCTTGTTGCGGCTGTCGTAGGAATCCACGAACGACGTGATGTCGTTGTTGAAGAGGACGTCGCGGCCGAGCTTGGAGAGACGGCATTCGATGTATCGCGGGGCGGCGGCGGCCGTGCCGAGGATGATGTCGCCGAACGATCCCTGCTTGTCGATGAAGCATTCCTTGTTCGCGAGGTTCACGAGGGCGTCGCCGATGGAGGCGTCGCCGTGCGGATGGTATTTCATGGTGGCGCCGACCACGTTCGCGACCTTGTGGAACGTGCCGTTGTCCATCTCGTGAAGCGTCCAGAGGATGCGGCGCTGAACGGGTTTCAGGCCGTCGTCGACGTCCGGGATCGCGCGGTCCTTGATGACGTAGGACGCGTATTCGATGAAGTTGCGGTCCATCATCTCCCGCAGGCGCTGGTTCGGGACGGTTTCGACGGCGTCGGACGCGGATTCGTCGTCGCCCGGCTCGTCGTCTTCCGGCGGATAGTGCATGTCGGGATCGTAGTATTCGGTTTCGGGCGTGTCGGACGGCGGATTGGAGGAGGCGTCGCGGTCGGGTCCGGAGGGAGGCGTGATAGTCTTTTTCGGCATGATGGGTCAGACCAGATTGTTTTGGATGTGTTCCCAGCGGGTCTCGTCGTTGCTGCCCATGTAGAACCGCAGCATTTCGTGGATGCCCTTGGTGTTTTCGAGGGAGACTTTTTCGAGGCGGATGTCCGGCCCGATGAACTGTTTGAACTCCTTCGGCGAAATCTCGCCGAGCCCTTTGAAGCGGGTGATCTCGGCGGACTTGCCGAGCTCGGCGGCGCGTTCGTCGCGCTCCTGTTCGGAGTAGCAGTAGAACGTCGTCTCCTTGTTGCGGACGCGGAAGAGCGGCGTTTCGAAGATGTAGAGGTGGCCGGAGATCACGAGCGACTCAAAGTATTGGAGGAAGAACGTGAGCAGGAGGTTGCGGATGTGCAGGCCGTCGACGTCGGCGTCGGTCGCGATCACGACCTTGGCGTAGTTCAGGTTCTCGACGTCCTCCTCGATCCCGAGCGTGCGCATGATGTAGAACAGCTCTTCGTTGGAGTAGATCGCATCGAGTTTCTTGCCGAAACAGTTGAACGGCTTGCCGCGGAGGGCGAAGACCGCCTGGTAGTTCGGGTCGCGGCTGGTCACGAGCGAGGATCCTGCGGAATCGCCCTCGGTGAGGAAGATCATGGTCTCCTCGGCGAATTTCGAGCGGTCGCCGAAATGGTGCCGGCAGTCCTTAAGCTTGTTGTTGCGCAGGGAAATGCGTTTTGAGATGGCGGCGCCTTTCTTCTGGACCTTCTGGATTTCGCGGCGGACCTGTTCGTTTTTCTGGATCTTTTCGAGCAGGAGGTTTGCTTCGTCCGGGTGCTTCAGCAGACTGTCGACGACCGCCTGTTTCACGGTTCCCTCGATCCAGCCGCGCACGTCGGTGTTGCCGAGCTTGTTCTTGGTCTGGGACTCGAACAGCGGCTCCTGGATCTTCACGGCGATCGTGCCGAGGATGCCGTCGCGGATGTCCTTCGGGTCGAAGTTCTTGTTGAAATGCTCGTTGATGGCGCGCGTGATGCCGCCCTTGAACGCCGAAAGATGCGTGCCGCCGTCGCTCGTGTACTGCCCGTTCACGAAGGAATAATAGCGTTCGCCCGTGTCGGCCGTGTGGCAGAACGCGAATTCGAGCGTGGGATCCTTGTAGTGGATGGGCTGGTAGAGGGACGCGTCCTCGTCGAGCTTGGAACGCACGAGGTCCAGCAGGCCGTTCCGCGAAATGTATCTCTGTCCGTTGAGGTAGAGCGAAAGCCCGCTGTTCAGGTAGGCGTACATCCGGAGGCGGTTTTCCACCTCGGACGGGCGGATCTCGTAGTTCGGGAAGAGTTTCGGATCGGGCGTGAACCGGATGCGTGTGCCGGACCGCTCGTCGCCCGGATCGACGTATTCTTCATGGTCGAGGACGCCTTCGTGGAAGACCGCGGTGCGGCATTTGCCGTCGCGCCAGGACGTGACCTCGAATTCGGAAGAAAGCGCGTTCACGGCCTTCGTGCCGACGCCGTTCATGCCGACGGAGAACACGTATCCGTCCTTGTTGAACTTGCCGCCAGTGTTGATCTTCGAGACGCAGTCCACGAGCTTGCCGAGCGGGATGCCGCGTCCGTAGTCGCGCACGGTGAAGGATCCGTGGTCGGAGGAGATGTCGATCCGCTTCCCGTAGCCCATGATGTATTCGTCGACGGCGTTGTCCACGACTTCCTTGAACATCACGTAGATGCCGTCGTCGGGGTGCGAACCGTCGCCCATGCGGCCGATGTACATGCCGGGACGCTGCCGGATGTGGGCGAGCGCGTCGAGGGTCTGGATGCTGTCGTCGTTGTATTTCGAGCGGCCTTCGTTCAGTTCCGCCTGTTTCACAAGATTGTCTTGTTCGATGTCGGTGTCATTGTCCTGTGTCATGCTGTATTGTCCGTTCTCCGCCGCGGCCGGTTTCCCGGACCCGCTTCCATGATCTGCTCTGTTCCGGACCGGAACCGCCGGGCGCGGGTGTCCTGTGTGCGATGTTGCGATGTTTTTCCGGTACGGCGGTGCTGTGCCGGTTCAAGTCTGTTTTACTCTAATAATATACCCCGGATTTCGATTTCTGCAAGTTCATTTTCCCCGAAAAAAACAGAAAAAAAACGCGCATTCCGCCTGGGATTCTGGCATGAGATTGGAGCCGGCTCTCGGATTCGAACCGAGGACCGACGGTTTACAAAACCGTAGCTCTACCGCTGAGCTAAGCCGGCCAGTCATTTTTGCGGAGCCGTGTCCGGCGGAATGCGTTTGAAAAACACGGTTCCGTGCCGGGCGTCGGCACACATTCCCCGTGGTGCGGACATCGCGTCCGCCGCCTGTCTTGAAATCCGGTTGAGCGGCAGACGAGCCTGGAAACATCCGTTTCCCGTGGGGCCGCCGCCGTTCCGGGGTTCCGGGATGTATTAATATGGCATATTTTTTTCAAAAGTCAAACTCTTTCGCTTTCTTTTTCGCGTTTTCGTGGTATAGTATGTTGTTCCCGGTCGCCCCGGACCGCCCCGGACCGAACAAGAAACGATGGAAAGGTTGTCCCGTATTTATGTCCCAACGCTGGCTGATGATCGCCGATGCGCATTTGACCTGCATCGAGCCGGAAGACGGTTTCTTCCGCATGCTTGACGCCGCCGCACGGCTGCCCGGAGACGTCGGGGTCATTTTCCTCGGGGACGTGTTCGACCTGTGGATCGCGCTGCGCGGCTACGAAAACGCCGAACATCGGCGGTTTCTGGACTGGTGCCGCGGGGAGAAGATGAAGCGGAAGATCATCTTTCTGGAAGGCAACCACGAGTTTTTCGTCGCGAAGACCTACGCGGACGCGTTCACGTATGCCGGCGAGGACGCGTACCGGGAAGGCGATCTGCTGTGGCTTCACGGCGATCGCATCAACAAGGAGGACCGCGCGTACGCCTTTCTGCGGTTCATCCTGCGGAACCGGCTGACGCGCCGGCTCCTGAAGCTGGCCGGACCGACGTTCGGGCCGTCGTTCGCGCATTATGTCCGCGAACGTCTCCGCACGACGAACCAGGCGCACAAACGTTATTTCCCGGAGCCGCAGGCGCTGCGTTTTCTCGCCTCGTGCCCGTCCGGCTCCGTCGTTTTCGCGGGGCATTTCCACGACCGGGTCACGAAGACCGCGGACGGCAGGATCCTCGAGGTCCTTCCGGCGTACGCGAGTGCCTCGGAGATCGCATATTACGACCCGGCGGGGCCGGAACTCGCGGTGTTTCCCGCGGACCGGATCGCCGGCGTGTGCTGCAAACCAATGAACCAGGAGGCGGCTGAATCATGAAACGGCTCATGTATCCCGGCAGTTTCGACCCTGTCACAAACGGTCATCTGGACGTCATCCGGCGCGCGTCGCGCATTGCGGACGAGGTGCTGGTGGCCGTCGCGCGCAACTCGGAGAAATCCCCGCTCTTCACGACGGACGAGCGCATCGAACTCATCCGCACGGTCACGGCGTCCATCCCGAACGTCCGCGTCGTCACGTTCACCGGACTTCTCGCCGATGCCGTGAGCTCGTTCGAGGTCTCGGCGGTCATCCGCGGCCTGCGCGCCGTGTCCGATTTCGAGTACGAATTCCAGATGGCGCTCATGAACCGCGAGCTGAATCCGGCCTGCGAGACCCTCTTCATGATGCCCAGCCCGGAATACTCGTTCCTCAGTTCGCGCCTCATCCGCGAGATCGCATCCTGCGGCGGATCCGTTTCCGCGTTCGTTCCGCCAGAAGTCGTCGCCGCCATCCGCAGAAAAATGGAGCTTGCAAAATCATGATCAAGATCAACACCTCGCATATCCTCCCCGATACCCCGTACCTGCTCGACGGCACGGAACCCGCCGAAGTCCTGGAGCTTCCCGCCGACGCCGATCCGCCGCTCGCTCCGGCTGGCGACATCACGTACCATCTTTCGGCGATCATGGCCGGAGCCGACCTCATCGTGACCGGAAGCGCGTCCGTTCCGCTCGCCACGGTCTGCGCGCGCTGCCTCGACGATATTCGCGTCCCGGTCTCGGTGAAAGACCTCTGTTTCCACTTCGAGAAGGTGCGCGACCTGGAGGTCGACCTCACGGAAGACGTCCGCGAAGAGCTTCTCCTCGCCGTTCCGTCCTGCTTCTACTGTTCGCCGGACTGCAAGGGCATCTGCCCCGTGTGCGGCACGAATCTCAATCACGCGTCGTGCGATTGCGACCGGACCCCGGCGGAACCCGGACCGGACCCCGCGGCGCCGTCGCCCTGGGACCAGCTCGACGCCCTAAACTTCGCCCCGGAAAAGCCCGCGAAGAAGAAAGCGCCCGCGACGGCTGAAAAGAAGCCCGCGAAGAAATCTTCCGCCGTTTCGTCGGAGAAGAAGCCCGCGAAGAAGTCTTCCGCCGTTTCGTCGGAGAAGAAGCCCGCGAAGAAGAAATCTTCCGGCAAAAAGTAAGCTTTCCGCCTTTTTCCTCATGCCGCCCGGAAAAATCTTCGGGGCGGGGGGATGCTTATTTCCGCGGGAGGCGTTCCGTGCGGATCGGGAGCAGATAGAGCGCGGTCAGGAAATTGACTCCGGCGACGAGCGCGAGCACGCCGACGTTGGAGAGCAGGCCGTGCGACATGAGCTGCGCCGAAACGACCGTGCCGAGCGCGATCGCGAACGAGTTCACGATATTGTTCGCGGCCACGGCGCGCGCGACCTCCCGAGGATCGGCCTTGTGCTGGAGCAGGGCGTTCAGCGGCACGGAGTAGAACCCGCCGCATGCTGCGAGCAGGACGAGGTCGGCGGCGATCCGCCACGAGGCGGGGAACCGGAACAGTTCGACGACGGTGAAAAGCGTGTCCGGCGTACCCGGCGTGTGCGACCACGACCGCGCCGCGAAAAAGAGGTCGATCGTGAAGAACGCCATGAGGACCAGCGCGGGCGACACGAGCGGCATCACGGGGCGGCGGCGTCCCGTCGTCTGGCACAGCACGGACCCGATCGCCACGCCCGCCGAGAAGAGCAGATAGAGGACCGGGACGAGGTGTGACGTGGCGTTCAGCACGTCCTTGCAGAACCCGGCCAGCAGCGATACGTACAGCGCCGCCGTCATCCAGAACGTCGAAAGCCCGATCACGCAGTGCGTCAGGATGCGGTCGCGGAACACCGCCCGCAGGACGTCCCACGAGGCGCGGATCAGGTTCGGGTCGATGCGCAGTTCGGGGGATTCCGGCTTCATCTCCGGGATGAGGAACGCGCCGCAGAGGCCGAGGGCTGCCATGAGCAGGATGACCGCGCCCGTCACGAGCCCGCCGTGCGGCACGGTGATCAGGTAGTTGCCGAGCACCGCGCCGAAGATCACCGCCACGTACGTCCCCGCGTTCACGTAGGCGTTGCCGCGCAGGAGCTCGCGTTCCTCCAGCATCTGCGGGATGTAGGCGTATTTGAGCGGGCTGAACAGCGCGGACTGCGTGCCCATAAAGAACAGCAGCACGAGCAGCGGCCAGATGGCGCCCCGGATGAAGATGAAGAAGACCGGGACCATGAGCACGAATTCCATGATCTTGCAGGCGCGGAAGAGCTTGTGGCGCGGGAACTTGTCGGCGAGCTGTCCGGCCGTGGCGGAGAACGGGAAATACGGGAGCATGAGGAGCGCCATGGCCGTGAAGGACAGCGCGTTCGCCGTGCCGGACGAGTAGCCGGACTGGTACGAGATCATGATGACCAGCGCGTTGCGGAACAGATTGTCGTTGAACGCGCCGAAGAAGAACGTCAGAAAGAACGGGAAGAATCTGCGTGAGAAAAACATGTCGGGTGTCGGTTCCGGGGCGGGGTGGACGTTTCCGCGGCGGGAAACGCAAACGGTACGGTGTTTCTAATAATATAAAGCTCTGCGCCGGAATGTCAAGCCGGGGGAAAGCGATTTATCCGTAGACTGCGAGCGGGAACGACTTTGCGACGAGCGCGCGGGCTTCCGCAACGTTTTTCAGTGCGCCGCCCGCGATCATTTGCCCGAGGATGTTTCCGATGGCGGTCGCTTCGGTCGGCCCGGCAAGCACGCGGCGTCCGGTCGTCTTCGCGACCAGCCGCATGAAGAACCTGTCGCGCGTGCCGCCGCCCAGGATGTTGAGCGTGTCGAACGTTTTTCCCGTGATCGCTTCCAGGTGCCCGATGCGCTTTTCGAAGCAGTCCGCGAGCGAATCGTAGATGCAGCGGACCAGCGCGGCGTCGCTCGGGATCTCGCCCTGGCCGTGTTCCGCGCAGTAACGCCGCACGCGCGCGGGCATGTCCCCCGGCGGGAAGAACACCGGATCGTCCGGGTCGATGCGGAACGCCTGTCCGTCGAGCGGGGCCGCCATCGCCTCCATGTCGGCGAACGAGATGTCGCGGCCCTGTTCGGTCCACGTGCGGCGGGTTTCCTGCAGGAGCCACGTGCCCATGATGTTGCAGAGGAACCGGAACGTGCCCTCCATGCCGCGTTCGTTCGTGAAGCGGCTGTCCAGCGCTTCGGGTGTGCGGACCGCCGAGTGGAGTTCGGCCCCGAGCAGCGCCCATGTGCCGAGGCTCACGTACAGCGCCTTCTCCGGGTCGATGCACGGCATGGCGAGCACGGCGCTCGCGGTGTCGTGCGAGGCGCATTTGACGGCGGGGATGCGCGGGGTGCCGAGGCGCGCCGCCGTCTCCGCTTTCAGCATGCCGGCGGGCGAGGCGGGCGGCACGAGCTTCGTGAAAAGACTGGAAGGAAGCCCCGCGAGCTCGGACAGATCGTCCGTCGCCCATTCCGGCGCGTCGCCTTTCAGCACAGCGCCCGTGCTTGCGATGGTGACCTCGCTCGTCGCGGTCCCCGTGAGCATGTAGTGAAGCGCGTCCGGCATGAAAAGCATGGTCGAGCCGTCCAGCGCGTCCGGGTGGTCGCGCAACTCGGCGCAAAGCTGGTAGATCGTGTTGAAAACGAGCGGCTGGATGCCGTTGTGCGCGTAGAAATCCGCATTGCTTATCTTTTGGTGGAACGCCTCCATGGCGGACTCCGTGCGTCCGTCGCGGTAGCAGTACGGATCGTGGATGAGCGCGCCGTCGCGGAACAGCGCGTAGTCGACGCCCCAGGTGTCGATGGAGAAACTCGCCAGATCCGGCGCGGCGGCAGCGGCTTTCTTCAGCCCGGTTTCGAGCTCGCCGAGGAGCGCGCGGAAATCCCAGAAATAATGCCCGTCCTTCTCGTACGGATAGTTTCTGAACCGGTGGATTTCCTCGAGCTCAAGACGTCCGCTGCGCACGGAACCGAGAATCGCGCGTCCGCTGCTCGCGCCGAGGTCAAACGCCAGATACGATCTGTTTTCTTCCATGTCCGCATCCTTTCCTTCGTTTACGCGCGTTTCGAGGTCACGTTCCGTTCGTATTCGCGCACGGCGTCCAGCACGCCTGCCGCCTCCGCCGGGACACCGTTCTTCAGGCAGAACCACGCGTAGACGGCCTCCCACGGCATCGACTTGATCTCCTCGCTCAAAATGAGGCGTCCGGTGAAGTCTCCGGCGGCTTCCATACGCCTCAGCGCGGGCGGTTCGAGCAGGGCGCGGCACAGGGCTTTCTGCATGGCGCGCGTGCCGACGGCCCAGGCGGCGACGCGGTTGATCGTGGCGTCGAAGTAGTCGAGCGCGATGTTCACGCGGTCGCGTCCGCAGCGCACGACCTCGTTCGCGATCGTCTGGAGCTCGTCGTCCAGGATTACCACGTGGTCGCTGTCCCAGCGCACGGGCCGGCTCACGTGGAGCAGGATCTCGTCGAGGTAGAGCAGCACGGAGCTGATCTTGTCGCCGATCGACTCGGTCGGGTGGAAATGCCCGGAGTCGAGCGTGAGCATCACGTTGTTCTTCACCGCGTAGCCGAGGTAGAATTCGTGCGAGCCGACCGTGCAGCTTTCGAGCCCGATGCCGAAGAGCTTGCTCTCCACGGCGTCGCGCATCAGCGCCGGGTCCATCGGCACGGACAGGATCTCGTCGAGCGATTCCTTCAGCAGACGCCGCGCGGTCATGCGGTCCGCCGGGATGTCCTTGAACCCGTCCGGGATCCAGATGTTCATGAGGGAGCGCCTGCCGAGAGCGCGTCCGAACTCCGCCGCGATCCTGCGGCACGCCTGCACGTGGCGAATCCAGTACGCCCGGACAGCGTCGTCGCGGCTCGACAGCGTGAACCCTGAGGCGGCCTTCGGATGCGAGAAGCAGGTCGGGTTGAAGTCGAGCGCGATGCCGCGTTCGAGCGCCCAGGCGATCCACGACTTGAAATGCTCCGGCGCGAGCTCGGCGCGGTCCACGAATCCGTCCGTCTCCGCGTAGATCGCATGCAGGTTCACGCGCTTCGTGCCGGGGATCATCGACATCGCCTGATCGAGGTCCTGCCTCAGCTCGGCGGCGTTGCGTGCGCGCCCCGGATAATTCCCGGTCGTGAGGATGCCACCGGACGCCCCGCCCGCGTCGTGCTCGAATCCGACCACGTCGTCGCCCTGCCAGCAGTGGATCGAGACCGGGATCTCCTGAAGCGCGTTGAGCGCGGCTTCGGCGTCGACTCCGAAATCCGCGTAGTAATCCTTTGCGATCTTCCAGGCGTTT
>JAFXUM010000079.1 GCA_017524965.1 Lentisphaeria bacterium | reverse complement strand
ACAGAAGCTCAACACCCTGCGCCAGCGCCTCCATCAGCTCGTCATCACGCAGCGGTTCTCCCTCGCCCGCCAGATGCTCACGACCGAACTGCTCCGTTCGCCACGCCTCGAGGAATGGTGCACGGAGATGATGCGCAGGATCAATTTCCTGGACCGCGTCTACGCCGTGTTCTCCGGCGACGACGTCGACCTGGAGAAGATCTCGCAGGAGGAGGCGAAGGCCGCCTACATCGAGCTTTACGGCGACGACGGACGGACCGCCGAGACCATCCTCTGCGCGTTCGAAACCCTGCGCGGAGACTACGACAAGGCCGCCCAGCTGAGGCCGGAGGACCCCGAGATCCAGGCCACCGCGAACGCCGTCGCGGAGGAACTCGTCTCCGCCGCCCGGACCCTCCACGCGATGGGCGAAAAGAAGCTCCCGGCAATGTTCGCGAAGACCATGTCGCGTCTGCCGAAAACGCCGCAGACGACCGCCGCGGCCGCCACCATCAACGTCCTCTTCGCCGGCTTCCCCCAGAAAAACTGAGCCCGTCTGCGCCGACGCCTTTTTTCAGGGGGACCTCAATCCTCTTTTTCTGTTTCAGCGGCCGCGTCCGTGCCTGTTTGAGCCGCGTCCGCCTGTTCCGCCCCTGTTCTGCCCGTGCCGTAGCTCCCGAAGAGCTGTTGATCCAGCAGATGGCGGAGCAGCTCGGTATCAAGATCGGTCCCGGCGCCGGGGACGGCTTTCGGCGCATCCGGCTTCGGCATTTGAACAGACGTGCCTTCAAACGCCTTGTTTCCGATCTTCGTCACGCCGGACGGTATGGTCACGCGTTTCAGGTTCGGGCAGCCGTAGAACGCGCATTCCCCGATCGTCTTCACGCTCTCCGGGATGTCCACCTGTTCCAGGGACGTGCAGCCCCCGAACACGTTGTATTCGATCCCGGTCAGTCCGGACGGCAGGGTCACGCGTTTCAGGTTCGCGCAGCCCGCGAACGCCTCCCTCCAAATCTTCGTCACGCCGTCCGGGATGACGATCTCCTCCAGCTGCGTGCAGTTCTGGAAGAGCGAATTGCCGATCGTTTTCAGGCTGGACGGCAGCCGGATGCTCTTCAGCGCCGTGCAGTCCTGAAACATGTTCGGAGCGAGCTCCGTGATGGAGTCCGGCAGCTCGACGTGTTCCAGCCCGGTACAACCCCGGAACACGCCGTAGGAGTACGGCCGCAGGATGTCCGGCGCCCCCTCCGGCAGGCGGATCTCCTTCAGGCCGGTACACAGGGCGAACGCACTACCGTCGATCGTCTTCACGTCCGGGGGAACGACCACGCGGCCGTCCTCCGGCACGGACACGCAGGAGATCAGCGATTCGCCGTCGGACGAATACAGGATGCCGTCCCTGAGCCTGAAATGCCGGTTATCGTCCGGGACCATGAGGCGGCAGTTCGTCCCGGAGAACGCGCCGCTGCCGATGCTCATGATCTCCTCGCCGATCGTGAGCGGCGGCAGACTGCGGCAGCCCAGGAACGCGCAGGAGTCGATGGTCCGCACGCTGTCCGGGAGATTGATCTCGGAGAGGTTCACGCAGCCGGAAAACGCGGAGAAACAGATCCTCTCCACGCCGTCCGGGATCACGACCTTTTTCAGGCCGGTGCAGTCCCGGAAGAGCGATTGTTCGACCCAACGGGCGTTGGGCAGAGGCTCGGGAATGGCATAAGGCGAAATTGAAATGACTCCAGTTCTCGGCGGTATGGCGGCGGCTTCGGCTTCGGCGCGTCTCCGGAAGTCCTCCTTGTTTTCCTCGGTCAGCGGCCGTCCCATCGCCGCGGGGAGCCGGATCTCCTCCAGGCTGACGCAGCCGGAAAACGTCCCTTCCCCGATGGCTTCCACGCCGTCGGGGAGGCTCACCTCGCGCAACGCGGTGCATCCCATGAAGACGTATTTTCCGGTCTTCCACACGTTGCCGGTGATCCGGACGGCGGACAGGGACGCGCACTCGCGGAACACGCCGTTGTCGATCTCGTGAAGGCTCTCCGGGAGGACGACATTTCGCAAGGCGGCACACTCCCGGAACGCGTTTTCCCGGAGTCTCTTCACGCCTTCCGGGATGCGGATGCGCGTCAATGAGCCGCAACCCCGGAACGTGTTCGGGGCGATCTCCGTGATGCCGCGCGGCAGCGTGACCGTTTTCAGATTCTCGCACTTGCAGAACGCGCCGCCCCTGATCGTCGTGACGCTGTCCGGTATGCGGACGCTTTCCAATTCTTCTTT
>JAFXUM010000005.1 GCA_017524965.1 Lentisphaeria bacterium | reverse complement strand
GCCCACGCGACGCCCGCGCGGCCGTTCGGGAACTGTTCCGGCTTCAGCAGGACGCCGTGGCTGGTCCAGTGGACCATGTCGGTCGTGGAGTAGCAGCGCCACGCGGCGATGTTGTAGTTGCCGGGGAGGCCGTTCTGCTCGCCGTCCTTGTAGATGTCTTCGCCCGTGTAGACGAAGAGGCGGTCGCCGACCACCAGCGGAGCCGGGTCGCACGTCCACGCATCCGTGAAGATCGGGTTTCCGTTCGGAGTCAGGGCCGTGCCCGGATACTCTTTGGCATCGGCGGCCTGCGCCGCAACGCCCGCGAAGAGAGCAAAAGCCGCGATGGCTCCTGCGAGAAGGAAGGTTTTTCTGTTCATGTTCTACCTTTGGTTAAGATATTGGTAAGGGGTGAAAACGGTTGTTTGAGCTCAAATAAAAGCAAACTGGCATTTTTTCCCATAATTTATAACTGCGCGCACGCATTGTCAAGACATTTCTTTGGAATTTAACCTATTTTTCGTTCAATTCCCGCGTTTTCTTCCCGTTTCGCCTCAGTCGGGACAGGATAACGTTTCCCCTTTGCAGCGTCCGGATCAAATGCCCGGACAATGTTTTTTAGTAAAAAAAACGGTTTCGTGCTTGCATTTTCCCGGAACATGGGGTATAGTAAAAGCACAATTCATCAATGGCGTGATGGTCGAGCGGCTAAGGCAACGGTTTGCAAAACCGGTTCTGGTGGGTTCAACTCCCACTCACGCCTCCAATTCGCCCCCTCCTTGAGGCGGCAGGGTTCCCCCTCATTTTCCCTGCCGCCTCTTTTTTTGTCCGCAAGCAGGAAAAACACTGCAGGCGGAGCGTTATTTCACAAAAAAACGCCGGGACGGCTTGATTTCCGGCAAATTTGTGATATATTAGCAAACATTTTCACCTCAAACGGAGCCAGTCATGGGAAAACATAAAGTCCTGAACACACCCGCCATCCGGCGCATCCCGACCTACCTGCATAAGCTCATGCTCATGCACGCGGCCGGCGAAGAGTTCGTGTCGACGTCCAAACTGGCGGACTACATGGGGCTGGACCCGATCATCGTCAGGAAAGATTTCGAGCTGACCGGCATCCAGGGGACGCCCGGCGTCGGGTTCAGGACGGAGGAGCTGATCGCCTCCCTGCGGCGGTTCCTCGGCTGGGACGAACGCACCACGGCGTGCCTCGTCGGCGCGGGCTCGCTCGGCAGCACCCTGCTCGGCTACGAGGAATTCGCGGAATACGGCCTGCGGTTCACGTATGTGTTCGACGCGGACTCCCGCAAGCACGGGATGCTGATCCATGCGCACGAGGTGCTGGACGTGCGGAAAATGCGCGAGTATCTGACGCCCGCGCCGCCGGACATCGGCATCATCTGCGTGCCGTCGTCCACCGCCCAGATGGTCGCCGACGAGCTTGTCCAGTGCGGCGTGAAGGCGATCTGGAATTTCGCGAACGTGTGCCTGCGGGTCCCGCACGACGTGATCGTGCAGAGGGAAGTCATCGCGGGCGGATTCGCCCTGCTCTCCATGAAACGCCGCAGCCACGGCGCGGAGACCGGCCAGAGCGACTGACCCGGTATCCGGTTTCCGGTTTCTCTTTTTTCCCGGTCCCGTTCATCCGCCCCTTCTGTCGCGGCGGACCGACCCGTTTCAGTCGAACAGGTCGAGGAACCAGTTCTTTTTCTTCGCCTTCATTTTTGATTTCCGGATCATGACGACGTCGCTCGTGACGGTCGTCACGCAGTCCATCACGGACCCGGAAAAACCGGGCACGCCCTCCGGGATCGCGCGGTTCACGACCTCCGTGGCGGAACGTTCGACCCGGAGCGGAGGATCGTCGCCGTCCTCGGGGAACTGGAAATAGACTTCGAGCTTGAAATCGTAACCGGGGATCGTGCCGGATTCGGCGAGGAAGAAGACGTTCTGCGCGGTAACGTCCCCCTCGTAGACCTTCGAGGCTTTGTTGTAGGTCGCGGTCGCCGTGACCTTGTCCTCGGAAAGCTCCAAACCGTTCGCCCTGATCGCCTCCAGCATCGGCTTCGCGGACGCCGTCCATTTTTCGCCCGGCTTCACTTTGCGCGACTTGCCGAGATAATCCTCCGGGCGGTCCAGCGGTGCGGAGAACATGGACGCGATCAGACGCCGCGCACCGGGCAGCATCGCGCGGATCTCCGCCTTCGTCTTTCCCTTCGTGCCGGACGCCTCGCCGGAACCGCCGCCCAGCACGGATTCCGCAGCGTCGTCGTCCGTTCCGAGGGGGATGTCCCGCAGGTTCACGCCGGACGAACGGACGATGGCGGTCATGCCCGCGAGCGGGGCGTAATCGGTCTTCACGCCGTCGACGGTCTGATTCAGGATCTCGACCTTGAACTGGATCACGAGCGGGTCGAGCGACTGGTAGACCAGCTCGCCGACCGCGTGGATCTCGTGCGTCTCGCGGCGGCGCGGCGGATTGCTGATCCCGACCAGCTTCATCCGGTAGGTCCGCACCTGACGGCTGTTCACGGCGATCACGTACGGCTCGCCGATCTTCGGACGCCCGTCGAATTTCAGCTCGACGTCCTTGCCGGAAACGGACGCCGGGAGCAGGAACAGCCCCGCCGTCAGGAGCGCGGCGCAGAAAAACGAAACGGCTGAAAAAAGTCTCTTCATACGAACTCGAAATCGTCCATGGTCTGAAGTTCGCGGTGTACGAATTCGGCGGCCAGAGCAAACGCCCGCGCCCGATGGCTGAGCTTGCTCTTGACCTCTTCGCCGAGCTCGCCGAACGTCCTGTCGTAGCCGTCCGGGATGAAGATCGGGTCGTAGCCGAATCCCTCCAGGCCGCGCGGTTCCGGCGCGATCACGCCCGTCACTTCGCCGCGGAACGTCTCCACGATGTCGCCGCGGTAGGCGAGCGCGATCACGCAGACGAAGCGCGCCCGGCGGTCGTCGAAGTTCTTCAGCTCTTCCAGAAGCTTCGCCATCTTTTCGGAATACGACGTGTTCTCCCCGGCGTAGCGCGCGGAATAGATGCCCGGCGCGCCGCCCAGCGCCTTCACTTCCAGCCCGGAGTCGTCGGCGAACGCCGCCATATCGGCGTAGCGCGCCGCCTGGCCGGCCTTGATGCGGGCGTTTTCCTCGAAGGACGTGCCGTTTTCGATGATCTCCGGGAATCCCCTGATCGTGTCGGGGGAGACGATGCAGACGCGTCCGGAATCGGCCGAAGCGTCGAGCATGGCCTGAAATTCCCGGATCTTGTGTTTGTTGGTAGTGGCGGCGAGGATCTGAAGCATGGGAGCGTTTCTCCTGTCTTAATTGCCTGTCAGCTCGTTGTAGATTTGTTCGTATTCATCGACCATGCGCGAGACGGAACGCAGCACGAAGGGCTTGGAATGGCCCGCGTTCGCCGCTTCGAAAAGCGCTTTCGCCAGCCGGATCCCGTCCGGGTCGTCGGCGAAATCGACGCACTGCGCGAACCCGCCCTTGTACTGGCCGCAGAGTTCGGGGAGCGAATCGGCGGTGGAGGTGACCACGGGAAGTCCGATCGTCATGGCCTCGGTGAGCGTGAGCCCGTAGCCTTCGTAGCGGGAGGGCACGACCATGACGTCGAATGCGGCCATCAGGCTGCGGGCGTCCGCGCGGTAGCCCGGCAGCGCGAAGGCGAGGTTCGGAAAATTCATCGCACGCATGCGGCATTCCAGATCGTCGCGCTCCGGGCCGTCGCCGATGATGACGACGCCCCAGCGTTCCCCCTCCGGCACGCGGTCGGACAGCGCCTTCATGCGGTCGAACAGCAGATCGTACCCCTTCTGCCTGTCGAGCCGCCCCACGGACCCGATCACCTTCGTGCAGTCCTCCATCATGCACCACTTGCGGAAATCGCGGCATTCCTCCGGCGTGGCGGGCTCCACGGGATCGCAGCCATTGTACACTACGCGGAACCGCTTGCGCGGGATCCGGCAGACGGTGGAATGGAAACTCACCGCAGCTTTCGATACCGCGGTCAGCGCGGACGCGTGGCGGACCGACATGTGGTCCAGCATGAAATAGAATCCCTGCGTGCGGCGGCGGTCGGCGATGTGGATCGTGTTCACAAGCGGGATCCCGCTTCCGGCAAGCGCGAAGCGCGCCAGCAGATTGGCGTGCATCATGTGGGAATGGACGATCTCCGGTTCCAGCCGTTGAAGCGCGTAGCGCACCAGGAACGGCAGCACGAAGAAGTCGAGTTTGGTCGCGTTCAGAAACGCCACGCGTGCGCCCGCCGTCTGAAGCGCGTCCACCAGGCAGTCGTCGTGCGGCGGCGCCATCAGGGACAGCACGTCGCACGTGTGCCCCCGGGCAATCAGGCTGCACACGAGATCGGTCAGGACGCGTTCCGCCCCGGCCGGATCCAGATCTGTTATGAGCGATACGATTTTCATAGCGTTTTCGATCCAAAAAATGCGAACTGCAACATAAGCCGGATTCTGTCTCCGCGTTGCCGCGGGGGCGACCATCTGTCTAAGCGGCCAGAACCCGGAACTGATAACGCCGCGGGCAACGGCATCGTTCCCTATTTGGCCTTGCTCCGGAAGGGGCTTGCCGTGCGGCCCGGATTGCTCCGGAGCCCGGTGGTCTCTTACACCGCCGTTTCACCCTTACCGGTCATCCGAAGACGACCGGCGGTCTGTTCTCTGTTGCGCTTTCCTTCCCGCGGGGTTGCCCCCGCGGCATCCTCCTTGAAGGAGGACTTCCCGCCCTGTGGAGTCCGGACTTTCCTCTTTGCAAAGCAAAGCGGCCGCCGTTGCAGTTCACGAATCTACTATATCATGCGCACGCGGAAAATGCAAATCTTTTTTGCGTTTTTCGGCGAGGAAGATGCCGGATTGTCCGCGCCGGAGACCGGGCGGAGAAGACGCCGGAGCCATTTTCGGACTTTTTTTGTTCCGCGGTTTGCAATCTCTCCTCCCGCGTGATACATTGTTTTAGGACGGTTCTGTTCATTTGTCCGGACGGATCAACAGCGGAACCGTCCCCGGCTGCCCCCCGCGAGGGAAAGAACGAACGGAACATAGGAGCGGACAATGATGCTTTGTCAGATATGCAAGGCCAACCCGGCCACGATTCACATACAGGAGATCATCAACGGCGAGACCAACACCCTCCACATCTGCGCCGAATGCGCGAAAAAACGCAATCTGGCCGAGGGTAACGCCGCGAACTCGCATTTTCACGAAATGCTCGAACGCCTCACGCAGGCGATCGCGAACAGCGCTGACCTGAAACTCGCCGAGCTTTTCGAAGCGAAAAAGCCGGAAGAGGAGGAAGAAGACATCCAGTGCGGCGTCTGCGGCACGAGCTGGCAGGAATTCAGGAAAAGCGGAAAACTCGGCTGCGCCGCCTGCTACGAGCAGTTCGGACAGCGCCTGCTGGAGGAGATCGAGCTGAACCAGCACGGCAGCGTGCATTGCGGAAAGACGCCGCCGGAAACGCTCGAACAGTGGCATGATCCGACCGTCTCCGAACGCATCGGCCTCCGGCGCGAACTCGAACGCCTCCGCAAGGGCCTCGACGAATCCGTGCGCCGCGAGGAATTCGAACTGGCCGCCGAACTCCGCGACAAGATCGCCGCGATCGAATCCGCGCTGAAATCCGCCGAGTTCATCCCCGACGAATCCGCGCCGGGGACGCCGCCGAAGAAAACGCGCGCCCGCGGAAGGAGGAAAAGCTCATGATCTTCCATCCGCGCATCCGTCACGTCGCGGCGAAGGGCCCGGTCTTCATCGGACAGGGGCCGATCCTCTCCACGTTCCTTTCGCTCTCGCGCAACCTCGAGGGATTCCAGTTCCCCGCGACGGCCTCCGCGAACATCCTGGAATCGGTCGCCGAACTCACGCTCGCCGCCATGCACCACGAGGACGTGCACGGCCTGCTCCCGAGCATGTTCCAGATCAAACACGAACTCCTGACCTCGTCCGACCGCGAACTCCTCGTGGAACGCGAGCTGATGGACCGGTCCCAGACCGACATCGCCGCCTGCCGCGTCTTCGTCTGCGCCGAAGACGGCTCGACCTCGATCCTCCTGAACGGCGACGACCACATCTGGCTGCACATGACCGCGCCCGGAGCAGCGTTCCGCGAGATCTGGGACCGCATGTCCGCACTCGAATCCGCGCTCGCCCGCCATCTCCGCTTCGCGTTCCATCCGCGCTTCGGATACCTCACCGGATCGCCGTCCCTCGCCGGGACCGGACTCAGGATCACGTTCCTGATCCACCTGCCCGCGCTCGGCCTCTCCGGCCGCCGCAAACGCATCCTCGAACGCCTGGAGGACGCCGGGCTCTCCGCCGCGCCGTATTTTCCCGTCGACGGGAAGGCCGCCGGAAACCTTTTCCTCATCTCCAACAGGACCACGCTCGGCGAACGCGAGGAAGACCTGGGACTCCGCATGACGGAGATCGTCACGGCCATCTCCCGCGAGGAGGAACGCACCCGCGCCGAGCTCATCAGCCGCCAGAAACTGCTGTTCCTCAACGCCTGCGGCCGCGCCTACGGACTGCTCCGCAACACCTACCTCATCCCGACCTCGGAAGCGCTCGACGCCCTCTCCATCATGAAACTCGGCGCGGATTCCGGCGTCTTCCGGAATTTCACGCGGCAGGACTGGGCGGAACTCCTCCTCGAATGTCAGCCCGCGCACCTCTGCTGCCGCATGAACATGAACCTGTCGCCCGCGGAACGCGGCAAGTATCGTGCCACGTGCTTCCGCGAACGCCTCGACGGGCCGGAGGCTGCGCCCGACGAGCCCGGCGGCGAACCGGAAACCTGAGCAAACGGCAACCGCAAAACGGATTTCCACAAAAAAATAACCGGACACGCCGCAGGCAGACATGGACACCACGTTTTTCAGCATCGCACTGGCCGTTCTCGAAATGACCTTCCTTTTCGTGACGCTCCTGCTGCTGCACGGCCTGAAAAAACAGCTCGGCGCCCCGGCGTCCTACGTCGCGATGGGCCTGCTCTTCGGGTTCACGCAGTTCGCGGGCGCGGGCGGCATCACGATCGTCACGGGGTACTCCGGTTTCGACATCCCGCTCTCCTCCGGCGTGCTCATGCTGCCGTTCCTCGGCATCCTCGCGGTCATCTACATCGCCGACGGCACGCTTTCGGCGCAGCGCGTGATCATCGGCCTCATGATCTCGCTGGCGCTCTATCTCTATCTGGCGCACCTCACCGTGACCCAGGCCGAAATGCTCCCGCCGCAGGACACCGCCTCCGATCAGCTCCCTGTGGCCTTCGCCGCCATGATGCGAAGCAGTCTCCGCGTGATGGCCGCAAACGTCCTCTCTTCCACGGTCGACATCTTCCTGATCCCGATCTTCTATCAGGGGCTCCGCAACCGCCGCATCAACCTCTTCCTCTGCGTCGCCGCCTCGCTCATCGCAGTCCAGCTCAGCGACGCCCTGGTGTTCTCCGCAGTGTACCGCTGGGGACGCCCGGAATGGTGGCTCGACCTGGAGGCGTCCTACCTCTTCAAGACGCTCATGGTGCTGTGGCTCAGCGTCATCATCACGTTCTACATCTCGCGCATCCGCTACGAACTGCCCGGCGAAGGGCGCGGCGCGCTCGATATCGTCATCGCGTTCTTCGGCAACTACGGCAGGCGCGTCGAGCTGGAAAAGACGCTGCGCGACACCGAGGAACGCTACCGCGTGCTGTTCCGCAACGCCGTCGCCAGCATCTTCCTGACCGACCCGGACGGCGTCATTTCCGAGGTCAACGACGCCGCCGCCACCATGTTTCACACATCCGCCGACGACCTCAAGGACAAGTCGTTCCCCGGTCTCGCCGGGATCGGCCGGGAGAAATGGGATGAGCTTCTGGCGGAACCCGAGGCGCGCTACACCGCCACCCTGCCCGGCACGGACCGCATCCTCGAGCTCGCCATCAACCGCGTCGCGATCGACGAGACCCCGATGGTGCTGGTCCACGGACGCGACGTGACCGAGCGGACGCGTCTCGAACGCGAACGCGAGATCTGGCGCGAACAGACCTTCCACCGGCAGCGTCTCGAATCCATCGGCGAGCTCGCGGGCGGCATCGCGCACGACTTCAACAATTTCCTTCAGGCGATCCAGGGCCACCTCGACCTCATCAAGTACATGTACCCCGTCCGCGAGGAGAACGCGCGCCGTCACATCGAGGTCATCGACACCATTACGGAACGCGCCGCCACGCTTACGCGCGACCTGCTCGGATTCGCCCGGCGCGGCAACTTCACCGCCTCGGAGATCGACCTCGCCGCCTTCCTGAATACATCCGCCGCCATGTTCCTGCCGTCCGCTGCGGGCATCGACTTCAAGCTCGACCTCCCGGACAAGGACGGATCAAACGGCGCCGGCGCCCCGCTGATCGTCCGCGGCGAATCTGTCCAGCTCCAGCAGGTCATCCTGAACCTGCTCATGAACGCACGCGACGCCGTGCGCAAGATCCCCGAACACGACCGTCACATCACCATCTCCCTCGGCATGCCCGCCGCGCTCGGCGTCGATCCGCTCCCGCCCCCGGACGCCGACGTCTCCCCGGACGCCCGCTACTGCGTGATCCGCATCAAGGATTCCGGCCCCGGCGTCCCGGACGAACTCCGCGCACGCATCTTCGAGCCGTTCTTCACCACGAAGCCGGTCGGACAGGGCACTGGCATGGGCCTCTCCATGGCGTACGGCATCCTGATCTCGCACAAGGGCTGGCTCCAGCTCGACCCCGCCGATCCTGAATCCCCCGGCGCCGCCTTCTCCCTCTTCCTTCCGCTTCAGGACCAGGCGGCAAAAGCGTAGATTCCCCGGTTGGCGAATACCAGGTGAACGACATCTGATACAACAAGGCTGTACAGAACGCTTCGGTTTTAAAAAAAACAAAAAAGCACTTGACAAATTGAAAAACTGTGCTAAATTTATAAATGAAACCGATATGGTATCATTTAATCCAAGCCCAACAACATCATGCTTCAGATATCGACCAGATTCTCCGTTGGAGTACACATCCTTTCTCTGCTTCACATCATGAAGGGGGAACGCTGTTCGTCCAAGTTTATCGCCGGAAGCGTCAACACCAATCCGGTGATCATTCGTCGTCTTCTGAAAATGCTTTCGCAAGCCGGTCTTGTCAAAGTCGAACGAGGAATTGATGGCGGTGCTGTTCTGGCTCGTCCGGCAGATGAAATAACGATGCTCGACATCTATCATGCCGTTGGTGCCGCCGATGCTACTCTGTTCCACATGCACGAGAGGACCAACCCCAAATGTCCCGTCGGAGCACACATCCAGCAGGCATTGGAAGGAACTGTCTCCTCGGCACAGCAAGTGCTTGAAGCCTCACTGGCAAAGCAAACACTTGCGGAAATTACGGACGATATCCTTCGCAGGGAACAGTAATATTTTTTAACGCGAATTGTAACCAACATGGTTACTGAAATACAAACCACCACAAAACGAAGGAGACTAACATGAAAATCGCAATCGTTGCCGCAGATGGTCGCGCTGCCCGGAAAATCGCCGCGGAGGCAGTATCCAGAGGGATGGATGTAACGTGTTTCGGACGTCGGGACACGAACACCACACCGGCAGACAAGTATGTCAAACGCGACATCTTCGACCTGACGAAAGAAGACTTGTCCGGATTCGATGCCGTAGTCGATGCGTTCGGTGCATGGACGCCGGAAACGCTCGACCAGCATTCGTCAACGCTGAAACACCTCTGCGATCTGCTTGCCGGAACCCAGACACGTCTGCTTGTCGTGGGCGGCGCTGGAAGCTTGTATCTGAACAAGGAACACACGATGACGCTGAGTGACAGTCCAGAATTCCCCGACTCCTACAAGCCGCTTGCAGGCGCTATGGCAAAAGCTCTTGCCGAACTCAGAAAACGTGACGATGTGCTTTGGACGTACATCACCCCTGCCGGAGACTTCCGGGCGGATGGCGAACGTACCGGCAAATACATTCAAGGCGGTGAGGAGCTGACCTTGAACAGCCGAGGCGAATCCGTTATTTCTTATGCGGACTATGCCGTTTGCATGATCGATGAAATTGAGGCTGAAAAGCACATTCGTCAACGCATCAGTGTTGTACAGGCGTAAAGCAAAGAATTGAAGTCAATCCCCGCCTCCTCATTCCGGGAGGCGGGTGTCCTTTGGTTCCCTCCACGCGAATAATCCCCGGTTGCCAGTTTCCCTCTTTTCGGATGTTTCCCACGCGTGCGCTCTTGACTTTTCCCGTTTCCGCGTGTAGATTATCAAGTTTCTTTTTATACAAACATGACGGCGTTTTGCCGTCCTGATTACTCAAGGAGACCCCCCGATTATGAATATCCTCGTGCTCGGAAGCGGCGGCCGCGAACACGCGATCTGCCGCAGTCTGAAACTCAGCCCGGAAACGAAACGTCTGGTCTGCATTCCCGGCAGCCCCGGCATCGCGCAGATCGCCGAATGTCCGGCGGACGTCCCCGGCTCCGACTGGGCCGCCATCGCCGACTGGGCGGCCGCGAACGGCATCGACTTCGTGGTCGTCGGCCCGGAAGCGCCCCTGTGCGACGGCGCGGCCGACCTCATTCGCGCGAAGGGCATCCCGGTCTTCGGTCCCTCGAAGGCGGCAGCCCAGCTCGAAGGCAGCAAGGATTTCTCCAAGAAGTTCATGGACAAATACGGCATCCCGACCGCCGCGTTCGCCACGTTCGACAACGCCGCCGACGCCCGCGCCTATGTGAACGCGCAGTACGACGCCGGGCGCGAGCTCGTCGTGAAGGCGGACGGCCTCGCCGCGGGCAAGGGCGTGATCGTCTCGAAGGACCGCGCCGACGCGCTCGCCGCCGTGGACGCGTGTTTCAGCGGAGCGTTCGGCGCCGCCGGAGCGCGCGTCGTGCTGGAGGAACTCCTCGTCGGCGAGGAAGCGTCCATTTTCGCGCTCGTCGACGGAAAGACGATCACCGCGCTCGCCAGTTCGCAGGACCACAAGCGCCAGCTCGACGGCGACATGGGGCCGAACACCGGCGGCATGGGCGCGTATTCGCCCGCCCCGGTCGTGACCGACGCCCTCATGGCGGAGGTTCAGGAAAAAGTCCTGAAGCCCTTCCTCGCCGGAATTCAGGCGGAAGACCTCGACTACCGCGGCCTCATCTACGCGGGCATCATGGTCACGAAGGACGGCCCGAAAGTGCTCGAGTTCAACGTGCGCTTCGGCGACCCCGAGACCGAGGCCGTGCTTCCGCGCCTGCGTTCCAGCCTCGCCGACGCCCTCTACAAGACCGCGACCGGACGTCTCGCCGAGGTCAAGCTCGACTGGAATCCCGACCCGTGCGTCTGCGTGGTGCTCGCCTCCGGCGAATACCCCGCCGGCCCCATCGTGAAGGGGCACGTCATCAGCGGCATCGAGGAGGCCGAGGCGAAGGGCGCGGTCGTGTTCCACGCCGGGACCGCCATGCAGGACGGCAAGTTCGTGAACAAGGGCGGCCGCGTGCTGGTCGTGTCGAAGAGCGCGCCGACCATCCAGGCGGCGATCGACGCCGTCTACGAGGCGCTCGCCCCGATCTCGTGGGAGAACATGCAGTACCGCCGCGACATCGCGAAGAAAGCCCTGAAACATCTTCAGTCCTGAACTCAAATCAACCTACACATATATCCCCGAAAGGAATCTCCGACCATGAGTCTCCAAACCATCGAATACAAAGGCTGGAAAGACTGCCTCCTCCTCGAAAACGACACCATCGAGCTCGTCGTCTCCGTCGGCCTCGGCCCCCGCGTCCTCTCGTTCAAACGGAAGGACGGCGCGAACTTCTTCAAGAACTTCGACGACCAGATGGCGAACATCTCGCAGGACACCTGGCAGAGCTACGGCGGACACCGCCTGTGGCACGCGCCCGAAGTCTGGACGCGCACCTATTACCCGGACGTCCAGCCGGTCAAGTACGAGTGGGACGGCTCCCGCCTCACACTGACCTGCGAGACCGAGACCACGTCCCGCCTCCAGAAGGAGATCGTCATCGACTTCCCGGCGTCCGGCAGCCTCGTGAAGGTCACGCACCGTATTTACAACCGCGGCCCGTGGGCGGCCAAATTCGCCCCGTGGGCGCTCTCCGTCATGGCGCCCGGCGGCACGGTCATCGTCCCGCAGGAACCCTTCGTGCCGCACGGACCGGGCGCGGGCCAGTCCTTCGCGGCGGGCCGTCCGATCGTGCTGTGGCAGTTCACGAATATGGCGGATCCGCGCTTTGTCTGGGGTAAGCGCTTCATCTGCATGAGACAGGACGACGCGTATCCGACCAAACAGAAATTCGGCGCTCTCGTCAAGCCCGGCTGGGCGGCATACGCGCTCGGCTCCGAACTCTTCATCAAGCATTTCGCATACTTCCCCGGCGCACCGTACACCGATTACGGCTGCAACGCCGAATTCTACACAGAACCGGGCATGCTTGAGGTCGAGTCCATCGGCCCCGAGGCTCCGGTCGAACCCGGCGATTTCGCTGAGCACATCGAGACCTGGCAGATCGAACAGCTCGAAGCGTCCAAAGACGACGCTTTTGGTCTGCAGCTGGCTCTGCTTTCCCATGACGAAGACACCCTCGCCGAACAGCTCAAGCCCTTCGGTCTCTGAGCATCGTTTTCAACCTGTTCTTTCATGCATCCGCCCTCATCTCGGGGACGGATGCCTTTTTTTCGGGAAAATCAGGCGGAAAGAATGCTTTAAAGTTGAAAAAATCAAAAAAAGCAGTATATTATACTGGCAAATGGTATTGAAAAACAAAGCCGTTGCCAAGTGCTGACGCGGCCCGGCGCAAATGATCGGAGCAGCTTATGAGCAATCAAAACATCGACGCCTTCATGGCGAACTTCAAGTACGAAAGTCTTACTTTCGACGACATCTCCCTCCTGACCCAGTATGCCGATTTCCTGCCGTCGGATACCGACATCTCCACGAAGTTCTCCCGCAACATCAAGCTCAATATCCCGTTCGTCAGCGCCGCCATGGACACCGTGACCGAGGCGGAAATGGCGATCGCGATGGCGAAGCAGGGCGGTATCGGCGTCATCCACAAAAACCTCGACGTGCAGACGCAGGCCGAGGAAGTCCGCAAGGTCAAATTCTACCTCAACGGCTTCATCAAGACCCCGGTCACCTTCCGCGAAGACCAGACCGTGCAGGAAATGCTCAACTACAAGCACGCGCACGATTTCTCGTTCTCCGGATTCCCCATCGTGGACGGCGCCGGCAAGCTCGTCGGCATCATCACCGCCCGCGACATCAAATTCCTCTCCAGCTTCGACATCCCGATCCGCGACGTCATGACGAAGCCCGTGATCTTCGCCGACGGCGCGCCCTCGCTGGAGGAGGCGTTCCAGATCATGATGAAGAACAAGGTCGGCAAGCTCCCGACCATCGACAAGGACGGCAAGCTCACCGGCCTCTTCAGCTTCACCGACGTCCGCACGCTCATCGAGAACATGGAGCCGGCGTACAACCGCGACGCCGAGCACCGTCTGCGCGTGGCGGCGGCGGTCGGCCCGTACAACGAGGACCGCATCGAGGCGCTGGCGCAGGCCGGAGTCGACGCGTTCGTGATCGACACGGCGCACGGCCACAGCAAGGGCGTGATCGACACCGTGAAGTACATCAAGGACAGATACGCCGGCATCGACGTCGTGGCGGGCAACATCGCCACATACGAAGCCGCGAAGGCCCTGCTCGACGCGGGCGTCGACGCGGTGAAGGTCGGCATCGGGCCCGGCTCCATCTGCACCACGCGCGTCGTCGCGGGCGTCGGCACGCCGCAGGTCTCCGCCATCTACGAGGCGTACAAGGCCATCGGCGAGGAAGTCCCGATCATCGCGGACGGCGGCATCAAGCAGTCCGGCGACGTGCCGAAGGCGATCGCGGTCGGCGCGTCCTGCGTCATGATGGGCTCCGTGCTCGCCGGCACGCTCGAAGGACCCGGCGAAAAGACGTTCCGCAACGGCCGCCGCTACGTGCTCTACCGCGGCATGGGCAGCCTCGTCGCCATGCAGAAATCCAAGGGCAGCCGCGAACGCTACGGCCAGAAGGACACCGACGACGTGAAGCAGATCGTCCCGCAGGGCGTCGAAGGCATGGTCCCCTACCGCGGCTCCCTCAGCGAGGTCCTCTGCCAGTTCATCGGCGGCCTCCGCTACTCCCTCGGCTACTGCGGCACCAAGACCATCCCCGAGCTCCGCGCCCGCGCGAAAGTCACGCGCGTCAGCCCCTCCGCCCTGAAGGAAGCGCATCCGCACGACATCATCATGACGCGCGACGCGCCGAACTACATGCAGGAAAACTGAGCCGGTTTTCCACTTCCGGCTTCCAACGAAACACGGGAAAGATCGCGGACCATGTTCAAATTTCTGATCTCGCTGCTGATCTCTCCCGTGCTTTTTCTGCTCGCATTGGACGGCATCGCCGCCGCCATCTGCCACTGGCTGATCTCGCGCGGGTTTTCCGACGTGGAGTCCGCCGCGCATTCCGCCAAGGCGACCGCGTATTTCCTGATCGCGAGCGGCCTCACGCTAAGCGTGATCTGCGTCGCGCTCGGCATCCCGCTGATGGTCCTGTCGTTCGTCTTCAAGAGCTGGCGGCGCGCGCTCCTCTGCATCGGCATCACGGTCGGAGCCGCCGCGCTCTGGCGGTATTTCATGCTCCTGCCGTATTTCCTCTGAGGAGAATGGGACCATGCTCATCGTCGCCGACTCCAAAATCCCGTATCTCGAGGGCGTCTTCGAACCGTACGCCGACATGCGCTACCTCGATCCCGGCGAAATCACGCCGGAGACCGTGCGCGACGCCGACGCCCTCATCGTCCGCACGCGCACGAAATGCGACGCGGCGCTCCTCGAACATTCCCGCGTCAGGATTCTCGCCACCGCCACCATCGGCACGGACCACATCGACACCGACTGGTGCAACCTGCACGGGGTCGTGTGGAGGAACGCCGCCGGGTGCAACGCCGCGTCCGTGGCGCAGCACATGACCTCGGCACTGCTCCGCGTCTCGCTCCGGCACGGCGTGGATTTGAGGGGGAAGACGATCGGGATCGTCGGCTGCGGAAACGTCGGCACGAAGGTCGCCGCCGCGGCCGCCGCGCTCGGCATGAACGTGCTCCTGAACGACCCGCCGCGGGTGAGACGGGAGAAACTGACGGGCTTCGTCGACCTCGAAACGATTCAGCGCGAAGCGGATTTCATCACGCTCCATGTGCCGCTGTGGGGCGCCGAATACGGTCCGGACCGGACGGAGCATCTGGCGGACGAGGCTTTCTTCCGCGGGCTGAAACGGAAACCGTTTTTCTTCAATGCCTCGCGCGGGGACGTGGTGGACGAATCCGCGCTGAAGGCGGCGATCAGGACCGGGCTCATTTCGGGCGCCGTGCTGGACGTCTGGCACAACGAGCCGGACATCGACCGCGAGCTCCTGTCTCTCGTCGATTTCGCCACGCCCCACATCGCGGGGTATTCCGCCGACGGCAAGGCGAACGGCACGGCGATGGCGGTCGAGGCCGTGGTGAAAGATAGTTTCCGGATCAACTATTCTTACCTCGCCCTGGGCCCCATGCTCGAGTCCATTCAGCAGGTGAAAGCGGACATCCTGGCAAAAGTCCCCGCGCCCGCCAATCCGGTCATCACGCTCGCCCCCGCCTCGCCGCATCCCCTCGCGGACGCCGTATTCGCATCCTACGACATCGCCGACGACGATGCCGCGCTCCGGGCCGCGCCGGAGGATTTCGAAGCGCAGCGCGGCTCCTACCGTGTCCGCCGGGAGTTCCCGGTCTATACCGTGCGTCCGGCAAATGGCGCGCCCCTGCCCTCCCCGCTCCGCGACACGCTCCGGAAGCTCGGGTTCCGCCTCGGCTGACCCGCGGCGACGCACTCATCCCCCCCCCTGATAATAAGCCTTATATTGCCTTCCCCTCTTCTTCGCGGAAGCCCCCCTCCCCCAAAAAAAGACTATAGAAAAATCCGGAGCCGGTTTGGAAGCCGGTTCCGGATTCGTTTTCTTAACCTGGAAAGCGGGGGATCAGAGACCGCCGCAGAGGGAGAGCAGGACGCCCGCCGCGACCGCGGATCCGATCACGCCGGAGACGTTCGGGCCCATGGCGTGCATGAGCAGGAAGTTCTGGCTGTCGTATTCGAGGCCGAGCTTGTTGGCGACACGCGCCGCCATCGGGACGGCGGACACGCCGGCTGCGCCGATGAGCGGGTTGATCTTGTCTTTGGAAAACAGGTTCATGATCCTGGCGAACATGACGCCCGCGGCGGTGGCGATGCAGAACGCGCAGCAGCCCATGACGAGGATGCCGAGCGTCTGGAGGCTCAGGAACTGTTCGGCGGAGAGCTTGGAGCCGACCGCGATGCCGAGGAAGATCGTCACGATGTTGATGAGTGCGTTCTGGGCGGTGTCGGACAGACGGTCGACGACGCCGCATTCGCGCATCAGGTTGCCGAGCATGAGCATGCCGATCAGCGGGGCGGCGTCCGGGAGCAGGAACGCGCAGAGGAGCGTGATGAGGACCGGGAAGCAGATCTTCTCGATCTTCGGCACGGCGCGGAGCTGTTTCATGCGGATCTTGCGTTCCGCCTCGGTCGTGCAGAGCTTCATGATCGGGGGCTGGATGATCGGGACCAGCGCCATGTAGGAGTACGCGGCGACGGCGATCGCGCCGAGGAGCGACGGAGACAGGCGGGAGGTCACGAAGATGGAGGTCGGGCCGTCCGCGCCGCCGATGATGCCGATGGACGCGGCGTCCTTGATGTTGAACGTGATGCCGGGGACGACGTTCAGCGCGAGCGCGCCGAGGAGCGCGCCGAAGATGCCGAACTGCGCGGCCGCGCCGAGGAGGGCCGTGCGCGGATTCGCGAGCATCGGGCCGAAGTCGGTCATCGCGCCGACGCCCATGAAGATGAGGCACGGGAACACGCCGGACTCGATGCCGACCATGTAGATCATGCCCTGGAGTCCGTCCGGGCCGCTGATGCCGGCGAGCGGGATGTTCGCGAGGAGCGCGCCGAAGCCGATCGGGAGGAGCAGGAGGGGTTCGAAGCCCTTGACGATGGCGAGGTAGAGCAGGATGAGGGCGACGAACATCATGAGGAGACGGCCGAGGCCGAGGATCCAGGTCTTGGAGAAGTCGGCGGTCGTCTGGCGGTAGATGTCGTAGATGCCGGTGCTGTGCCAGAGGTTGTTGATGGCGGTGCCGAAGCCGGGGAGCGACTTCGCCTGGCTGCCTTCGCGCACGGATTCGTTGTAGAGAAGCGTGGGCAGGAACTCGCCCACGACGTCGCCGGTTTCGAGGGAGGACGCGACCAGGAGGCCGTCCTTCATGTTCTCGACCGCCATGGAGCGCGCGAGGATCACTTTGCCCTTGCTGCGGTTGACCGGCTTCACGATGAGGATCTCGCGTCCGTCGTGGAGGTCTTTGCCCTTCGCGAAGGAGACGGAGTAGACGAGGCCGTAGCCCTTGGCGGCGCGGGTCGCGTCGACGACGCTCTTCGCATTGTCGGTGACCAGCTTCGCGCCGTCTTCGTCGCCCGCAAGCAGCTTTTCGGCGGCGACGGCCGCGGCGTCGGCTTCGAACTTCGCCATCGTTTCGGCGTTGCCCCAGACGTAGACGAGGTAGACGTGGCCCGTGGCGGGGTCTTCGTACCAGTCGAAGCATTCGTCGGGTTCGGACATCTGGCTGTTGCGCTTGAGGCCGGGGATCTTCGCCTCGAGGTCGGACAGCTTCTTCGGGAACGCGGATTTCGCGGTTTCGACGGCCTTC
>JAFXUM010000078.1 GCA_017524965.1 Lentisphaeria bacterium | reverse complement strand
TGTTTTTCACGACGTGCATACCGATACCGCCTTTTTTCTTGGCGAGACCGCGGCGGATGATGTGTCCGCCCTGGACTTTGTGCTTTCCGCAGATTTCGCAAACGTTGCTCATGATGGGTTCCTCCGAGCTATATTGAGTATAGTTTGTATGATTTTTCGATAAACGCAAAATATAATATACACCATTTTCCGGCTCTTTCAAGCCGCTTTCGCGTTTTTTTCGCGCTTTCCGCTGTTTTTGCGCCATATTGTTTTCCCATGGCCGAATCTTCCTGCGGTCAACCGGCGAACTGTTTGCGGGACACGCACCGCGTGCGCCGCCGCCTCTTGTTTCATTACCATGTCTGGAGATATCCAGCCGCTTTTGATTCCCCGAAACGCCATATCTTACCATGACAGCCAGGGCAAAGTGCGGCTTCCGAGCTTGCTTTGTAAGCCTATACCTTATAACATGATATAAAACTTGTGTATGATTGCGGAATAAAATACGAAAACCTTGCGACTGCAGCTCACAGGTCCAGGACTTCCGGCCCCTTCAGAAAATCCCGCAAGCTGACGATCAGGAATCCGTCGTCGTTGTGGTACGGCCGCTGATTGCCGTACACGACAATGATCTTGCGGAAGGAATCGCTGATCTTTTTCAGCGGGCGGGTCTCCTGTTCGCGCTTTTCGTCGTCCGGGATCATGAAAGCCGACTGGATGTAATAGCGCCGATGCCCCGAATTCGCAACGAAGTCGACTTCAAGATTCTGCCTGGAGGGGACGCCGTTTCTGCCGCTCCCGTTCACCGTGATGCTTCCGACATCAACGGAGAACCCCCACATGCGAAGCTCGTTGTAGATAAGGTTTTCCATCAGATGGTTGGTCTCCTGCTGACGGAAGTTCAGACAGGCATTGCGGATGCCGAGGTCTTCGAAGTAGTATTTCAATGGGGAGTCGATGTATCTGCGTCCCTTGATGTCGTAGCGGACAGCCTTGCTAATCAGGAAAGCGTCTTCGAGGTGCTTGCTGTACGCGCCGATGGTATTGACGGAGAGCGACACGCCTTTGACGGACTGGAAAGTCGCGGACAGTTTGCGGAAACTCGAAAGGGAACCGACCGAGGACGCGTAGAATTGAAGCAGTTCCTCCATCTCCGCCGGATGCTGAAGCCGATTGCGCTCGACGAGGTCTTTCAGGTACACTTCGAGGACAAGGCGTTTCAGGTAGTTTTCTTTCTGGTCATCGGTCTTGCAGGAGACCAGATACGGCAAACCGCCGTACCGCATGTATTCCTCCAGCGCCTGATCCGGCGGCAGACCGCATGCCGGGGCAAATTCCGCGAAGGACAACGGGAAGACATGGATCTCATCGCCGCGTCCGCGGAACTCGGTTACGACGTCGGTGGACAAGAAACGGGAATTGCTGCCCGTTACATACACATCGAGGTTGTCGATGTGCAGACAGCTGTTCAGGACGCCGACGAAATCATCCATGAACTGCACCTCGTCGATGATCAGATAATACAGCCGCCTGTCCTTCATCTGTTTTTGAATCCAGTCGAGCATTGCGTCGGGATCCCGCAGTGCATGATTGCGGCGGTCGTCCAGCGAGACTTCGAGAATGTGGTCCTCCGGGATGCCGTCAGCCACAAGCCGCTTATGAAACAGTTTCATCAGGAGAAACGACTTCCCAGCGCGCCTCATCCCCGTCACGACTTTGATCATGCCGTTCTGTTTGCGCTGAGATAGTTTTTCCAGATAGATGTCACGCGGGATAATCATACCTGAGCTCCTCTGTTGAACACTTTTGCTGTTTTTGGCGACATTGTTCAACAACCAATATACCACATGTTCTCAACTTTTCAAGTCAAATATTGAACAAAACTGCTGTTTTCCGCAAAAGCGTTCAATCTTCGAGTAGCATAAACTATCGCAGGGGAGATATCAGACCGCGAATAAATCTTTGTGGAATTCAAACAAATGCGTATCGAAGCGTTGGAGAAGACGATTCGTGAACACGTCGAATTCTTCAACCTCGAAACGGCCGCGTCGGAAGCTGAAGTTGCAGACACCGGGAAAAGGATAGAAAAGAGGACTTTTGAGGTGGCGGACGAACTTGCCAAGTCTCAAAAGTCCCTGCAACTGCAGGATCATTATCCCGCTGATGAAAAGGCAGTGCCCTTACTTGAAGATCAAGGGCACAAACTCGCGGAGGCTTCTGCGCCAGGTCAGCCATTCATGCGCCGTCCCCTGGGGTTCATAGAAGACCGCATTGAGTCCGTGGCTTTTCATGAGTTCGACCATGGTGCGGGGAATTGCCGGATTCTCCGCGGACCCGTGACTGACAAAAATCAGTTTGAGCTTCTCTTTGTATTCCGGCTTTTCGGAATCCTGGAATCTGCCGTTCTCGGAATACCCGGAATCGTAAATGATGAAGTTGTCGCTGAAACATCCGAGCCACGCGTATGTATCGAGGTTGGCACGGACGGTCAGCCAGGTCTGTCCGGAACCGCGGGAAAGACCGGCCATGGCACGGTTGAGGCGGTCGGTCTTGGTGCGGAACGTCGAATCAATGAAAGGAATGAGTTCCTTGACGAAAATCTGGAGGACATCCACATCGGCAGGCCGGACCGTCGGTCCCTTCTTGACATCGCCGCAGTCCATCACGACGATCATCGGGACCGCTTTTCCAGCCGCGATCAGGTTGTCCATGATGTAATCGGCATGCCCCTGATTCGGCCAGCCGGTTTCATCCTCGCCCCAGCCGTGCATGAGATAGAGAACAGGATATCGTTTGTCCGGGTTTTTGTCGTACTCCGCGGGGGTATAGACGTTGCAAACACGTTCCATTCCGTTCATCTCGGACCAGTATTTGCAGCGGCGGATCTGTCCGTGAGGAACATTCTTGTCGAACTGGTAATAGGCCGCATCCTCCGGATCCTCCGGGACCTCGATCCCCGACTGCATCGCGTTGCTGCCGAAAAATGCCTTCGTACCGGGATCGAAGACTTCATTCCCGTCCACATTGAACTTGTAGTAATGGAACCCGACAATGAGCGGTTTCGTCTTCACCTGCCACAGCCCGTCCGCACCGCGCTCGAGATTGTAACGCGTTCCGCACATGTTCAGCGTGACGGACCGGGCGCCGGGTGCGTTCAGCTTGAAAATCGCCTCTTTCGTCTTGACGTTCACGGCCGGATACTGCGCACAAAACACGTTGGTATCGGACGGAACGAACCCGTCCGGCATGGGCTGGTCGGCCGGCGTCATGTTCGGACGGAAACGGACAGGAGCATTGGCAAGCTCGGCCGCGGGATCGGCGGCAAAGGATGAAACGGATACAGCCGCAAAAGCAGCCGCGAGAACGAAACAGAAGGCGGAGAATTTCATACTCGGTTTTCCTATAACAAGAGGGTTGAAAGTAAAAGCCTTGTGAGGCGACGATTCGTTTGGAACATCATTTCAAACTCGGAAACAGCAGGCGAAAGTCCGGACGCGTCAGCCGGATGATCAGGCCGGTTTTTTGGCAGGAGTTCCCTGATTTCGCCAAAAGCTAATATACATCCCATGTGTTTTATTTGCAAGTGCCGGTTTTCATATTTTTGCCTCTTCGACGGTTTCTGACAAAAAGTGCCATTTGAAAAAGTAAACGCACGGGGCGAAAAGCGGGAGGGTGCGTTTAGCTTGACAAAGGGGGGACGTGCGTTTAGTCTGACACTCTACTATCAGGGAATCCGTGAATTTCAAGAAGAAAACATACAATACTTTGAGGAAAAAGCGGTAATTCGTCTCGTCCGGAAGAAGCAGCGATGTCCGAAGTGCGGCAGAAGAAAGGTTACACTGGAAGACCTCTACGAACGGGATGTTCGCGGTTTGCCTGTGGGACGGATTTGCGAAGTTCACCTGATTTACACGGTTCATCGAATCTACTGTCACCATTGCCATGAACGTTCTGTTGAGGAGATTCCGTTCCTCTCGCATCCGAAAGCCCGCCTCACGGTCGCATTCGAACGAACGATTCTTGAGCTCCGGGAACAGGTCAGCATTCGGGCATTGGCGAACTACTTTCATTTGCGATGGCATACTGTAAAGGACATTGAGAAGAGGCATCTTGAGCAGAGATTTGCAACAATTGACACATCGAAAGTCAGGGCGGTCGGCATTGACGAAATCCACATCGGGCACGGACAGGCGCAACATTCCTACCTCACGATCATCCGCGATCTGGAAAGCGGCGCGGTTATTCACGTTGGAAACGGCAAAGGAGTTTCCGCATTGGACGGCGCATTGAGCAAGTTAAGTGAAAGTAAATTGCGAATAGTTTCAATGGATATGGCAAATGCGTACTCCACCTGGTTCGCCGAACACTTTCCGCACGCACAGATCGTGTTCGATCATTTCCACGTCATCAAGCTCATGAACGACAAGCTCGACCATGTCCGGCGAAGGGTGATGAACAAACTGGATTCTGTCCAGCAGAAGCAGCTGAAAGGCTTGAGGTTCATCTTCCTCAAAAACGAAGAGGATATCCCTGAAAACAATCAGAACATCCTGCACAATCTGAGGGGGAAATTTCAGGAGCTGGGAGATGCTTATATGTTCAAAGAAACTCTTAGAACCATCTACCGCGTCGCTCAAGACGCCTATCAGACCAATATCGCGTTCCACCGATGGTGCAAACTTGCGGAGGAAACACTCGTTCCCGAGCTGAAAACCATGGCGAAAACGATCCGCGACAGACTGGACGGAATCGTCAGCTACTGGACGTTCGGACACGTCAGCAACGCGAGCATGGAAGGCTTCAACAACAAAATCCGCTGGCTCATCCGTCAGGCATACGGCTTCCGTGACATCGAATACCTCAAACTCAAAATCCACCAGCTACCACAAATCAACTGCGAGAAATCACCATGACTTTTTGTCAGAAACCGTCGAAGAGGCGAAAAATCCCGGAAAAACTCCAGCTCAACGATGAGCAGACGCCGATGCTGATCCGCCCCTTCCGATGCGTCTCTTTCGCATCTTCGACCTGAGCAGTCTCTCCGATTTGTCCGGCTTTTCTTCCTAAATGCCGGCTGCGTCTGTGATCCGCATCGTTTCCAGGATGATCCGATTGACGAGCCGGACATCGAATCTCTGTTCCGCGATTTGACGGCTTGCATTCCCCATTCGCTCCACGACATCCCGGTTCTGAAACAGGAACAGCATTTTTTCCGCAAGCGCTTTATCGTCTTTCACCGGAACAAGGAAACCGTTTTTGCCCTCAATTACCGTTTCCCTGCATCCGGGCGCATCCGTGGTAATAATCGCTTTGCCGCACGACATGGCCTCCAGGACTGATTTCGGGGTGCCTTCGCGATAGGAAGGCAAGACAAACACATTGCACTGAGCCAAATACGGGCGGACATCCGATTGTTCCCCGAAGTATTCAACGGCGCCATCGTCGATGTAAGGCTGCAGCTCGCACGGCTTCAGGGCCGTGGGGTTTGAATCGAACGGTCCGACGAGAAGGCATCGGATATCGGGATGTATCTTCTTCACCGCGCGGCAGGCCTCCAGATACTCAAATACGCCTTTGTCCCGTATGAGCCGGGAAACACAGAGAAAACCAAAGGTCCCGGGGAACGGCTGTCTGGCGAATCTCTCCAGATTGACGCCCGACCCGTTCAGAAAGACGATTTTATCGGGAGAAACGATCCTGTTGTCGACGAAAAAGCCCGCATCGTCCTGATTCTGGAAAAAAACAGATCGCGACCTGAGCAGGGAAAGACGATAGCCGCTTATCAGGATCTTCCTGAGAATCCGCCCCTTCCATCCGCCGGAAAGGAAAACCGATCCCAGTCCCGCTATGAGCGGATAAACGTTTTGAATCCCCGTGCAATACGCGGCAAGCCCTCCGTACAAAACCATTTTCGCCTGCGAGGTAAACACCCGATCCGGTTTTTCCCGTTTCAGGAGTTTCACCAGCTGAACAAAGGAAAAGAAATCCCGGAAGGGATTCAGTCCGTTCCGCTGCATTCTGATAAAACGATACTCTATGCCGTATGGCCGGAGTATCTGACTCCATTTGCTGTCGGATTCGTTTCCAATGGCAACGACCTGATGCCCCAGATGGACCATTTCCGACATCAGATCCAGCCGGAAATTGACCAGAGTGGGATTGTAGCAAACCAGAATCGCGATTTTCATGTTTTTTTTACGGACTGCCGGACAGCTTCGGATACGTTTGAGTTTGGGATATAAATATACATCCCCGGTTTGGCATTTACAAACGGGAATCGGAATAAATGAATGTGATTCGGCGGAATATACGTGCGCCTGATGGCGCTTTCCCATGTGCATCTGCGCGACGCCTTGCCTCCCCGCCTCACTTCCGGCAAGTGATCCCGGCGTCCTTTTCTAAGCCCTTGCCGCATGCCTCTTTTTCATGCCTCAGATGGATCCCGATATACCCGATCCCGAGGACGGCGACCGCGAGGATCAGCCATACATTGAGCCCGTAGATTCCGAGAAGAAAAAAAGCGGTCACCGGGAGAGTCGCGCCGGCAACGGGAAAACCGCAGAAACGGCGGTACTGATCGCGCATCGTTTTCCCGCTTCCGAAATAGCGAACCCAGTACAGTTCGTACAGGACCATCAGCAGGAACGAGGCAGCCAGCCACAAACACCACGGCGTCCATGCGCGGAGGTTGAAATCCGGGCACGCCAGCACGATCGCGCTGACAAGGATTTCGCCGATCCTTTCCAGAAACAAAAGAATTCGATTCTCGTTTTTTGCATACCGGGCATAGTCTCCGGGCCTGTTTTTCGCCCAGATGAGATTGGGGACCAGCAGCATGACCAGGTAAACGAACCCCACATAAGAAAAGCCGAAACGCATCCGCGGTATCTCCTCACGTCCGTTTGAGCTTTTTTTCTACGGAAATGATCCAGAGCACGACAAGGAAAACGGCCGGGATGATGAACACCGCGTACGGCAAAACATCTCTGAACGCAAAAGCCCCGGTCACAGCTCCGAGTACGAAGGAAAGGATCACAAGGTAGTAATGATGGGCCTTCCTGATCTCATTGAGATCGTGGTGGAACAGCCCGGAAAACAGGGCGTTGGTCCCTTTCCGCAGGTTCCCGGTGCATGTGGTCGAGACAAACGGCAGGCCGTGAACATGCTGGAATGCCCGGACCTGCATGGCGCAGATAAACGAGATCATTCCGTTGACCAGAAGATTCCAGTCGCCCGAAGGGATGAACGCGACGGGCAGCAGAACGAGGATTTCCAGAAAAAGCACGAACTGTTTCCACGAAAGCCCCCACGGAAGAGGCATCTTCTCATGGATGATGTTCGCAACCAGAATCCCCGCGCCATACGCGGAAATGGCGAACAGGTATCTGCCGCAGTTCAGCCACTCCCCGGCGGCGAGATTCATCCCGAGCAGGACCAGGTTTCCCGTGATGGCGTTGGCGAAGACGTGCCCCCGGATCATGTAGGAATAAATGTCTAGCAGCCCGGCCGCGAAGGTCAGAAGACATGCGACCGGAAGGCTCTCGCCCTGATGTGTCTGTTCAGGTTCCATCGTCACGTTTCTCAGTTCTTCTCCGTCTCCGACTCGTCCGGCGCGGCCTCGCCGTGCGCCTTCGCGGAGACCTTCGGCGGCTCGAATCGCTCGCGGGGCAGAAAACCGATTCGTCTGGCGACATTGGAGACGAGGAACCCGTCGGTGCACATATTGTAAATCTCGACGTTGTCGTTGTATCTCCCGCGGGAGGCATCAATGCGTTTTTCAGCGTCGGCAAGCTCGATCTGAAGCCGGATGAAGTCTTCGTCGGCATTCAGTTCGGGACAGTTTTCCGCAACAGCGAGAAGCCGGTCGAGCGCGATCGTCAGGGCTTCCTCGGATTCAGCCCTTGCCGAGGGCGTCGCGGCGGCGGCAAGCCTGCCGAGGGCATCGGCAACGCCGTTGAAAACTTCTTCCTCGTCCGGGGCACGATTCTTCACTGCCGAAACCAGGTCGGGCGCCAGATCCGCACGGCTCCGGAGCTGAACGTCAAGGTCCGCCCAATCCTGTTTCGCGACTTCATTCATGGAAACCAGTCCGATGTACTGTGAGAAGAACAAAAGGCCGCCGAGAAGAGCGAGTGCAACAACGATTACGACGATATAGATCAATGGTTTCATGTTTTTTATCCTTTCCCGAGCATCATTTCCCCGGCATGGTCGAATTTGATCGGCAGCATGTCAGTGAGAGCAGGAACCGTTTCCGCAGGAATGATCGTTCTCATGGCTGACGCAACCGTGATCGCCGCAGGAATGACCCGCACCGTGGTCGTGATGCGCGCACATGAAGCCATCACGCGGAACCAGTTTCCCCTTCAGGTAAGCGCGCACGACATCCTCGACCGGGCCTTCGGCTCCACCGACGACCCGGATCCCGTACTGAGACAACGCATTGACAGCACCGCCGCCGATGCCGCCGCAGATCAGCACGTCGACATGCTCTCCATCCAGCAGTCCCGCAAGCGCGCCATGCCCGGAATCTCCGCTCGAAACAATGGTAGACGAAACGATCTGATCATCCTCGCAGTCGTACACGGCAAATTCCGGCGTGTGTCCGAAGTGCTGGAATACGGTTCCGTTTTCACAGGTCACGGCTATTTTCATAGTTTCTCCTTTTGCTTGGAACAGTTTGGATGTTCATGGATGAAACGAATCAAGGATATCTCTAAAAAAAAGAGGCACCCTTAATATAATACCACATGTTCGGGGAATAGTCAAGGCGGATCGCCCGGTTCGATGCGATTCCCTACAGGTCCATGCTGCGCCCGGCGGGAAGCGCGGCAACCGCGCATGCAAGGCGGGAACGGAGATATTCCGCCGCATTCTCTCCGGTGCAGTGCATCAGGACGAGGCGTTCGAGGCCAAGCGAGGCGAGGCAGGACGCTGTGCGTTCAAGCCGGGTTTCGTCCGCATGCCGCAGGTGTAGTCCGCCGACGATGGCGCGGATGGCGATGTCCGGACGGGCTTTCCGGCAGGCTTCGACCGTATTGATGATCCCGGCATGGCAGCAGCCGGTGATCAGTATGCCGGAGTCCAGCAGAAGCGCCTGTTCCTCCGGGATGGGATTCGGCTTCGTGCACGCCTCGTCGGAAAAGAAATGCCCGCCGCAGTCCTCGCCCGATTCGCACGGAATCGGACCGGTCAGGAATATGCCCGGGCGAATCCCGGTGAAAGCATTGATTTCGCGAACTCGGCATTTGTTCAGGATATTTTGAGATCCGAGCGGCATCGTGAGCCTGTGTTTCGTGCCGTCGTCGTGCAGGCTCCAGCACGGTTCCACGACACCTCGCCCGGCATAGACTGGAGTTCGAGGCGGCGGGGCAAGTTTCGCCAGCCCGCCCGTGTGGTCGTAATGCCCGTGCGACAGGATGATGTCCGCAGCAGAATTGAGGTCGATCCCCATTCTGGCCGCGTTCGGGACCAAAGCCTCGCCCGCGCCCGTATCGAACAGGATTCGGTGTTCATCGAATTCGATAAACAGCGACAGCCCGAATTCCGGCATGTATCCGGGGGCGGCGACGGTATCGACAAGACAATGGATCCTGGCCGGCATACTTGAAAACTCCTTCTCGAACCTTTTCCCTCAATTCCGGCAACCCCGTTCATGCGGACAGACCGGCAGACGCGCAAAACTGGCACACACGGAGTGTGATGATACAGTGCTTGGCTCCGCTCAAGCACACACGATGTGTGCCGGGCAGTGCTTGGCTCCGCTCAAGCACACACGGTGTGTGATGATACAGTGCCGGGCTTGCGCTCCGGGGAGGCAGAGCCTCCACTGCGGCAGTGCGCGGGTTACGCTCGCGCACGTATTGTTTTTACAGGCTGGCGAGGAGGCCGCTGCCGGTTTCGCCGAAGAGCTTGTCCTGCACGGAATCCGCATACGAGGCTGCCGCCATCGGCATTTCCAGCGCGGAGGTAACTACGGCATCCAACGTTGCCGTGACGTTGTAGAACACGCTGCCCTTGTCGTTGGCCTTCGTGCTCTTCGCCGCCATGGAAACGTAGTATTCCCCGGCTTCAAGATCGGAAATCTGTATATCCTTTTCGGTCTTGCTCGCGCCTTTGGCGAGCGCAATCTTGGCAGCCTGGATGGTTTCCAGGGTGTCGTTGCCCTTCTTGTCCTGGCCTTTCTTATAGACCGTGAATGTGGCGTCGCCCGAGGCTTCGAGATGGAAGTTCAGCTTTCCGTCGCTCGTCAGCTTGATCTTCGCGTAGTCAGCGGGATCCTGATACCCGACAAAGTTCTCCCAGTCGGTATCCGCGACCGGATCGGTGTCAAGTTTCACCTTGGTTTCCGTGCCGATGGTCGTGGATTCGAAGTGGTGGTTGGCATCCTCGACGTAGAACGACTTGGCCTTCTTGTCGTACAGGACGTTGTTCCGGCCATCATCGTTGCTGTCGAAGAACACGGCATCATCCGTAATCTGGACGTTATAATACACGCCTTTGCCCTTCGCCTCGTCGGAGCATTCCATTGAGACGTAGTATGTGTACTTGCTCGTATCGAGGAACTGCGCCTTGGTGGTCGCGTCGTACACTTTCTTCACAGGCAGCGACACGCTCGTGACCTTCGAGAGTTTTCCGGTGGTTCCCTTGGTCTGCTTCCAGATCGTGAACTTCGCCTTGCCGTCTCCTTCGCCCGTAACGTGGAACTTCAGGTATGCGGAGTCCGCGAGGTCCAGCTTGGTGTAGTCCTTTCCGTCGGTGAACCCAACGAAGTTTTTGAACTCCGTGCTGCCTTTCATCGAATTGCTATCCAGAATGATGGGCTTTGACTCTGCGCCGCGTCCAATCCAAACCAGATAATTATCCTTCGCCTCGTTATTGTCGCCGCTGTCGGCATCCACGAAGAACTTGCTTTCAATGACGTTCACGTTGTACAGACCTTCGGTCCCGACTTTCTTGACGTTCTTTGCGGTCATGGCGACGTAATACTTTCCAGTCGACGTCAGGCAGACGTCCTTCAGCGTCGCGAGCTTGCCGGCCTTGACGGTGACCTTCTTGACCGTGATCATCTTCCGGTTGCCCTTCTTATCGAAGCCGTCCTCGTACACAAAGAACGTGCCTGCCGCGTTCGAGTCGATCGTGAACGTCAGCTTCGCGGGGTCATTCACCTCGACCTGCGCCACGTCGCCAGTATCCATGTTGTCCTTGTCGTGACCGAAGAGGTTGTGCCAGCCGTCCTCCGTGTCGATGGTTCCAGGCATATCAAGAAGAACTTCACCGTTTCCGGTGATCTCGTTCGTGACGTGGATGTTCGCGTTGTTCCATTCAGGGTCGGCTTTCTTCTTGTACAGGTAATCGTTCTTGCCATCGTCCGGCTTGTTGTCCGGGATGATTCCGCCGCCGCTGTCTTCGCTGATCGTGAAGGTGAGGTCGGAGCCGCTCAGCGCGAGCGTGAGGTAAACGTCGCCGAGCTTTGTTGCGCCGCCATCAACCGTGAGCGTGCAGCCTATTTCACCATAGATGTTCCTCACGGTAATGGGCTTATCAAAACCTGCCGCGCCGCCCGCCAGTTTGTATGTACCCAGGGCCTGCGAGTTGTCAACCGTAATCGTGTAGGTCGGCGTCCCCATCAGGATCGAAAGGTCATTTACGAGCGCGGGCGAACCAGGTTCTGTTTGCGTCAGGTCAAAATCAAGGATCGAACCGACGAATGGAATGACTTCCGCGCCAGACGCGAACGTCATCTGTCCGGTGAGTTTTGCTCCGCTGTAGAGCAGGAGGCTGCCGCCGGAATTGACGACGATTCCGTCGATCTCACAGCCGGAGCCTTCGATGAGCCCGCCGTCATTGACAGTGGTGTTTCTCGCGATGCCGCCGGAGGAGACATAGAGACGGCCACCGGCATTGACGTTAGTATTGCTCGCCACACCGCCGTCGAGAACATTGAGTTTGCCACCGGTGTTGACATTGACATTCAGAGCCGTCCAGCCAGCCGGAACGTTCTTTGTTTCGCCGGTGATATCGCCTGTGATGCTACTGCCGGTGGGCTCAATGTTCGTCACATCATAGCTGGCGGTGGCATCGTTGCCCGCCGCATCAAGCGCATAGAAAGAAACGGTGGTGTTTTCCGTCACAGTCACTCCGTCCACATAGTCCATCCATCCGCCATCGCCGATCTTGTACCGTCTGGAAATAAGGCCAGCGTTGTCGGCGAAGTTCGCCGTGATGGTCACGGACGTCGCCGGAGCCGTGGTGCTCGGCGTGATGTTCGTGATGGTCGGCGCGACCTTGTCGATGTTCGTCACTTCGTACACGGCGATATCGGACACGTTTCCGGCGCCGTCTGTCGCGCGGAAATACGCCTTGCCGTTTTCCACGAACGTGAGACCGCTTGATTGATACTCGACCCAGTTTTCGCCGTCCTTGCTGCATTCGCGGATAACGGAATCGTCGCTGAACGTGGCAGTCACGGTCACATAGCCGTTCGTGGGCAATTCCGAGCTGGCCTCCGGGATCGGCTTGTCCGGCGGCGTGGTGTCGGGGATGCCGCCGCCCGCGTCGACGGTGACGCTGAGGAGGCCGGTCGTGTCGATGGAGAGCTTGTAGCTCAGGGGACCGTAGACCAGCGGATCGCCGCCGAGCATGAGCGTGCCGAGCGTCGCGCCGAGCGTGTCCTTCACGGTGATCGTCTTGTCGAAGCCGGTCGCGTCCTCAATGAGTTCGTAGACGCCCGCCGTCTGCGCGGAGGAGTCGACCGTGAGCGTGCATTCGTACGAGCTGGCCGAGATGTAGGCGGAGTATGCTGTGTCGCCGATGAGGAACTCGCCGCCCGGGGCGATGCCCGAAATGTTGAGGTCGAGCGTGCCGCCGTCGAAATGCAGCTCGGAGACGTCGCGCAGGACGCCGGTCAGGACCGCGCCCTTGCTGACGGCGAGCTTCCGGATGACGCCGCCGGATGCGATGTTCACGACCGTGCCGGTTTTCATGTCCGCATTGGACAGCAGCGCGCCGTTTTTGATCTCGACGGTCGCGGCGTTCAGCGTGACTTTTTCAAGTATACCGTCGGAGGTGACTTTTGCCCAGGCGTCGGCGATCGTGCCCGAGGAGACGAGCGCGCTCCCGCTGACGGTCATCGACCCGCCGGAATCGACGTTGAAGCCCTCGAGAAAGGCCATATCCCCGTCCGCCGGGCCGCCCAGCACGGTCAGCTTTCCGCCGTGGATGATGGCGCTGGAATGGATGGATTCCCATTCGAGGGTGAGGAATCCGCCGTCGTTCACGGTCGTCGTGCCTTTGGTCTTCCCGCCCGAGAAAACGTACATCTGCCCGGGCCCGTTGACGGTGGTGTCGCTGGCGATGCCTTTCTCTTCGACCACGAGGGAGCCGCCTTCCACGATGGTGCCGATCGCCACGGCTTTCCCGCCCACGTAAAGAGCGCCGTCGGTCATGATCTGCGTGGCGTTGGCGGAGCCGCTGGACAGCAGGTCGACCTCGCCGTCCTTGTTGATGAAGGTGTTGTTGAGGATGCCGCCTTTGGAGACGTACACCCAGCCGTCCTTGTCGACGATCGTGGTGTTCGCGACGCCGGTGCTGTGAACGTACATTTCGTCTTCTTTGACGAATAGATCATTGACGGTTTCGCCGGGGTTTACGTTGATCATGTGCGTGACCTTTCGTGTTGTGTGTATGTTATGTTGCTTTGAATTCAGAATTGGGGATTGAGGAAATGTTTTCTCTAATATAGTTCCCCTAGCGCGAAAAAACAAGTATTAAAAACGGAAAATCCCACAGCCTTCCCATAATTTTTGTCAGGACTTGAAAAAAAAAGCGAGTTCATGCCATCTTAATGGAAGCTTGCCGGCAACCATAGGAGAGAGCATGAAGCCGCAGAAGAAAAATATGTCCGTTTTGTGCTACATTGTTCATAGCCTGCTCCTTTGGTTGGTTGTTTTTGTTTGGAGACACTATAATCAACCATTGAAACAGGCTTTTTTCAAGCCCTTCTTCCTAAATTGCGCGCAATTTTCTGCACGTTACCTTTTTTCGTTGCACCGGGTTCGTGCGGCTCGCCTGTTTTTCTTTGTCTCCGTTTTTTGCCCGGGCCGTGGTTTTTTTCTGCTCAAAGGCGTTTTTGAGGCGAAGATTTTTTCGGTTTTTTTGATTGCGGCGGATCACACTGACACTATATGACAGGGTGGGATGATATAGTATACCCGTAAACGCGGAAAGAAATCCGGCAGAAAAGCAGACACGGGCGCCCGGCATGTCCCGAGCACGCCCCTCGCATCCCAGCGCTTTCCGCATCGACCGACAAACTATTTCACAAGGAGCAACCGCCATGAAAGAAAAAACAACCGCCGCCCTGCATTTCGTCCGGGACTTCACCGCCGAAAACCTCGGATTCGTCGTCATCTGCGCCGCCGCCCTCGCCGTCATCCTCAAACTCGCCTGCGTGTGAGCGGACGCCAAAGCGGATTCAATCGGAATACCGAAGGACCATGAACAGGATTTGAACGGAAAGGAAGATACGGATGAGATTCGACAAACTGGTGTACCGCGAATCCGCGGGGACCGCTCCGGGAAGCGTGCTGACCGTCGATTTCGGCGGGATCGGCGAGCTGACTCTGAGGACCGTCCCGCGCGGCGAAGTCAACTGGCGCCGCCTCACGCGGCCCGTGCTGGATGTCCTCCGGGCGAAGCTCGAGGCCTGCGATTTCGAGGCGTGGAGAAACGATGAATCCGCGTCCGAAGCGGATGGTCCCGGCTGGGGGCTGGAGCTGTTCGAGGGCGGAAAAACCGTGAAACAGGTCAGCGGAAAAAACGCCGCGCCGGAACAATGGGCCGTATTCCAGTCGGTCCTGGAGCTGTGCGGCGCGCTCGCGGAGAACCGGAGGCAATGCCTCCGCTGAGGCAGTGCCGGGCTTCGCTCCGGCACTGCAAATGACAGGCCGGTCCGCAAAGGACTCGCCCTGACCTCAAAAAACAGTTTGACAAACGGGAAACACGGGCTATATTACCCTGACAAACATGCGAAACAACCGAGGCGGAAAGGCAAAACGGAACGGGCACAAATGAGACTGGCGGGACTTGATTTCGAGACGGCGAACAACTGCGCGGGGAGCATCTGCGCGGCGGGATGCGGGATCCTTCAGGACGGCGAGGAGGCCGAAATGCGCGAATGGCTCGTGCGGCCGCATCCGTGCATGAACTGGATCGCGCCGTTCTGCTACCGCGTACACGGGATCGGCGCGTGCGACCTGGAGGACGCGGACGAGTTCCCGGCGGTCTGGCCGGAACTGCGCGACATGCTGCTGTCGGCGGACTGCGTGGTCATCCACAACGCGCCGTTCGACCTGGGGCATCTGCGGGCCGTGCTGGAGCTTTACGGCCTGCCGCCCGTGCGCTTCCCGTACGTCTGCAGTCTGACCGCCAGCCGGCGCGCGCTGCCGGAACTCGCCTCGCATTCGCTGGACCGCGTGGCGGCGTATTTCGACATCCGGTTCCGGCACCACGACGCGCTGGAGGACGCGCTGGCCTGCGCGAAGGTCCTGCACGGGATCGGCCTCACGCCGCGCGTCCCGCGAAAGGAATTCGTTTACCCCATGCCGCAGGAATAATACAGGAAAAGCAGTGCTATCTCTTTTCCGTTTCGCCCCGGACGGACCTGGATGGCGGCGGCTCTCCGCCCTTTTTTTTCTGTCTGCAAACGGTCCGCATTATTCCTTCAGGCGATTAAACATCTTTCCGGCCCGGCACAGGGAGACGGGATCGAGTTTCAACGGAAAAAGGACCGGATCCGCACCGGATATTTGTACAGGATTATTCTTTAGGAACGGAGCAAACGAACGTTAACTAACGTCTGAAAACATATTTTTTTTAGTTTTTAACCGTTTTTTCATGTTTTTTTCTTATTTTGCCTCTTTTCTTTTCCCCGCTTTTGAAGTATAATTATCACCGGAGAAGCATGACACGTTTCCATGCCGGGATCTCCCGGCCAAACGCCCCGGCGTGCGTGCGATCCGACGGCGCGTCAACGGTCCCGGACGCGCGCGCCGCCTGTTCAACAACCCCCCCGGGAGCAACAGATTGAAGGCAAAACATGGGCGAACGCGAAAAAGGCAAAGTCAAATGGTTCAACAACACAAAAGGCTTCGGTTTCATCGAGCGTGAAGGCGCGCAGGACATTTTCGTCCACTACAGCGCCATCAAGTCGGAAGGCTACCGCACCCTGAAGGAAGGGCAGCTCGTCGAATTCACCGTCGGCCAGGGCGCCAAAGGCATCCAGGCGGAAGACGTCGTGCCCGTCGATCCGGCGCCGCAGGCATAATCCGTCACATCCATTCCGTGAAGCCCGCCCATCTCCCCGCGGCGGGCTTCCGTAAAACATTCACCCGCTCCATCGGCATTCCGGCCTGTTCCCGTTCTGGACAGGATCCCGGTCCTGCCAGGGCGGGTGTTTTTTTGCAGAATCCTTTCGGTTCAACGCCGGACGGGGAACCGGGATTCGAGGCGGGACCGGACACGTTCCAGCAGACGCCCGAACGTCACGCCCGCGAGCAGGACCAGGGGCAGGTCCAGGAACGGCACGCGATGGCGCATCTGAAGATGCACGAACGTGTGGGCGGACCAGCCGACGCACAGGATCATCAGCAGCAACAGCAGGAACGTACGTTCTTTCCGCAGGATCCATATTCCGGCCGCGCCGGCCGCGAACAGGACCAGTTCGGAAAGCGCGATCAGCCAAAAGACAGCCGGGGGGTGCGCGCCGTGCAGAGGCCACGGCCGGACGAAATGCCACGCTTTCGCCGCGCTCATGCGGCAGAATTCGCCCGCGCCCATTGATCTGATCTCCTCCATGGCGGCCTCGCGGAACAGACGGTCCTGTTCCGGCGGCGGCAGGTCGCACGGCATGGCCTTGGCGAACGCGATCGCGCGGTCCCAGCCGTCGTTCTGATGCGCCAGGAACTCTTTCCCGCCGGACGCCCGGTACGCCAGGGCGTTGTCGCGGTTGTTCCCCACGAAGAGATTGAAGCCGCCGAGACAGCCGGACGGATTCCAGGCGCCGTAATTGATATGGTTGCGGATGCACAGCGGACTGAGGAGCAGCAGAAACGCCGCCGCATAGACCGCATAGTTCAGCAGAGTCTTTTTCACGCCCGGCGCGGCATCGTCGCGCAGGAATCCGCCGCACGCGCACCGGATCAGCTGGAACACGCCGAACGCCGGAAGCAGGAGCAGCGCGGTCGGACGCACGCCGCATGCCAGCGCCGCGGCCACGCCCATGACGGCGTATTTCGGGCGGGATTCCGTCCAGGTCCACGCCAGGATGAAGACCGCGAGCATCAGGAGGAAGAAGCATTCGGAGGAAAACCGCAGGGAGAAGGTCAGGAAGAGCGGATGGAACGTGACGATGGCGGCTGCGATCAGCCCGGCCCACGTCCCGCCCAGGCGTTTCCCGGCGAGGAAGACCGCCCATGCCAGGAACGTCGCGGAAAGCGCGGTGAAGACCGCCGCGGCGGCCAGCGGATCGCGCAGGAGCTTTGCGATCAGCCCGGCCAGGAAAGCCATGAGCGGCGGCCGGAACGCCTCGGGAATGTCGCGGGAGCGCGGCGCTTCGTAGTAGCGCTCCTCACCGGCCATGAACGTGCCGTTTTCCATGAACGAACGGACTCCGGCGAGGTATTCGTTTCCGTCGTCGTGCAGGAAAAAGCCGGGACGGGATTCCGCCATGTACCAGTCCGCGGCCAGATGCGCCAGGAAAAGCAGGAGCAGACAGACGGCGGTCCGCGGCAGGATCCGGCGTCCGGGGCCGGGGCGGGTGTTTCCTGAGGACATCATCGTAGCGGCGCCCGTCAGTCCGTCCGCCGTTCACCGGAAGGCGGAGGCAGGCATTCGACGATCTTCGCGATGGTGACGGGCTTGAAGATCACGTCGCTGAACCCGAGTTTCATGCACTCGTCCTTCGCGTCGACGTCGGCCGTGATCGCGATGACATTGAGGGACTGGAACCTCGGATCGGCGCGGAGTTCCTGAAGCAGGACCCGGCCGTCCATCTCGGGCATCCAGAGGTCGGTGAGGATCAGGTCGAACGGCTTCACGCCCGCGCGGATCTTGTTCAGCGCGTCCTTCCCGTTCACGGACGTGACGATGCCGGACACGCCGTTCTTGCGGAGCATGGCGCGCAGGATGGAGTTGTTCAGCGGGATGTCGTCGACGATCAGGACATGGAGGTCTTCGCGCGTTTTGCCGTGGAAGTCGATCAGACTGCCGGGCCGCGGGAAAATGCCGGTGCGGTCGGAAAACGCGACGTCCGGGATGCGGATGGTGAAAACGGTGCCGGCGCCCGGTTCGGAGCGGAGTGTAAACGTGCCGTTCATGCGTTCGATGAGGTGACGGCAGATAGTGATGCCGAGTCCGGCGCCGATCTGGCGGCTGCCGTTGTCTTCGGAAATGGACGCGAACGGCTGCATGAGGCGTTTCTGCGCCTCTTCGTCCATGCCGCTTCCGGTATCGGAGACGGTGATGGAGAGGACGCCCCTGTCCGCGCCGGGATCGTGCGCGAAGGCGAGCTTCAGGACGATCTCGCCCTCCTCGGTGTATTTGACGGCGTTGTCCACCAGGTGGAAGAGGATTTGCCACATGCGCTTCGGGTCGACTTCGACGTACGGCATGGATTCGTCCCAGTCGCCGCGGAGCACGACCGCCCTGCCCGCCACGGAAACGTCGAAGGAACGCAGGACTTTCCCGGCCTGAACGTTGAGGTCGGTCATGACCGGTTCGATGACGAGCGTATCGGATTCGAGTCTGGCGAGATCGACCATGCTGCTGATGAGCTGAAGCAGGGAACGTCCGCTCGTGGTGATGGCGTCGCAGGCGTTGTCGCGTTCCGCTTCGTCGGCGACGCCCTTCTTCAGGAGCTCGGTGTAGCCGATGATGGCGTTCAGCGGGGTGCGGACGTCGTGGCTGATGCAGGAGAAGAAATAGCTTCTGGCGTTTTCGGCGGCGACGGCGCGGTCGCGCGCGAGCTGGAGCTGGCGGTTGATGCGGACGACTTCCTCGTTCTGGCGCTTGATGACCATGTTCCTGGCTTTGCGTTCGAGGCAGACGGAGATCACGTTCGCGACCTGTTCGAGGAGTTCTTCGCAGAATCCGAGGGATTCGTAGGCGTCGCCCGTGAAGAGCGTGCCGATCTTGCCCCATTCGTCGCCCTCGAAGAAGATCCGGCGCGCGATGAGGATCCGGGTCGGACAGTTTTCGGGAAGCGGGAAGTCGGAGATGTTCTCGTCGTTCAGCACCACGTTGCCGTTGTGGCTGAAGAGCGCGGGGTCGGCTGTCTTCAGCGGGCAGTCGACGCATTTGTTGCAGTAGGTGTGCTCGTCGTCAGGGAACCAGTCCTGGCGCGTGCCGTCGTTCCGGTGCAGCAGCACATGCTGGCATCCGAGCGTCTCGATGAGGCGTTTCGCCACGAAATCGAGCAGTTCCTCCGGCTCGGAGTGACCGAGCAGGAACGCCGTGATCTCGTTGCGGAAATGTTCGGTATTGATCTTCTGCTTGATCTCGGTCACGTCCTGCGCCACGCAGAAGAGCAGCGTACGCCCGTCGTTCAGCGTCATCGGGAGTTTCCAGTACAGGAAGACGCGGCGGTTGCAGTCGCCCCACAGGCAGGTCTCCTCGAAATGGATCAGCTCGCGTTTTTCCATCGCCTCGGCGTCGGTGCGGCGGATGACCTCGAGGGATTTGTCCGAATAAAAGTCCTCGCCGCGTTTACCGGTCATTTCGGCGGGTTCCAGGTGGTGCAGGGAGGCGTAGGCGCGGTTGCAGCGGATGTAGCGGAATTCGTTGTCCGGATCCTTCACGACGCACGGAAGGGGCATCAGATTGAGGATGCTGTTGGAGATGTCTCCCTCGCGGACGGCGTCGTTTCTGGCCTTGTCGAGCGCGTTGTAGACGTTCTTGCGTTCGATCGCGCTTTCGATGATGCGGGCGTTCTTCTGGAGATAGGCCTTTTCGATGTCGGAGAACGGCCGTCTGGAAACGCACGCGACGGAAAGCAGCCCCCAGAATTCGCCCTGCACGGTCAGACGCAGCGCCAGATGGCAGACCGCATGCGGTGTGCCGGGCGCAAGCTGGTCGATTTTGAAGAGCCGGCGGATACGGATGGATTCCTCTTCGTCGAACGACCCGATCCCGAGCATGCGGATGCGGTCGATCAGGTCCAGGACCATGCGGGCGCTGGAAGTGATCCGCTTCGGCAGGGTATGTCCGCCGCGGATGATGAACGAATCCGGATCGACGGAAACGAGCCCGGTTTCCTCGTTGCAGCGGGCCAGATAGCAGTAATCGGCGTTCAGGCGGGCCCGGATGACCTCCAGTATCTTGGCCGGAGTGGCGAGCATCGGCTCCTGCTGAAGCGTGATCAGCGCGTCCTCCATGGCCTCGCTGTTCAGCTGGCGTTCGCGGTCGTCCGTCATGTCCAGCGACATGGCGAGCATGCAGGGTTTGCCTTCGGCGTTCCTGATGCCGAGGCGGGTCGTGCGGAAATACCGGGTCTGCCCCAGCGGCCCCGGGATGGCTTCGTAATTCACGGACGGCTCGTTTTTCTCCATCGCAGCGTCATCGTTGCGGTCCAGTTCGCGCGCCTTGTCGGCGGGGAAGAGGTCGCTGTTTGTCCTGTCCGTCGGATCCTCGAATCCGGCATGCTGGAGATAGTCGGTGAACGCCCGGTTGCCGTCCATATAGCGTCTGGTCTTCCGGTCCTTCAGACAGACCAGAAGCGGGATGTTGTCCAGCATCTGCCGGAGGAACGCCGTTCTGCGCGTAAAGAGACGTTCCGCCCAGATCAGCATGACCAGGAAAGAGAGGACGAACAGCGACAGGGACGCCATCTGGCTGAACCAGAGAAAGTTCTGGCGTCCGGTGGCTTCCGTGCGGCGGGAATCCGCCAGCCTGGCGGCGTCGGACAGGCTTTGATTGAGCGCGGCATAGATGTCCGCCTTGTATTTCGCATATCTTTCGCCGAACACGAGGTTCATGGCCATGTGTTCCCGTTCGTGCATGTCTTTCGTCAGGTCTTCCGGCGCGATCTGGACAAGCCGCAGTTCGCGCGGACAGGACGGGGAAGCCGCCTCTTCTTCCGGCGTGACCAGACGCATCGCCGTGTATTCCAGGTTCATCAGTTCGATGGAATACTGCATCGCGAGCTGGAAGTTCTCCCGGATCTGTTCCGTCTCCTTCCCGCCCGGCAGCTGGCGCAGCAGGTTCATGCCCCATTCGCGGTTTTTCGTGTCGAACGCTTCCGTGAAGTATTCGTCGCGGTACTTCTTATCCCCGGT
>JAFXUM010000077.1 GCA_017524965.1 Lentisphaeria bacterium | reverse complement strand
CTCAACATCATCGAGGGCTACGGCTGCACCGAGATGTCGCCGATCGTGTCGCTGAACCTGCCGAAGGATTTCCTGGCGGTCGGACGCGAGGCGGGACCCGAGGGGAGCATCGGCGTCGCCATGCCCGGCATCGCGGCGCGCATCGCCGACGTGGACACGGGCGAACTGCTCGGCCCGGGAAAAGAAGGGCTGCTCCAGCTCAAATCGGCGTCCGTGATGCTCGGCTATCTGGACGACCCGGAGGCCACGGCGGCCGCCATGACTCCGGACGGCTGGTACAACACCAACGACGTCGCGTCCATGGACCGCGACGGCTACATCCGCATCACGGGGCGTCTCTCGCGGTTCAGCAAGATCGGCGGCGAGATGGTCCCGCACGAGCTGATCGAAAACCGTCTGGAGGAGTTCTACGGCCTCGAGGGCAAAGTGGCGGTCACGGCGCGGCCCGATTCCCGCAAGGGCGAACAGCTCGTCGTGTTCTACGCCGCCGACTGCGGACTCGACCCCGTCGACGCGGGAAACCGTCTCCGCGAATCCGGCCTGCCGAACCTCTGGGTGCCGCGTCCCGACTGCTTCTTCCCGCTGGAAAAGATCCCGTTCCTCGGCAACGGCAAAAAGGACCTGAAGAAGCTCCGCGAGCTGGCGTTGAAGGCGGGGCAGTGAACCGTCCGTTTGTGCGGCGCGCGTAAAAATCGCGCGTTTTCCCGACTTTTTATCAAAAGGTACTTGTTTTTTCCGTTTTTTGAGGTATCTTTTTATGATTTGAAACACGCGGAGACACCAGCATCATGCCGAACCAGGACGTCATCGTCAAATATCTTTTCTATTCCGTCGACTTCGTGATCATCTGGGCGATGATCTACTGGGTGCTGTATTTCCTGCGCGGCACCCGGAGCGCGAACGTGCTGTTCGGCGTGATCGCGGTCCTGCTGACCGCCACGATCGCGGTCGACTACGTGGAACGCCTGACCGTGCTGCGGTTCCTGCTCATCGAATGCCTGATCCCGTCCCTCGGCCTCGCCATCCTCGTGATCTTCCAGCCGGAATTCCGGCGTGCGTTCGCGCAGGCGGGCAGCCTCTTCGTATCGAACCGGATCGGACGGGAGACGATCGACCAGGTGACCGAGGCGGCGGCCCAGCTGTCCGTCACGCGGACCGGCGCGATCATCGTGTTCGAGCGCAACATCGGGCTCACGGACACCACGCGGTCGGCGGTCTCGCTGGATGCGCGCGTGGACTCCCTGCTGCTCCAGTCCATTTTCTATCCGAACTCGCCGCTTCACGACTGTGCCGTGGTCATCGGCAAAAACAACCGCATCGTGGCCGCCCACGCCGTGCTGCCGCTGGCCGAGGAGGATTATTTCGTGAACGGGAAGCGCCTCGGCACGCGTCACCGCGCGGCGGTCGGCATCTCGCAGGAGACCGACGCCGTGGCCGTGGTCGTTTCCGAGGAGACCGGGCTGATCAGCCTGGCGAAGAAAGGCCGTCTGATCCGCGGCCTGACCACCGAGGAACTGCGGTTCCAACTCCGCACGATCCTGCTGGACCGGAAAGCCCCGTGGAAGCGCATCGGCAAGGCGTCCGAACTCGATTTCTCGGCCCCGGACGAAGCCGCGGTCGGCGGCGGAAAGGACGGTGAAGCATGAGCGGCATCCGGGATTTCTGGATGACGAAGATCCTGCCGTATGTGCCGCATATCATCCGGCACGATTTCTGGCGCAAACTCTTCGCGCTGGTCTTCGCCTGCCTCCTCACAGGGTATGCGTACCAGAACGTGAAACTGCAGATGGAGCTGGTCCGGGTCGACGTCCGGGGCGTTCCGATCCGCTTCGTGCCCATCGAGGAGGGCGTCACGCTGATCCCGCGCGACGTCTCCGCCGACATCACGGTGGAAGTGCCCAAGGGGCAGAAGACGCTGAAAAACACGGATTTCTACCTCGAGTGCCCCGTGACGAAATACCAGGTCGAGACCGACATGCCCGTGGAACTCCGCCTGGACATGGTGCGGTCGAACGTGGTCTTCGAGGAGATGCGCGTGCTGGCCGTCAATCCGGAGATGCTGCCGCTGAACATCGACATCATGGACACGAAGGAAGTCCCCGTGCATCCCGTGAGCGATTTCTCCGAGGTCATGGAGGGGTATCAGGCGTCGATGATCCAGCCGGAAAAGCCGGTCACGGTCCGCGGCCCGAAGAAGCTCCTCGACACCATCGAATACCTCGAAACCGAGAAGATCCCGCTCGCGAACGTGACGAAGAGCTTCTCGCGCCAGGTCGATTTGGTGTCGCCGTATGACAAGAACATCGAGATCCTGTCCGGCAAGGTGAAGGTCGAGGTCAAAGTCGAGAAGAACAAGCCGCGCGCGTTCGACGGCATCCCCGTTCAGGTCCTCTTCGGCAGGACCGGCGCGAACAACCTCATCATCTCGAAGATCCAGCCCGAATCCGTGACCGTCCTGGTCGACAGCGTGCCCGACATCTCCCAGACGCAGATCCACCCGTTCCTCGACCTGTCCGACGTGACGCGGCCCGGCGTCTATACCGTCGACATCAAATGCTGGTCGGACAACGACCGCATCAAGGTGGTCGAGGTGATCCCGGCGCAGGCCACCGTGACGCTGGAACCCGTCGCCGCGCCCGCCTCGAAATAGGAACCGTTCAACCGGCCCAGGACCGCCATGAATGCCCAGACCGAACCTCTGACCCCTCAGTACTCGCAGGCGGAAGACATCTGCAACTCCGTCACGCACGTCGCCGGGGCTCTCCTCACGGTCTACGGCACATATCTGCTGATCCTGAATTCGTCCGTGCCGTCCTTCGTCGTCTGCGCCCTGATCTACGGCGTCGCGATTTTCTCCATGTTTCTGGTCTCCTCCGTGTACCACGCCATCCGCGACCAGGAAGTGAAGAGCTTCGTCCGCAAGGCCGACCACGCCGTGATCTATTTCACGATCGCGGGGACCTACGTGCCGATCCTGAACGCCGTCGCGTCGCCGCGCGAGGCCGTGATCTGGTACTGCGCGCTCGGCGCGTGCGCTCTGGCGGGCGGCGTTTTCTCCTTCATCACGCTCAAACACAAATACGTCACCACGGTCATCTATCTTGTCATGGGCTGGGCGTCGCTCCTGCTGCTGAAAAAGCTCTGGGGCTCCGGGGATCCGATGATCGCCTGGCTGCTGATCGGCGGCGGCGTGGCGTATTCCGTCGGCGCGGGCCTCTACCTCATCAAGAAGCCGTTCGTGCATACCGTGTTCCACCTCTTCGTCCTCGCCGGCGTGATCCTCCAGTACCTCGCGCTCAAACTGCTCTACTCGTGACTTCCATACCGAATCACTTCGGAGATACAAAAACGTCCGGCACTGCGGAAAGCAGATGACCGGACGCTGTTTTTTTTGAAAAGAGGGTGGAAAGATTATTTCCCGGGTTCTTCCGCCTTGGCTTCGTTCCAGAGTTCGTCGAGGCGGTCCATGGGGGTGCCGTCGACGGTCTTCCCCTCGGCGGCGAGCTTCGATTCCACGGCGCGGTAACGGCGGTCGAATTTGTCGGAGGCGCGGTTCACGACCTCCTCGCAGTTTTCGCCCCGGAACCGGAGGAAATTGACGACGGCGAACACGAGGTCGGCGGCCTCGTCGTTGATCCTGTCGCGGCTGCCCGACTTGTACGCCTCCTCCAGCTCGGCCATCTCCTCGCGGACCTTCGCGAGGATGTCGGCGTCGTTGGTCCAGTCGAATCCGTGCTTGGCGGCCTTCTTCTGGAGCTTCTCGGCGCGGAGCACGGCGGGGAGGTTGCGCGGCACGCCGTCGAGCGCGGACTTGCGGTAGTCGTCGTGCTCGGTCTTCTTGATCTTCTCCCAGTTCACGAGCACCTGCGCGGAGTTGTCCACATGGACGTCGCCGAAGACATGCGGATGGCGGCGGATCATCTTGTCGGAGATGCCGCGCGCGACGTCCTCCAGCGTGAACGCGCCGCGTTCCTCCGCCATGACGCTGTTCATGACGACCTGCATGAGGAGGTCGCCCAGCTCCTCGCACATCTCCGCGTCGGACTTATGGTCGACGGCGTCGAGGTATTCTGCGGCCTCGCCGACGAGGCATTTTTTGAGGGATTCGTGGGTCTGTTCGCGGTCCCAGGGGCATCCGTCGGGCGCGCGCAGACGGCGCATGACGTTCACGAGGCGTTCAAGTTCGGACATGTTCATATTGCTCAATACTCCGTGGCCGGGGCGTCCTGCGGAAATCCGGGGCGTTCCAGGCGTTTTTTGTAGTAGTTGTAAAGAGAGACCTGGGCGCGTTCGGATTCGTGCTGAACCGTGCCGGCGGTGTGCGAATAACGGTTTTCCCCGAGCAGGCGGCGTCCCTTCCGTCGGTCGTGGAGCGAGGTGAAGAGGATCACGTCCAGCTCGTCCTGAAGGGCGGGGGATTCGACGGGGACGAGGATCTCCACGCGGCGGGAGAGGTTGCGCGGCATGAGGTCGGCGCTGCCGATGAAATACTCCGGCGCGCCGCCGTTCGCGAAACGGTAGATGCGGGAGTGCTCCAGGAAGCGGTCCACGATGCTGACGACGCGGATGTTCGCGGCGGCTTCGGGCGGGAGCGAGGCGGGATTCAGGGCGCAGATGCCGCGCACGACCATGTCGATGCGGACGCCGCGCCGTGCGGCATCGTAGAGGTGTTCGATGACTTCCGGGTCCTGAAGCGCGTTCAGCTTCAGCGTGATGCCGCCGGGGCGTTCCGGTGTGGAATGCGCGGCCTCGCGGTCGATCAGGGCGAGGATGCGTTCGCGCATGTTGTAGGGGGCGGCGACGAGCTTATTCCAGGCGGCGGGCGCGGCGAGTCCGGTGATGGCGTGGAAGAGCGCGGAAACGTCGTCCGCGAGCGCATCGTCGCAGGTGAAAAGCCCGATGTCGGTGTACTGCTTCACGGTGGAGCAGTTGTAGTTGCCGGTCGGCAGATGCAGGTAGCGGCGCACCTCGTTTCCCTCGCGGCGGACGATCAGCAGCATCTTCGCGTGGACCTTGATCTTCGGCACGCCATACACGACGTGCGCGCCCGCGTCGGCGAGCTCGCGCGAAAGCCGGATGTTGTTCTCCTCGTCGAACCGCGCCATGATCTCGAAGAAGACCGTGACCTGTTTGCCCGCCTGCGCCGCGCGGATCAGCGCGTGGACGACCGGCGGGTCCTGCCCGACGCGGTACAGCGTCTGCTTGACCGCGATCACGTCCGGGTCGTCGGCCGCCTCGGAGAGCAGCCGGATCACCGGATCGAACGATTCGTACGGGACGTGCAGGAAGAACGGGCCGCCGTCGCGGATGCAGTCGAACATGGAGCGGTCGGCGGGGCAGTGGGGCGAGGGCAGGGGCGGCAGAGGCGGGTCGAGCAAATCGGCATGTCCGGGGAGGCCGCGAAGCTCCATGAGGCACGTCAGATCGACCGGGCCGCGCACGGCGAATTGCTCGTCGGATGCGACGCCGAGCGTGCGCATGAGGAACGCCCGTGCTTCGGCGGACATGGCGGCGGACGTCTCCAGTCGCACGATCGTGCGCTTGCCGCGTTTCCGCAGGATCGCCTGCATCTCGCTGAGCAGGTCGCCGGTGTCCTCGTCCGGGGTCAGGTCGCGGTCGCGCGTGACACGGAACGCCGCGCATTCGAGCACGGCGCAGCCGGGAAAGAACCCGGCGGCTTTCGCCCCGACCAGCTCCTCCAGCGGCAGAAGCAGGATTTCGTCCGGCTTGTCTTCCGGCTCGAACCGGAGAAAGCGCCCGGAGCGCGTCGGCACCTGCATGAACGCGGTGCGGACCTCATCCTGTCCGCCGCCGAAGAGATCTTCTCCGGCGGGACACTGCACGCGGATGAGGAGTTCCAGCGCGAGCGCGGGCACGAGCGGCGGTTCCTCCGCGTCGGGATCGATGGCGACCGGGGTCAGGACGGAACGGTATTCGCGTTCGAAGAGCGCGGACGCCTCCGCGGCGCAGTCCTCCGGCAGTTCGTCCCAGCGGACGATGCGGATGCCGTGCGCGGCGAGCGCGGGCTTCAGGTCGCGTTCCCAGCTGGCGTACTGCCGCGCCGTCAGAGCGCGGATGCGCCGGATCAGTTTCTGCCGGAGCTCGAACGGGGAAAAATAATAGCGGCCGCCGAAACGGGCGACCGCATCGGGCGCGTGCCGGGCGAGGCCGGCGATCCGCACCATGAAGAATTCATCGAGGTTGCTGCCGAAGATGGACAGGAATTTGGCGCGTTCGAGCAGGGGGACGGCGGGGTCCATGGCTTCCTCCAGGACGCGGGCGTTGAACGAAAGCCACGAGTCGTCCCGGAGGAGAATGGGCGGGTGTCTGTCCTGTGCCGGAGCAGCCATATCCGAACCGGCGGCAACGATGGATCAATAACGCTTCTGGGCGCTTCTGGCGAGGACGCGCAGACGGAGCGCGTTCAGCTTGATGAAGCCGGCGGCGTCCTTGTGGTCGTACACGTCGTCCTGTTCGAACGTGGACAGGGCGTCGTCGTAGAGACTGAAGGGCGAACGGCGTCCGGTCACGTGGCAGGCGCCCTTGAAGAGCTTCACGCGGACTTCGCCGGTCACGAACTTCTGGCTTTCGGTGATGGCGGCCTGAAGCATTTCGCGTTCGGGCGCGTACCAGAAGCCGTTGTAGATCAGGCGGGCGTAGGTCGGGATGAAGCTGTCGCGCAGGAACATGACCTCGCGGTCCATGGTGATCTCCTCAAGGCCGCGGTGCGCGGTGTAGAGGATGGTGCCGCCGGGGGTCTCGTACACGCCGCGGGACTTCATGCCCACGAAACGGTTCTCGACGATGTCGACGCGGCCGACCGCGTGCTTGGAGCCGAGCTCGTTCAGCTTGCGCATGATGTTCGCGGGGGAGAGCGCTTCGCCGTTGACCTTCACCGGCACGCCCTTTTCGAACTCGATCACCACGTCTTCCGGCTCGTTCGCGGCCTGGGAGAGCGGCTTCGTCATCACGGAGATGTCCTCCGGGCATTCCTGCCACGGATCCTCCAGGATGCCGCCCTCGAACGAGATGTGCAGGAGGTTGCGGTCCATGGAGTAGGGCTTCTTCAGCGTGCTGGAGACCGGGATGTTGTTCTTGTGGGCGTACTCGATCATTTCGGAGCGGGAACGGAAATGCCAGTTCGGATCGCGCCAGGCGGCGATGATCTTGATGGACGGGTCGATGGCGTTCGCGTTGATCTCGAAACGGACCTGGTCGTTGCCCTTGCCGGTCGCGCCGTGGCAGATGGCGTCGGCGCCCTCGGCCTTGGCGACCTCGACGAGGCGCTTGGCGATGAGCGGGCGGGCGATGGAGGTGCCGAGGAGGTAGTTTCCCTCGTAAATGGCGTTGGCCTGCATCATCGGGAAGATGAAGTCGCGGGCGAATTCCTCGGTGAGGTCTTCCACGTAGCACTTGGTCGCGCCCGTGTTGATGCACTTCTGTTCGACCCCGGAGGTCTCTTCCGCCTGGCCGACGTCGGCGCAGTAACCGATGACTTCGGCGTTGTAGGTCTCCTTGACCCATTTCACGATGACGGAGGTGTCAAGCCCTCCGGAGTAAGCGACTACGACTTTCATGGGATAAACTCCTCAATTTGTGGATTTTGTTTGGTGGAAAAAAAGTTATCCAATCAATATACTCGTTTCCGCCGTATTTTTCAACCGGAAAACGGGAAAGAAGACGAAGTCTTCCCAAAAAAAGCCCCGGACTGTTTCCAATTCGGGGAATGTGAAAAAGGTCGTACAGGTCGTATAAGACTTATTTTGTGCTTGAGCGAAGCCAGGCACTGCCGCAGTGCAGACGTTGTCTGCTCACTTCAGGCGGATGGCGGCCTGGACCGGGAAGAACGGCTTGTCGGCGACCACGAGGAAGTCGGTGCCGCTGTCCCTCGCGTCGACCTGGAACGTGAAGATCTTGCCGGAAACGGTCGAGGTGATGGACGAACCGGGGGTGAGCGGGAGCAGGTTCATGTTCACGGCTTCGGGCTCAATGTCATCCGGGAAGACGTATTCGAGCACCCACGGACCCTTGCTGTACACGCGGAAATAATGCACGTAGAGGCCGCCGACGGGGATGGACGCCGTGCGGGAGAAGAGGTCGACGCCGTTGCGGGAGAGCAGCGAGATGTCCGTGAACGGGAAAACGGTGGTCTTCGGGGACAGCTGGAACGCGGCGTCGCGGAACGTCTTCGAGTTGCCGCCGAGGGCGACGACCGCGGACGGGGCATTCTTCGCCGGATCGGAGACGGCGACCTCGGAACGGAAGATCTTGCGGGAGACGTCCCAGAAGACCGTGGTGGAAGCGGACAGGTTCGCGGCCTTCGCGGCGGTCTCGACAATCGCGGCGAGCGGGTCGACGACATACCCGGATTCGGCGTCCAGGACGAGTTCGCGCGGGGCGGCGATCCGCGGCGCGAGCATGCTCTCGGCGGCGGTCTTGAACGCGGCGGGCGTGGCTTCTTTCACCGAATCGGCGAGCGTGACGGCCGTGGCGGCGTCGGCGTCGGAACGCGGCGTCTGCTCGAAGGTCAGGCCCAGCATCTTCACGTCGCGCGCGGAAACGACCTGGAACCGGCGTCCCATCTCGGCGACGGATTCCTCCAGAATGGCGAGTTTTTCCTGCAAATCCTTCTTTTCCGCCTCGATCTTTGCGGTCTTCGCGGCGTTTTCGGCGCGTTCCTTCTCCGCGAGCTGTTTCGCCGCTTCGGCGCTTTCGGCCGCCGCTGCAGTTTCTTTTGCCTTTTCGGCGCGTTCTTTTTCCAGCGTCTGTTCGGCGGCGGTGCATTGTTTTGTGAGTTCGTCGATCTCCTTCTGTGAGATCTGCTTCGCGCGGGTGAGGTCGAGCGTGATCAGGAAGAGGACGATCAGAAGTATGATGGAAATCAGGTGAAATACAAAGTGTTTCATGTTCGGATGCCTTTCATGGTTGCCGGAAAAGAAGTGACTGGCCGCAGTCGACCGGGAGAATCGTGCCCGTGACGGACGGAGCCGAGGCGAGGAAGACGACCGCACGCGCGACGTCTTCGGGCGCGACGGGGCGTTTGAGCGGGAGCGTGGCGGGGATATGTTTCATACCGGCGCCGCCGAGTTCGCGCGGCGGGAAGACCGGGCCGGGCGCGACGGCGTTGACGCGGACGTGCGGAGCGAGCTCGCGGGCGAGCATGAACGTGTCGCGGCGGAGCGCTTTTTTCGCGGCTTCGTAGGGCGAGGCCGGAGCGGAATCGGAAAGCGTCGCGGCGTCGAGGATGCTGACGGCGGAAAACTCGCGGTCGTGCGGGCGCATGCGTGCGAAAAGACGGATGAGTGCGCAGGGGACGAGGTGATTCACGGTCTCCTGACGGTCAAGCTCAATTTGAGGGGCGTCTCCCCGAATCCACATCGCGGCGTTGTTCACGAGATAATCGACCGGGCCGACGGCTTCCGCCATGCGGCGCACGGCGTCGGGGTCGGTGAGGTCGCAGGAAACGGCTTCGTGATGAAGCGGGGCGGGGCAGGGGGGCAGCGAGGCGGCGAGTTTGTCCGCGTCCTCGCGCGACCGGAAGCAGTGCACGACCACGGCGGCTCCGCATTCGGCGAACGCGCGCGCGATGACCGCGCCGAGCCGCTGCGCCGCTCCGGTGATCAGGACACGTTTGCCTCCGAGGTCCGGCATGATTACAGGGACCTCTTCCATTCCTCCGCCTGCTGCTGGGCGGCGAGTTCGTCGAGCAGTTCGCGGATGCGCTGTTTGACCTGGTCGAAGGAGGCGTCGTTCTTCGCGCTGATGGGGATGACCTCGAGGCCGTCCTCGGCGTTCAGGATGAAGTCGTCGATCCTGTCCTGGTCCTCCACGAGGTCGGTCTTGTTCGCGAGCACGATCTTCGCGCGGGAGCTCAGGCCCTCCATGTAGGCTTCCAGCTCGTTCTTGAGGATGCGGACGTCGTCGTTCGGGTCGCGTCCGTCCACGCCGCCGAGGTCGACGAGGTAGATCAGGAGCTTGGTGCGCTCGATGTGGCGCAGGAAATAGTGCCCGAGGCCGCGGTTGAGGTGCGCGCCGTCGATGAGTCCGGGGATGTCCGCGACCGTGACCTTGCGGAAGTCGGGGTACTCCATGACGCCGATGACGGGGTGGAGCGTGGTGAAGGGGTAGGCGGCGACCTTCGGGTGCGCGTTGGAAATGCGGCTGAGGAGCGTGGATTTTCCGGCGTTCGGATAGCCCACGAGCGCGACGTCGGCGATGAGCTTCAGTTCCAGCCCGAGCTCGAGCGGCTCGGTCACTTCGCCGGGTTCGTGTTCGCGCGGGGCGCGGTTGGACGGCGTGGCGAAACGCGCGTTGCCGCGTCCGCCGTGTCCGCCCTTTGCGATGACGACCTCGGCTCCCGCCTCGTCGATGTCGGCGAGGACGTCGCCTGTCTCCTTGTTGCGGATGATGGTGCCGAGCGGGACCTTGATGACGAGGTTCTGGCCGCGGCGTCCGTGCATGTCCTTGCTGCGTCCGTCGCCGCCGTTCTCCGCGGAGAAATGGCGGTTGAAGACGAAATCGGACAGCGTGAGCTCGCCGGTGGACGCGACGAAGATGACGTCTCCGCCGTCGCCGCCGTCGCCGCCGTTGGGGCCTCCCTTCGGGACGAACGCCTCGCGGCGGAAGCTGCAGCAGCCGTTGCCGCCGTTTCCGGCCTTGACAGTGATTTCAGCGCGATCAACAAACATAAGAGATTCCCTGAAGTGAGGCGCGGGTTCGAGGCGGATTCGCGGCCTGCGCGCCGTTGTTACAAAAATACCCCGGCAAACGACAGCGTAAACCGGGGCAGGAGGAACAAAAAGAAGAAGAGGGGGACGCCGCAGGGATTACGCCTGGGCGGCCTCGGCGGGGATCGTTTCCTGAACGGGGATGATCTCCACGGATCTCTTTGCATTCTTGTTGAATTTGACGTGACCGTCGCACAGGGCGAAGATGGTGAAGTCGCGGCCGAGGCCGACGTTCTTGCCCGGATGGATGTGCGTACCGCACTGTCTTACGATGATGCTGCCCGCGTGGACGAACTGACCGCCGTAGGCTTTGACTCCACGCATTTTCGGTTTGCTGTCGCGGCCGTTACGGCTGCTGGACTGGCCTTTTTTATGTGCCATTTTCGTTCTCCAAATTATATAAGGTTGATATTCAGATACAAGAGACAGGATATTAATATACCGCATCCCGGGAAAATGTCAAGCCGGAAACATGATTTTGTCCGGAAAAATCGCGGTTTTCCGCTCATTTCCCGGATTGCCCGGCATCATTGTCTCCTTTTCGATCAACAAATGAAATTGCCACGTCCGAGGCGACGGAAGCAGCAGAAACGATCCGGCGGACGGTTTTTGAGGTGCGCCCGCCGGATACAGCCGGAGCGTGTTACGGCTCGCGTGCGGATTCGTCAAGCGCCTTTTTGAAGGGGTTGAGGATGTAGTTGATGACGGTGCGGTCGCCGACCTTGATCTCGGCGTTGACGGTCATGCCGGGGCGGATCTTCGCGCCCTTGGCCCAGCCGATGAAATCGCCGGGTTCGAGCAGAATGCGCGCCTGGTAGGTCGCGCCGCGCGCCATCTTGCTGAGGCGTCCGCCGGCGTCGCCGACCATGCTGTCGTCGGCCATCATCCGTTCGTTTCCGGTGAAGGCGTCTTCGGAGATGTAGGTGATCTTGCCGTCGCGCGTGCCGCACTGCTGGAAGGGATAGGTGTCGAACTTGACGCGGGCGGTCTGTCCGACGCGGACCCAGCTGATGTCCTTGGCGGGGATGTTGACCTCGACCTCGATCTTGTCTTCGAGCGGGATCAGGGTGATCAGGGATTCGGCCTCGCGGACCGCGGAGCCTTCCTGGAACGGCGCGATCTCGTGGACGACGGCGTCGCACGGGGCGCGGAGTTCGGTGTACTGGACCATGCGCGCGGTCTGGACCTGCTGCTGTTCGAGGGAGCTGATGTTGCGGTCGACCTCGACGAGCTCTTCGTAGATCTGGCGGTTCCAGTCGCTGACGAAGGAGTCGCGTTCCGCCTTGACGGATTTGATCGCCTGCTCGTTTTCGACGATGGAGACCTTTTGCTGGTCGACGGAGATGGCGGTCTCGATGACCTGGACCTGGATGTTCAGGTAGTCGCGGAGACTGACCACGCGGGTGTCCTCGAACCCCTTCATCATGGCCTCGATCTCGTCGAGCTTGTCCTTGCGTGCCTCGAACTTCTCCATGGAGATGTGGAGCTGGTCAAGCGTCTTCTGGTAGCGCGCCGTGGTGGCATCGTAGGAGAGGAGCCTGCTCCTGTAGGAGTTCTTGCGGGCTTCGAAGGTGTTGTGCTGGAGGATCTCGAAGGTGTTCGGCTTTTCGGGGAGCGGGAACGGCTTGTCGTAGCCGTTGATCTCCGCCTGGAGACGGTCGCGGTGCGCCCGGAACGCCATCAGCTGTTCGGAGATGCGTTCGAGTTCCGCCTTGTTCGTGGTCTGGTCGAAGGAGAAGAGCAGGTCGCCCTCTTTTACTTCCTGGCCCGTGCGGACATGCACCTTCTGGATGGTGGCGCGTTCGAAAGGCTTCATGACGATGTTCGGGCGCTCGGTGACGATCTTTCCGGGCGCGACGACGACCTTGTCGACGTGGGCGTAGCAAGCCCAGACGATGAAGCCGATGACGAGGAAGATGATGATGTACCAGATGATGTGGAGCGGGACCGGAGGCGCGTGGGTCTCCAGCATGATGGCGTCAGGCTGGAAATCCTGCGCGGATTTCATGCTCTTCACGGGCAGATTCGTGTTCTGATTGTTATTGCTCATCTTCGTTAAACCCCATTTGCTGTTTCCAGAAGTCGGCGTAGATACCGCCCTGCTCGAGCAGTTCCTTGTGCGTGCCCTGTTCGATCAGGTCGCCGTGGTCCATGACCACGATCCTGTCGGCGCGGCAGAGGACGGAGAGGCGGTGGGAAATGATGAACACCGTGCGGTTTCTGGCGATCATGTTCAGGTTCTTCCGGACCATGGTCTCGCTTTCCGGGTCGAGTGCGCTGGTGGCTTCGTCGAAAATGAGGAAGCGCGGGTTCGGCAGGAGCGCACGGGCGATGGCGAGGCGCTGGCGCTGGCCGCCGGACAGGTTGGAGGCGTTTTCCTCGAGGAGGGAGTCGTATCCGCGGCTCATCTTCTGGACGAATTCGTCGGCGCCTGCGAGACG
>JAFXUM010000076.1 GCA_017524965.1 Lentisphaeria bacterium | reverse complement strand
GAACCTCTCCGGCATCGCGTCCGCCCTCCATAACTAGTCGCTGGCCGGGACACGGAAAATCTCGTGGAGACGCGCCAAGTGCCTGTTATAACGGCGTTTGACGCTGTCGTACGGCAGCTTTTTCGACCTCGCGAGGTCGAAGATCGCCCAGTCGCGGACAGGTCGGCAGTAGCGGTTCCGGCAGATGGCCCGAAACGTCTGTTCCGTCTCCGGCGCATTCCGGCGGATGAACTTGAGTGCCATGCGAAATGTCATGCCGCACCTCCTTCCGCCTTCGGGAACCGTGCGCTGTAGAAGCGCTTGAGCCGCATGTGGAACGCCGCTGCCGGATTGCGCAGAGTCGAATACCGCATGACCGACCGCTGCTCGAAGTACAGTTCGAGAAAATTGTTGACACCGATCCGGTTCGCGTACCACGCCCAGATGGTGAAGTCGTCGCTTGATCCGAACAGCTTCACCGCCTCTTCGACCGCAACCTTCACGGGATCGTCCATCGTCTCCGCGAAGATGCGTTTCCGCCAGGCGGCAACCTCGGCCTCGGTAAACGGACGGCGCCGTGCCTCGCGCGTGCGCGCGTGGTCTGTGAGGGAACCGTTAGGGGAATTTACCTCCCCGTCTGCGTATGTCAGACCACGCACGCGCCCGCGCGCACCGTGGTCTGCAACATCTTGTTTCTTCATTCCGCGCCGCTCTTGGGGCTATTACCCCTCCACGGCGCGTCCATTCTCAACGGCTTTGGGCCTTGTCCACAAAATTATTACAAGGCAAAGCAAAAGCCCCCTGGGAAACAGGGGGCTGCGCGTTGATTTTGTTTTGGGGAACAGCCCCAAAACACTTAAAGCCTCGGCATTAGAATGGCGGCAGCCCGCATTCTTCGCGCTTGAGTTCGGTGGATGCGCGCGAGTTCAGCGCGAGGTCGGTCGTGTACCCGCCCACGCGCCCGATGCGCGCAGACTCCTTTCGGACGGATCGCGAGACCGAGAGGAGCGAGTAGGCGGGGTTCGCCTTCCGTTTTTCGCGGATGATTTCCTTGACGCGGTTGACCTCTTCGCGCCGGGGACGCGGCAACGGGTCGATGCCGCTGAGCGCCCCCGTGCCCGTCTTGCCTTCGCGAATCGCCCGAATGTCCTGCCGGACGTTCTTTGCGTGCGTGGCCGTCTTGGCGGTCGACTCGGCGGTGGCCTTGAGATAGCCGCTGCACGTCTGCACTTCGTCAAGAATCCGGGCGAGCAGTTCGCCCGTCTCGCTTCTTTGCCCTTGGGAACAGTTTTCCATTGGCGTCATTATACCACTTTTGGCTGCTATTCCGAAAGCGGCTTCTGTGGTATAATTTTCGCGACATAGCCAGAGGGGCCGGTCGCAAGCCGGCGTTTCGGGTGGGCGGCGGGACGCCAACCGACCGCGCGAGAGCAAGGAATTCCTCGGAAACTTAGGCCGTAGACGAGCACAGAGTTCCCTGTACGAGGTATTTTCAAGTCAACTTGGAGGTGCCTCCTGACAGGGATTCTGTGCAGGCAGCCTAAGGCCTCCGGGGAATTTACTGTCAGGGGGTCCTCCGTCAACCGGAGGATCGAAAATGACAGAAGAGCTCGAATGGACGTTCCCGTCCGTTCCGAAGTGCGAAGAGAAGGGCTTGAACGACTCGGGCGTCGAGATGTTCAGGGGCGACACCATCGTCTCTCTTGCGCGGGAGATCTGCCAGAATTCGCTCGACGCGGCAATCCGGCCTACTGACGGCACCGAGCCCGGTCCCGTTGAGATTGAGTTCTCTCTCTTTGACCTGCAGGCGTCCGACTTCCCGGCATTCGATGAGTTCAAGGACGCGATGGCCCGCTCCCGCGACTACTGGAAGGAAAACGACCAGGCAGTCCGCTTCTTCGACGAGATGGAACCCGACCTCAAT
>JAFXUM010000075.1 GCA_017524965.1 Lentisphaeria bacterium | reverse complement strand
GCCTTGAAGAGCGGGACGTTTGCGTAGGCGAGGTTGACCATTTCCCGGAGCCGTGCGAGCTGGAGCGAATGGAGCTGTTCCTGCGGGATGAAATCCATCGCGCTGATGGGATTCATCGGGACTGCCTTGGAGGGTTTCATGATGATGCCTTGGGTTTGGGTTTTGTGCTTCAGGGCGGGACCGCATGAAGACGACGGCCCGGTATTTCCACCTGAATCTTTTCAATAATAATATACCCCTCGCGCGAACCTTTATCAAGGAATCTGCCGCGAAAAAGGACAAAAAGAATTGTGTTTTATGGTTAGAAGCTTAAAAAAAGGACAGAAACGGCATCTCCGGGCGGTGCCTTTTCCTATCTTTTCGGTCAGGTTTTCTGCTTCCCGGCTTGACTTTTTCATAAAGCATGCTATCTTAGATGCTTATAATTTTTACCGTAAATCGAGGCCGATATGGTTTCCATTGCAGCAAACGGTCCGGACAGGCATGCCGGAGCATGCTCCTCCGGAGACTCCGTTTCCGGCTTCCCGATCTTTTCTGTGAGCATCCCCCAATATCCCCCCACCCATAAGGATTGCATCCTATGAAAGCCCCACGATCCCCCCGAAAAACAAACGCGAAACGCCTGAAACGCTTTGCGCTGCTGATCCTGAGCGCCGGTCTCGCCGGAACGCAGTATCTCCCGGCGCAGGAACCCGCGCAGGAACCCGCGAAGGAAGTCCGCACCATCAAACTGCTTCAGGACGACGCCCAGGTTCGTTTCGCCAGCAAGCTCTACGAGCTGAAATACACGAAGCCGACCGACGTCCGCCCGTTCATCCTCGCCGCCGTCACCCGCTACAGCGCGCGTTCGCAGGTGGACCGCGTGAACAACAAGTCGAACGGGAAGAAATACCTGCTGGTCTCGACCGGCGAGGATTTCCTGCCCTACGTGGACGAGCTGATCGCCGGGCTGGACGTGCCGGGCAAGGAGGACGAATTCGGCTCCATCATCGAGGGGACCGGCGTCACGCGCGTGACCTACCATCCGCAATACCGCCTCGGGACCGAGATGCTCCGCATCATCAATGCCGGCCTCAGGAGTCCCGAAGGCTCGATCTTCCTGAACGAGGACACGAACACGATCTACTGGAAGGACGACCGCGCCGCCGCCATGGGCGCGCTCGCCTGGATCAAGTACCTGGACCGCCCGCTTCCGCAAGTCAACCTCAAGCTCAAATACTACGAGGTCCGCGAAAGCAAGCTGCGCGACATCGGGCTGGATTACCTGGCGTGGAAGAACGGCCCCGGCCTCGACATCTTCGCCGCCGGATTCGACACGGGGAAGATCTTCTCCAACGAAGCCGTCTGGGGGCTTGTCAACGGCGCGACGCAGCTGCTTGACCTCACGAAGGATTTCTCCTCGTCCTGGGGCTACGGCGGGTTCTTCACCGCGCCGAAGTTCGACCTCAGCTTCGTCCGCCTGCTCCAGCAGTCCGGCAACGCGAAACTCGCCGCCGAGGCGGAACTGACGTTCGTGAACACGCCGATCTACGAGACGGACGCGCAGAACGCGCATCTTCCGAAGGTGTACAAGGCGAGCCTCACGCCCGGCTACGAGAACATCGTGAAGGACGACGACGACCGCATGAGCGTGGTCCCGGGCGGCGACAGCACCCTCACGCTCTCGGTCATCAACCCGGTCATCTGCTTCAACGCCGCGAAGGAGGAAACCACGGAGAAAGGGCAGATCCCCTCCTCGCAGGAATTCTATGAGAAGAACGACGGCGGGGTCGTGTTCGCCTACAAGCTCGTGTCGAAGAGCGTGACGGAGCGGAGCAACCGCGGCGACGAACTGGGCGACGTCGCCACCGCCGCCGGCGAGCTTACGCTCGGATTCAAGACCGAAAAAGTCCTGGCGTCCTATGTCCGCGAAAACGACGTGGAGCAGACCATCGGCATCCCGTTCCTCGTGAAGATACCCGTGCTGAAATACCTCTTCGGCACGACCACGAGCATCACGGAGCGCACCTACGTCGTCGTGACCGCCGAAGCCTCGCTCGTTCACCCGGACGGCCCGGTCGCGGCCGCCGAACCGGTCGTCGAGATCGAAAATGAACCCGGATCCGGCAACTGAACAGGAAAGGAGCACGAACCATGAACACCATGATGAAACATCTTTTCGCAGCCGCGTTCCTCCTCGCCGCCGTTTCCGCGTTCTCCGACGAGCACACCATCGACGTGATCCCCCACGGGATCCCCGGCTCGACCCAGGCGCACAACAACAAGCCGACGGAAGGCTACGGCAGCAGCACAGTCCAGACGCAGATCCGCGTGGACCTGAAGGAAACGGAGGACGCCGTCCATTTCATCCGGGGCAACACCGATCCCTTCGTCGTGACGAAGCTGTACGAACTGAAACACACCAATCCCTACGCGATCCGCGGATACCTGCTGGGCGTGGTGGGCGGCACGCAGATCACCGGGAATCCCGTGCAGGTCGACGCCGTCCGGTACAACGACGGCCGCAGCATCGTGCTGGTCTCCGCCGAGGACTACCGTTTCGAAAACAATGGCAAGGGCGACAGCATCGACGAGATCATCGCCGGGCTGGATCAGCCCGGCATGGAGCTTGTCACGGGCAAGGGGCTGTTCATCTACTTCCCGAAGGTGAACTCCGCCGCCAATCTCCGCGACATGGTTCTGAAAGTCGGCGCGACCAGCGAGGACGTCGAATTCTCGCACGGCGTGGACCGGCTGGTCGTCGACGGCGGCCTGAACGCGCTGTTCGTCGCCGCGCCCTACTGGAGCTGGAACGGCATCAGGGAGCAGCTGGAAACGTACGACAAGCCGATGCCCGAAATCCGCCTCTCGTACTGCCTCTACGAGGTCGGCACGGAGAACGACGACAAGCTCGGCGTCGACTTCCAGAGCTGGAAGAACAACGACGGCATCGACTTCTTCTCCGCAGGCGGCCGCTACCGCAACAACTGGGCGCGCACGTTCGCGGGCGGCATCGACGGCTCCCACAGCAGCCGCACCGACTTCTTCAACTTCAATCCGAAGTGGAACACGAAGTATTTCGATTTCCTGACCTCCACCGGCCGCGCGAAGGTCGTCACGCAGGGCGTCATCACCGCGAAGAACCGCCGCAAAGCGGAGATCTCCGTCGGGTCCGGCCTCTTCTACGAGGAGGAGGATCCGATCGAGGACACCTCCATCAACAAGAGCATCGTGATCGACGGCAAGCCGAAACTCCCCGACGGCGCCGACGTCCCGCTCGAACACGGCAACCGCCAGAACACGAAGGCGTCCCAGGGATTCAAGTTCAGCATGGAGGTCACCCCGGTCGTGGCCGAAAAAGCGTCCGTCCTGCCCATCAAAGTCTCCGGCGTGAGCCTGCTCGGCTGGAACAGCGACGGCACGCCCCGCCTCAGCAAGTCCGAATTCGAGACGGAGATCCATCTCGGATACGAGGCGCGCGACTTCGTGATCGGCGGCATCAAACGCAAACAGATCGTCCGCAGCGTGTCCGGGATCCCGATCCTGAAGGATATCCCGGTCCTCGGCTGGGCGTTCTCCACGGAGTCCGAATCCGCCCGCGAGACCGAGCTGATCCTCTCCGTCCACGCCGAATATGCCCGGCCGTCCGACGAGGCACCGGAAGCGCTCCGCAACGAGATGAAAGCGGCGGATGACGCGCTGACGCACGGCATCGAACATCCGGTCACGAACCTCGGATTCGAGCAGTTCGGACTGGATTCGATGACGATCGAATAAAAAACAGTGTTTTCGAGCACGAAAAACGCCCCCGGGACCTGTCGCGGTTCCGGGGGCTTCGTTATGCCTGAGATCGTGCCGTGCGCGGATCAGACGAGGTTCGCGCCGCGGCGGAACGCCAGCACGTTTGCCTCGCCGACCGGGCCGGCGAAGTTCTCGCGGATCAGGGTCTCCCAGAGGTCCGCGGGGAATTTGAGGTAGCGGTTCAGCACGCCCAGCATCGCGATGTTCGCCATGCGGGACTTCGCGTCGTCGGCGGACAGGTCGGACGGGCGCACGATGACCGTGGCGTCGTTCAGGTACGGACGTGCGACCTCGATTTGGTCCTCGGAGACCGCCACGAGGTAGTCGGTCATGCCGACGGGGACCATCGGGCTGAGGACCTTCTTGCCGAAGCGGACGTCGCTGGAGACGGAGCCGCCGCGCTGGCTCATGCCGTGGAGTTCGCTTTTCTTGACGTCGAAACCGAGGCGGAACGCCGCTTCGGTGAGCATATCGGATGCGCGGATGATACCCTGGCCGCCGATGCCGACGAACAGGACGTTGGTAATGTCACGACTCATTTCTTCACCTCGGTGTGATTGGCCATTTTCGCCATCTTCTTCATTTGCATCAGGCACGGACGGCGCACGATGATCACGGTGGCGTCGTTGGACGCCAGGCGTTCCTGCAGGAGCGCGCGGTAGCCGTCGTTGTCGCCGACGGGGTCCACGACGTCGACGTGGTCGACGCCGAGCGCACGGCAGACGTCTTCGAGCTTGATCGGGACCGCCGGAGTCTTGTCCAGGTGGTAGCCGGTGGCGGCGTGCTCCTGGAGCCCGGTCATGGCGGTCGTGCCGTTGTCGAGCAGCAGGACCACGTGCCCGGTCGCGGGCTTGTTGTAGACCATATCGACCACGCCGGTCAGGCCGCTGTGCAGGAACGTGCTGTCGCCGATCACGCTGACCACGCGGCGGGCTTCGGGCGTGTCGCCGAGCGAACGGCGGAGTCCGAGGCCCATGCCGATGCTCGCGCCCATGCACTCCGAGGCGTCCATGGCGCTGAACGGCGGGAGCACGCCGAGCGTGTAGCAGCCGATGTCGCCGAGCACGGTCAGCTTCAGGTCGCTGAGCAGTTCGAACGTCTTGCGGTGCGGACAGCCTGGGCAGAGCGCCGGGGGGCGGCCCGGAGCGCCCGCGGGCGGCGGCGTGGTGTCGTGCGCGAGGAGCTGTTTCACGCGGCCGACGGAGAGTTCGCCGCATTCGAAGACGTCTTCCTTGCCTTCGACCGCGATCCCGGCTGCGCGGAGGTTTTCCTCCAGGAACCGGCTGCCTTCCTCGACGACCGCAAAGCGCTTCACGCCGGAGGCGAACTTGCGGATGGCGTCCATCGGGAGCGGCCAGGTCATTTTCAGCTGGAGCACGGAGGCTTCCGGGGCGGCTTCCAGCACATGCTGGACGCTCACGCCGGAGCTGAGGATGCCGAGCTCGGAGGCGCCGGGGTTGAGGACCGTGTGCAGGTCGGAGGATTCGTTGTATGCCGCGAGGTCGTGCATCACCTGGATGAGGCGGACGTGGGCGCGGCGGGCGTATGCCGGGATCATGACCTTGGTCGTGGCGTCGGCCTTGTACGGCGCCGGACGGAACGCTTCGTCTTCCTTCCACAGCGCGACGGGCCCCATGGAGTGGCAGACGCGCGTGGTCATGCGGAGGAGCACCGGCACTTTGAATTGCTCGGAGAGCTCGAACGCGCGGATGGTCAGGTCGTAGGCTTCCTGGCTGGAGGACGGCTCCAGCATCGGCATCTGCGCGAACTTCGCGTAATTGCGGTTGTCCTGCTCGTTCTGGCTGGACACCATGCCCGGATCGTCCGCGGACACGATCACGAGCCCGCCGTTGACGCCCATGTAGGTCAGCGTGAACAGCGGATCGGCCGCCACGTTCAGCCCGACGTGCTTCATGGTCACCAGCGCGCGCCCGTTGCCGAGCGAGACGCCCGTCGCGACTTCGAGCGCGACCTTCTCGTTGGGCGACCACTGCGCCGCGCCGCCGATGCTTGTGAGGGTTTCAAGGATTTCCGTGGACGGCGTGCCGGGATAGCCCGCGCCCAGCGTCACGCCGCACGCTTTCGCGCCGTAGGCGATCGCGCCGTCGCCGCTCAATATCATTTTTTTGTCAGCCATGGTATGCCCTGTTGGTGATGATCCCTGTTTGAGGGGAATACTGGTTTTGTGAAAAAGATTATCTAAATATAACGCACGAATGCGATTTTTCAATAGCCGAAGCGCAAAAAGGCAAAACGGAACCGCGCAAACCCGCAGGCATGCAAAAAGGTCAGGCGAGCTTCCTCAGATACTCGAACGTCTCTTTCAGGCGTTCCACCGGGAGCCCGACGACGTTCGTGAGCGAGCCGTCGATGGATTCGATGATGTCCTCGCCGTGCTCCTGGATCGCGTACGCCCCCGCCTTGTCCAGCACGTTGACGTCCCGCACGTACTTGTCGATGATCGCGGGCGTCAGCGTGCGGAACGTCACATGCGTGATGTCCTCGAACCGGACGAGGATGTCGGCCTCGACGCAGCGGACACAGACCCCGGTCGCCACGTCGTGCGTGCGGCCGGAGAGCATCGCGAGGATCCGTTTCGCGTCCTCGAGGTCGGCGGGCTTGCCGATCGTCCTGCCCTCGAACCGGATCACGGTGTCCGCGCCGATCACGAGCGCGCGCGGATTCATTTGCGCGACAGCCTCGGCTTTCAGCCTGGCGTTCTCCAGCGGGTCGCTGCCCTCCTCCACGTGCGAGGTCAGGATCCGCATGTCCGCGAACGCCGGACCCGCCTCTTTGAGCAGGGCGGACCTGCGCGGCGAGGCGGAGGCGAGGATGACCGGACGTGCGGCGGAACCGGTTCCGTCCGGCAGGTCAGGCATTGCGTTTCTCCGCTTCCAGCTTGAACGACGCGGCGATCTCCGCCGGATCGGTCGTGGCGGTGCCCGCCTTGCCGACGACGATGCCCGCCGCCTGGTTCGAGATGAGCGCCGCCTCGCGGTCGGTCGCGCCCGCGGCGTGGTACAGCGTGAACGCGGAGATGACGGTGTCGCCCGCGCCGGAGACGTCGAAGACTTCGCGCGCGATGGTCGGGATCACGAAGCCGCGCGGCTCCTTCTCGGAATACAGCGCCATGCCCTGATGTCCGAGCGTGACGAGCAGGATGTCGGGATTCCATTCCCTGCGGATCTTCGCGGCGACTTCCTGCAGCGCGGCGTCCTTCGCCGGATCGTCGGCGGGGTCGGTGTGGTACATCCCGGCCAGCGCGAACGCTTCGGCGCGGTTCGGGGTCATGAGGGAGATACCGCGGGTCCGGACCGGGTTGCCGGGGTGCGGATCGAGCGAGGTGAAGATGCCTTCGTGCGAGGCGGTCGAGACGATCGCGTCAAGCATTTCCTGTCCGATGAGCCCCTTGGCGTAGTCCTCGATCACGACAGCGTCAAGCTCGTGCAGGCGGATCTTCTTGGTCAGGGTCTCGATGAGGCGGTCGCGGATTTCGGTGTCGACGGGCGCGGTCTCCTCGAAATCCATGCGGACGATCTGCTGGTTCCCGGCGATCACGCGCTGTTTTTCGATGGTGACGCGGCCGGGGACGCCGACGATGCCGTTGGTGTTGATGCGGGCTCCGGCGAGCAGCGCGCGGAGTTTTTCGCCGGGCTCGTCGACGCCGACGATGCCGAACGCGAAGATCTTCGCTTCGGGCGACAGCGCCTTCAGGTTGCGCATGACGTTCGCCGCGCCGCCGAGGCGGATGCTCTTGTCGCGGACGCGCAGCACGGGCACGGGAGCCTCCTGGGAGAGGCGCGAGGCGGTGCCGGAGATGTAGGTGTCGAGCATGAGGTCGCCGAGCACGGCGATGCGGAGCGGCCCGGAAGCTTTGACGAGCGCGGAGAAGCGTTCGGAGGTAATGGGGGGAAGCATATTGGGATATAACCTCGGTATGAGTTCGGATTATTGATTCTGGTCCTGGGGGCGGTCCTGGGCCGGCCGACCGTTTATCATCTCGTTCTCCAGCTTGCGCGCGTACGCCGCCGGATCGATCGATTCCTGCCGGACATGGAAGGTTTTTTCGGTTCTTAACGGGCCGAGAAACTCATTGAAGGGCACGACCTTTTCGAAGTCGATCTCTTTGCCGGAATCCATGTCGGCGAAATACTCGCCGAGCGTCTTTTCGATCCTGGCGCGGGTCTCTTCGGGGAACAGGATCCAGGAGTTTCTCGGCGGGTTCCAGGCGCATACGATCAGCGCGTAGCGGGACAGCACGTTCCGCAGGGCGCTCACCTGCTCCAGGGTCATTTCCTTGCTGTGCTCGCGGACGTGGAGCGCGAATCCGTCCATGACGCTCTCGACGAGCTTGACCTCGCCCTGATGCGCGAAATCCTTTTCGTTCGTGCCTCGGACCGCGCGGCGGATGCGGTCGATCTGCTCGTACATCTCGTCACGCTCGATCTCGAGGGTCAGGAATTTCTGGTGGCGCAGCTGAAGCGGGAAGACGATCGTGATGTAGAGCTGGAAGACGATCAGGGCGCCGAACAGGGCGATGGCCGCGCCGGTCACGACGTCGCGCTTCCGCTTCGTGGAGTAATATTTTCTGATGTTGACGTTGCTCATTGTCTGGATTCCGTGCGGCGTTTCCCGGAGGAAAAACCGTCAGCTGTTCTGCCAGGGCAGGTCCCATTCGCCGAGCTCGTGGAGCGCATAGAGCGCCACGGCGGCGCCGGCGTACTCGCCGAGCTTGCTTCCGAGCTTGCCGGGCACGATGGAACACGCCTCGCGCGGCTGTTTCCAGCCGTATTTCTTGACGAGTGCGAGGAGCGGCTTCATGAAGAGGTCGCCGCACTGGATGGCGATGGTGCCGAGGGCGATGACCGACGGGTTGAAGATGTTGTGGAGCATGCCGATCGCCTGCGCGTTGCGTTCCATCATCTCGTCCCAGATCCCGCACGCGTACGGGTCGTTCGCCAGCACGGCGTCGGTCAGGACCTTCATGTCGATGTTGTCGATGTTTCCTTCGACGAGCCGCATGATGAAGCTGTTCGGCTTGTCCGCGAGCTCGCGCTGCACGCGCTGGGCGATGGCGCGTCCGCCGGAGAACGCCTCCCAGCAGCCGCGCAGGCCGCAGTTGCAGAGCGGACCGTGCACGTCGAGGATCATGTGTCCGACCTCGCCGCCGTCGCAGGTCGCGCCGCGCATGAGGCGGCCGTTCGCGATGACGCCCGCGCCGATCCCGGTGCTCATGGTGATGTACAGCATGTCGCGCACGCCGGCGCCGGATCCGAAGAGCCATTCGGCGAGCCCGGACGCGTTCGCGTCGTTGTCGAAGAACGCCCGTACGCCGAACGCCTCGGCCAGGTAGTCGCGGATCGGGACATGCAGCCACAGCTTCATGTTCGGCGGCCCCATCACGATCCCCTTCTTGAAGTCGAGCGGAGAAGGCGTGCAGACGCCGACTGCCTTCAGGTCCTCACGGGGGATCCCGGCGTCCGCGAGCAGGGATTTTCCCGCGGAGACCATTGCGGGAAGCACGTCGTCCGGGTTGCGCTCCTTGTTCGGGACGCGTGTGGACGCGATGAGCGTACCGTTGCTGAGGACGAGCGAGACGGCGACTTTCGTGCCGCCCACGTCGAAACCGAGAATCGGGAATGGCGTTGCCATGATTTTGGGCTCCTTCCGGAAAAATTGCGAAAAAAACGGAAAAACGATACAATATACATTGAAAAATCGGTCTTGGCAAAGTAATTTATAGAGTTTTTAATATTTTTTTCCCAAAAAGAGGTCTTTTCATGTTGTCCGGCGCCGTTTTTTCCTTTTCTCCGCTTTTCGCATCCAACGGGATGTTTTACGCATTCAAACAAAGTGACGCCCTCGGCCAGGGCATCTGCATCATCCTTTTCCTCGCCTCGATCGTCGTCTGGGTCGTCATGTGGGAGAAATGCTGCTCCCTGAACAAGGCCAGGAAAGAGAGCGTCGAGTTCTTCGACGCCATCATGAAATCGCGCAATCCGCTCGGATTGAGGGAAGAAGCGAAAAAGACCAAGGCCCCCTCCGCCCGGATCTATCTGGCCGCCTGCGAACGCGTCGACTCGTTCCACATCCGGCAGCCCGGCGGCGGACGCCGCGCCATGACCAACGCCGAGCTCAAACTGATGCGCACGGCGATGGAGCAGGCCGTGGAGGACCAGATCCTCATCCTGCAGGAAAAGACCATGATCCTGGCGACGGCGGTCAGCGGCAGTCCGTTCCTGGGCCTGTTCGGCACGGTCTGGGGCATCACGGTCGCGTTCACCAAGCTCGCGCAGATCGGGAAAGCCGACATCAACACGCTCGCGCCCGGCGTCTCCGGCGCCCTGCTCACCACCGTCATCGCGCTTCTCGTGGCGATCCCCTCCATGATCGGGTCCAACATCATCGCGTCCAAGATCAAGGACTTCACCGTCCACCTCGACAGGGTCGTGGACGAGATCTACGCCAGGTTCAAGATCGAACAGCTCGATTCCTACTGGCTCGCGGAAAACGCCCAGGCGGACGCCGGACAGCAGCAGTAACGGAGCGGTCCCCCCATGTCAAAGAAACGCAGAGAGCTTGCAGTTCCGGTCTACGATCAGATCAACCTCACGAATCTGATCGACATGCTCTTTTTCCTTCTGATCATCTTCATGATTACCGCGCCGCTGCTGGAGTATTCCGTCGACGTCACGCCGCCGGAGATGAACGCCGACCCCATCAAGCCGGATTCCGATTCCGAGGTCATCAACATCAAGGCGGACGGTACCATCGTCTACAAACGGGATACCGTCACCGAGCCCGAACTCCAGATTGTCCTGTCCCGGATCGAACAGCAGAGAGGACGCGAAACCGCGATCTTTCTGCGCGGCGACCGCGATCTCCGGTACGGCGTCGTGATGAACGTCATGAAGCTGATCCGGGCGGCCGGATTCCGCAACGTGAACCTTGTGATGCAGGAGGAGGCACAATAATGGACGCACAAATCAGCAAAGACCCCTATTTCAGCCAGAAACGCGCCAGCTCGATCCTTTTCGGCGTCCTGCTGGTGCACATCGGCATCATCGCGATCCCCCTGATCTATTCCTCGCTCACGGATTATTTCGATCCCCCGGTCATCGTGATGAAGGTCGGTCTCGCCGATCTGCCCCTCGGGGATTCCCCGGACGCCGGAGCGCCCGCCGATGCGCCCGCGGATTCCGCCGTTTCCGAGCCGGACCCCGTTTCCGTGGACGATATCCCGGATCCGCACCAGGTCGCCGATCTGCCGCCGGACATTCCGCCTCCGACGCCGAAGGTCGAGAATCCGCCGCCGAAACCGAAGACCGACACGAAAAAGCCTGTCGAGGAGCCGCCTCCGAAACCGAAGACCGACACGAAAACGAACGTCAAGCCGCCGAAGACGGAGCAGAAAAAGGATCCGCCGAAGACGCAGACGAAACAGGATCCCCCGAAGTCGAATCTGCTGAAGCCGGAAGACATCATCAAGCCCAAAAACACCAAGACGCAGGCTCAGATCGAGGCCGAACGCAGGGCGCGCGAGGCCGCCGAGGCGAGAGCGAAAGCCGATGCCAGGGCGCGTCAGGACCTCATCGCCGACATCCGCGCCGCCGCCGGTGAACAGGGCCGTTTCGGCACGACGAACCCCGGACAGCAGGGCATTCTCGCCACCAAGGAAATGCGCGACTACTACGAACAGCTGAACGCATTCATCCGCCCGAAATGGAACGCCGTTTCCCCGGCCAGCACCGAACTGAGCGGGAAGATCGCCAACTGGCCGACCATCGCCCTCACCATCGCGAAGGACGGCCGCATCACCAAAGTCGTCATCGTCAGAAAATCCGGCAACAAGGCGATCGACGCCGCGGTCGAAGCGCTGATCGCGGACTTGAAAGCCGTGCCCGTGCCGCCTCAGGCCGCCGTCATCAACGTCACGCTCGACATCCGCTGATCCCGGCACATTTTCAAGTAAACGAAAAAACTCCTCATGGCGCGAAACCGTGCGGAGTTTCATTTCTTTCAAGCGAGGGGATGGGCGGGTTTTTCAGTTGCGCCCGAGCGTAACTTCCAGTTCGACGCTGTCCGATTCCACGGGGGCGTCCGGCTTGCGGATCCTGAGCGTGACCCGGTCCAGGAGCGGGAACCGCGCCAGCAGCTTTTCTCCGCAGGCGTACGCGAGGCGTTCGAGCAGATGGAACGAGGTCCCGGCGGCGTAGTCCTTCACGCAGCGTTCGACCGCGGTGTAGTCGACGGCGTCGTTGAGGTCGTCGGTCCGTCCGGCGCGCGAGAAGTCCCCGTACAGCTCGAGGTCGAAAAAAAGGGTCTGCTGTGCGGTGCGTTCTTCGGGAAGCGTCCCGATCACGCAGCCGACGGGCAGACCTTTCAGAATGATCCTGTCCATTCGGAGGGAAGACGGTTATTTCGTCCCGTCCTTCTTCGTGATGTCCTCGTACTGCTTCTTCGCGGCTTCCTCGCGGAGCTGGATTTCGCGGGCGCGGGCCTCGGCTTTTTCCTTGCTTTCGGCGGCCTCGCGGGCGCGGTCCTCGGCGGTTTCGGCGATGATCTGTTTTTCACGCTCGAAGGAGAGGCGGTCCACGGCGCTTTCGCCGCGGATGAGGCGCGCGATGCTCGTGGCGAGGACGACCGCGGGCAGTTCGCTCTCGCGGATGGAGGTGATGGGCACGGTCAGCGGATCGTACTTCTTGCCGGTCTTGTCGTACACGGTCACCTGGACGTTCTTCGCGTCCTTGTCCTTCTCCGGGATGATGGCGAGGAGCGCCAGATAGTCGCCCTTCGCGCCGGAGAGGATGTCCTTGATCTCGTTTTCCGTGAGGTTCGTGCCGAGTTTGTGCTTGATGCGGAAATCCTTCATGGTCTTTTCCACCGTGTCGGCGTTGCACAGCGTGATCTGCGAGTGCGTGACGAGCTCGGATTTCAGATACTCGATCAGGAGCGACGTCGTGCGGTTGTCCTGCTGGTCGGAGGCCACGGGACGGGAAAGATCGTCGAAGACGAGCACGGAATAGGGCTTGCCCGCGAATGCCGTGAGGGAGACGAGCATGGCGGCGGTAAAGATCGCAATATGTTTGAGCATGGCTGGATTCCTTTCAGTCCGGATTTGTTTGTATTTTCCGGGTCGAATCGTTTGTATACCGTAATCATAATAATCTATCACACGAATCCCAACTTTCAAGCCGTCCGGCGTTTTTTTGCGCTGTTTTTTCGTCCTTTCCGCCGTTTTTTTCCGTTTTCCGTTTGGAATCCCCTCTTTTCCGTGCTATAGTTTATCATCCTTTTTTTCATCCTTTTTTCATAGCAACGATCCGCACAACCTTCAAGGATTCCGCCATGTTCAGACAGCATGCCGCTTTCTCGTCCGAAGTCCGCACCGCCATGCGCGGCGGCGACGGCTCCGTCACCATCGAACACATCTGGAAGCCCGGCGTCGAAATGGGCTCCCCCGCCCGCATGTTCTCCCGCCTGATCCTCAACCCCGGATGTTCCATCGGGTGGCACGTCCACGAAAACGAGGAGGAGATATTCTACATTCTCGCGGGCCAGGCGCGTATCGACGACAACGGGACCGAGGTCATCGCGTCCGCCGGCGATTCCGTTATCACGCGTTCCGGCGAGGGGCACTCCGTGGCCTGCGAAGGCACCGACACGCTCGAAATCCTGGCGTGCATCATCCGCTATGGCAACGAATGACCCTTCCGGCGTGACGAACGTCGCGATCATCGGCTTCGGCCTCCTCGGCGCGTCCTTCGGACTCGCGCTCGACGGCGTGCCCGGCATCCGGCGTCTCTGCTGCACGCGCAATCCCGCCGCCCGTGAATGGGCGATCGAATCCCATGCGGCCGACTTCGCCTCGGACGATCCCGCCGAGGTCATCCCCCGGGCCGACGTCACGTTCCTCGCGCTCCCGCTCCCCGTCATCGTCCGCTACCTCACGGACTACGCGCATCTCTGGCGGCCCGGCTCCGTCGTGACGGACATGGGCAGCGTGAAGGGCGCGATCCTGAATGTCGCCGAACGCACCGTGGTGCCGCGCGGCGTCGTGTTCGTCGGCGGACACCCGATGGCGGGCACCGAGTATTCCGGCCACGTTCACGCGTTCCCCACGATGTTCCGCGGCGCGGACGTCTTCCTGTGTCCCGCCTCGAACGCCTCGGACGCGCATGTCGAGATCGTCGCCGGGTTCTGGCGCGCGGTGAAGACGAACGTAATCCGCATCGACCCGAAGGAACACGACGACCTCGTCGCCCATACCAGCCACGTCCAGCACATCGTCGCCTCCGCGCTCGCGCTCACCATCCTCGGCAGCGAGGACCCGCGCGAAAAGATGCTCCGCGACGCCGGCTGCGCGGGCGGCTTCCGCGACACCAGCCGTATCGCCTCCAGCAACCCGGTCATGTGGCGCGAGATCATCGAGTTCAACACACCCGCCATCCTGAACGCGCTCGACAACTTCCAGAAGAAGCTCGACGTCCTCCGCGGCGAGATCGCGTCCGGCGACTACGACGCCTTCCAGCGCGAATTCGCCCGCGGGAAGGAACTCCGCGACGCCTGGCTCGTGAAGCACATGCGCAACAAATAACGTCCTCTTTTTTCCGCCCGGAGGCAGACCGTGCGGCAGTACAGGAGGATCCTTCGGCTCGTCCTGCTCCTTCCGCCGCTTTTCATCCTGCTCCTCGTCTGCATCGTCCTGAACGATCTGCAATCCGAGGCGCAGTTCCTGATCGGCCCGCTCGACTGCGATGATCCGGAACACCTCCTCTTCCTCGCGCAGAGAACGGCGCTTTCAAAAAAAACGGAATATCCGGGGAAAAATACAAGAAACATAGTTTCTTTTTCCGGAAAATGTGATATAGTATTTCAACCATGTTTCGCAATCAGGAAAACGTCATGCAACACCAGTTCAGTCTTAATCTTTCCATGGAAACGGAGGCCGTTCGAAGATGAGCCGCCGCGCCATGATCCTGCTGATCCTCGCGATCGTCGGCATCCACGGCATCCTGCTGTGGCTCGTCGTCGCGACCGGATCCAACGAAAAACAGATCGCCGAAACTCTCCGTCAGATCAAGGAGGAAAACGACTTGCGCTCCGAGATGGAAAACGAAGTCCGCTCCATCGAACAGACCGATCCGGAGACAGACGTCCGGAAGCCGGAAACGGGCGCTTCCGCGGCCGGACCGGAAACAGGCGCGGCGCAGGGGACTTCCGCACAGCCGAAACCGGCGACCGCGCAGACCTCGACGTCCACGCAGCCGAAGACCGGCGGCACGACGGAAAAGGACCCGCTCGCCGATCTGCCCGCCGTGAAGGAGAAACCCGTACCGTCCGTGCCGTCCGCGACCTACGTCCGCAGGCCGGGGAAGACCGTCGTCCCGAAGCTGGATTTCGCGGGCGCGGCGCGGGACGACATCTCCGGGTTGAAGGGCATTTCGCTCTCCACGGCGGGTATTCTGGTCGACATGGACACCAACAAGGTCCTGTGGGCGAAAAACCCGTCAAAGCCCGTCCCGATCGCCTCCCTCACGAAGATCATGACCATCATGCTCTCCTACGAGATTGCCATGGACGACGCTTCCCCGTACACGCTCCAGTCCCTGATCCCCGTCACGCCCGAGGCCATCAACACCGAGGCGAGTAAGGTCTACTTCAAAAAGGGCGAGATGTTCACTATCTACGAACTCCTCGTGGCCGCCTCCGTCCGGAGCGCCAACGACGCCGCGCACCTGCTCGCGGAACACCTCGGCGGCGGCAAGGCGGACAGGTTCATCGAGGACATGAACCGCAGGGCGAAAGAGGTCGGCATGACGCACACCACCTATTTCAACGCGCACGGCCTCCCCGGAAAGAGCAAGGCGCTCGACAATCGGAGCTCGGTCGAGGACGTCGCGCGTCTCTGCCTCGTCTTCCGCAACTACTCCGAGCTCATGAAGCTCGCCGGAAAACGCACCGCGCCGTTCCGCGACACCAGCTCGCCGGACTACATCCTGCTTCGGAACCACAACAATCTGCTCCCCGGCGCGAAGACCGCCGCGACGGGCGTGAACGGCATCAAGACCGGATTCACCAACCGCGCCGGATTCTGCGTGGCCGCCTCGTGCCAGCGCGGCGGACGCAATCTGCTGGCCGTCGTGACCGGGTTCCCGTCCGCTGCCGACCGTGACAATTTCGTGCGCGTGCTGCTGGACTGGGGCTATGTGAAGATCGGCGTCGCCAAACCGAAAGCATCTTCGACCTCGACGAAATCGACCTCGACAAAATCGACCTCGACGAAATCTTCTTCAACCACCTCGAAAACGAACTCAACCAAGAAAGGCCGCTGACCGCACGGCGCGGTCCGGCAGGCACAGATTCCCATGCGTAAACAAACGATCCTGGTCACCGGCGGAGGCGGGTTCATCGGCTCCCATCTCTGCGAGCTGCTGCTCTCCCGCGGCAACGACGTGATTTGCCTCGACAACTTCTTCACCGGCTCGAAAAACAACATCCGGCACCTGCTCTCCAATCCGTCGTTCGAGCTCATCCGTCACGACGTCACCATCCCGATCGAGCTCGAGGTCGACGCCATCTACAACCTCGCCTGTCCTGCCTCGCCCATCCACTACCAGCACGACGCCGTCCAGACCATCCGCACGAACGTCCTCGGCGCGATGAACATGCTGGACCTCGCACGTCGCCTGCGCATCCCGATCCTCCAGAGCTCCACGAGCGAGGTCTATGGCGATCCGAAGGAACACCCCCAGCGCGAGACCTACTGGGGCAACGTGAACCCGATCGGCATCCGCAGCTGCTACGACGAGGGGAAACGCTGCGCCGAAACCCTCTTCTTCGATTACCACCGCCAGTACGGACTCCCGATCAAGGTCGTCCGCATCTTCAACACCTACGGCCCGCGCATGCTCCCCAACGACGGCCGCGTCGTCAGCAACTTCATCGTGCAGGCGCTGAAGGACAGCGACATCACCATCTACGGCGACGGCTCCCAGACGCGCAGTTTCTGCTGCGTCACCGACCTGGTCGCCGGGCTTGAGGCCATGATGCGGACCCCGGACGGCGTCACCGGCCCCGTCAACCTCGGCAACCCCGGAGAATTCACCGTGCGAGAGCTCGCCGAGACCATCATCCGCATCACCGGATCGAAGTCGAAGATCGTCTACAAGCCGCTTCCGCAGGACGACCCCGCCCGCCGCAAGCCCGACGTCTCGCTCGCCCGCGAACTGCTCGGCTGGACGCCGTCAGTCTCCCTCGAAGACGGACTCCGGCAGACCATCGACTATTTCCGCAACCTGGAGGAACTCTGATGTTCGACGTCTCATTCACGCTCCACGAACTGCTCCGCGCCACGGAAGGCCGTCTCGTCGGCGACAACGCCCCCCACCTGGTCGAATCCGTCTTCACGGACACCCGCGAAACCGCGAAAAACGCGCTCTTCCTCGCGTTCTCCGGCGAATCGTTCGACGCCCACGACTACCTCGCGCAGGCGGCCGCGAACGGCGCTTCCCTGCTCTGCGTCGAGGAATCCAAGCTCGGCAAGGTGCCCGCCGGCGTCCCGGCCATCGCCGTTCCCTCGACCGTCACGGCCTTCCAGCGCATCGCCCGGTTCCATCGCATGCGCTTCCCGAACCTGAAGGTCATCCTGCTGTCCGGCTCCTGCGGCAAGACCAGCACGAAGGAATCCCTGCGGGCGATCTTCACGCATGCGCTGGACTCCATCAGCGTGCTCGCGACCGAGGGCAACACCAACAACCAGATCGGGCTGCCGCAGAACCTGCTCCGCCTCAACGCGCGCCACCGCGTCGCCATCCTGGAGGCCGGGACCAACCACCACGGCGAACTCGAACCGCTCTCCTACTGCGCCATGCCCGACCTCGCGATCATCGTCTCCATCGCGAACTGCCACCTCGAATTCCTCGGTTCGCTCGAAGGCGTCGCGCAGGAGAAATCCAAGCTCTTCACCCACCTCGCGCCCGGCGGATTCGCCGTCATCCCGGCGCAGTGCCCCGGACAGGACATCCTGGCCCGCGCCGCCTCGCACTTCCGCACCGGCACGTTCGGATTCGCGGGCGCCGACGCCGACCTCACGGCACGCTATCTCGGCGGCAATCTGCATGGCGCGAAGTTCACGCTCACGCGCGAATCGACGGGCGAGACCGTCTCGGTGCAGTGGGGCATCCCCGGCCGCCACCAGGCGGGCAACGCCGCGGCCGCCGCTCTCGCCGCGCTGACGATGGGCATCCCCTTCGAGATCATCGCCGAGGGGCTTGCCCGTACGACGCTCCCCGGTCTCCGCATGCGCGTCACCGAACACGGCGGATCGACATGGATCAACGACGCGTACAACGCCAATCCCGACAGCATGGCGGCCTCGCTGAACTGGCTTTCCGAGTTCGCCGACCCGAAGAAGCTCGTGCTCATCCTCGGCGACATGGGCGAGCTCGGCGAATCGTCCGCCGAGGGACACCGTTCCGTCTGCGCCCTCGCAAAACATCTTTTCCCCGAAGCCCGTTTCATTGTCGTCGGTCCGCACATGACCGCCGCCGCACAGGAAACCGGCCTGGACTGCGCGGCGTATCCGTCGGCGCAGGCCGCCGCGGAGGCGTCCGTTCAGATCGAGGCGGGCAGCATGGTCTTCCTGAAGGCGTCGCGTTCGACGCATCTTGAGCTTCTGGAACCCGCCGGAGCCTGAGCCATGCAGCCGCTGCCCCTGTCGACCTTCGCCGAAGCGCTGAAACCGCTGCTGGCCGCGCCGTTCGATCCGGCTCGCGATCCGCTCGTTTCCTCGGTCGCGAACAACTCGTCGAAGGTCGTGCCCGGCACGCTTTTCCTCGCGATCCGGGGCGCAAAGGCCGACGGACACAGATTCCTCCCCGACGCCGTTCGGAAAGGCGCGTCCGCGCTCGCCGTCGCGGCGGATTACGACGGTCCGCTTCCCCCGGACATCCCCGTGCTCCGCGTCACGGACTCCTACTTCGCGTGGTCGGTCGTCTGCGAAACGTTCTTCCGGCGGCCCTCGGACGCGTTCCGCGTGCATACCGTGACGGGCACCAACGGCAAAACCTCGACCGCGTACTTTATGCGGCATTACCTCGACACGGTCAGACCCGGCGCTAAGACCGCGCTCGTTTCGACCGTCTGCTGCGACCTTGGCGCGGGGCCGGAACCCTCCGAGCACACCACGCCCGACGCGTTCACGCTGCAGGAGATGTTCGCCGCGATGAAATCCAACGGCGTCACGGACGCGGTCATGGAGAGTTCCAGCCACGGCCTGCACCAGCACCGCTCCGGCACGCTCGAATTCGCCTCGGCGGCCTTCACGAACCTCACGGGCGACCACCTGGACTACCACGGCACGATGGAGAACTATTATCAGGCGAAAAAGATCCTCTTCCGCGAACTTCTCGCCGACGATGCCCCGGCGGTCGTCAACACCGACGATCCCGCGGGCGCGCGCCTCGTTTCCGAGCTGAAGCACGAACGCCCCGCGCTTCGCATCCTGTCCGTTTCCTTCACGGGCCGCCCCGGCGCGTTCTGTTCCCTGCGGAAACTCCGCCTCGCTCCGGCGTTTTCCGACCTCGAATTCACGCTCGACGGACGCGACGCTTCCCTGCGCCTGCCGCTGCCCGGCGCGTTCAACGCCGCGAACTGCCTGACCGCGCTCTGCATGGCGTACGGGACCGGGCTGCCGTTCGACGCCCTGCTGGATGCCTCGGCAAGCATGCCGCACGTCCCCGGACGACTTCAGGCGGTTCCGCTGGCGTGCGGCGCGACCGGATTCGTGGACTATGCCCACACGGACGACGCGCTGGAACGCGTTTTAAGCAGTCTGCGCGAGGTCCTGACGCCGGGCGGACGCCTGATCGCGGTCTTCGGATGCGGCGGCGACCGGGACCGCACGAAACGCCCCAGGATGGGCGCGGCGGCCGCGCGCCTCGCCGATCTCCCCGTCCTGACCAGCGACAATCCGCGTTCCGAGGAACCGGCGGCCATCATCCGCGAGATCGAATCCGGCATCCCTGCGGGGACGCGCTACCTCGTGGAACCCGACCGCGCGAAGGCGATCGAGCTTGCCGTGAGCAAGGCGCATGCGGGCGACATCCTGCTCGTCGCGGGCAAGGGTCACGAGACCTGGCAGGAGACGCGCGAAGGCAGATTCCCGTTCTCCGACGTGGAAATCCTGGACCGTTTTCGCGCATGACGCTTGAAAAACACTGCCCGCGGGTGTAAATTTTATTTTCGGAAAGTCCACGCCCCATCCCGCAAACGCCCACGCATCATGAATCAGGACAATCATGACAGGCGCCTCGTGCGCTATCTCATCCTTTTCATGGCAGTCTGGCTGGTCCTCCTGACCGCCATCCCGTCCATCCTCTACACGGCGCTCCCCCTCGACACGGTCGAGACCGTCATGTGGAGCCATCCCTTCTCCATGGGCAACGCGAAGCATCCGCCGCTGGCGGCGTGGCTGGCCGGCCTCTTCACAGTCGCGTTCGCGCACACGGATTTCGCGATGTACCTGCTGAGCCAGGTGATGATGGTGACCGGATTCGTCTATCTGTACCGCCTCGGAAAAGAGTTTTTCAGCACGGAAAAGGCGGTCTTCTCCGTCATCCTCCTGAGCACCGTCATCTTCTACACGTTCGACTCGGCCAAGTTCAACGTCAACCTCCCGCACATGGCGCTGTGGCCCATGATGACGTTCTACTGCTGCCGCGCCGTCAAATACGACCGCATGCGCGACTGGATCCTGTTCGGCGTCGTGTCCGCGCTCTCCGTGCTCAGCAAATTCTTCGGGCTCGCGCTCCTGCTCGCGCTCTTCCTGTTCGTCGTCACCGGACGCGACACGCGCAAGTACTTCCGGCGGCCCGGCCCGTACGCCGCGTTCGCGGTCTTCCTGCTCGTGCTCTCCCCGTACATCGTCTGGCTGGTCCGGAACGACTTTCCGCCGTTCACCTACATCGTGGACCGGGTTTCCGAGGAGAAACTGAATCCGGTCACGAATTTCTTCTCGATCCTGGGCGAATCGCTGTACCCCCTCGCGATGCCGCTCCTGCTGCTCTGGATCACGATGGACCGCCCCTTCCGCTCCCTGCTCGGATTCCGTCCGCGCGACCTGCGCCCGTCCGATCCCGCCGCGGCGCGTCTGGCCCTCTGCGTCCAGTTCACGCCGATCGCGCTTCTGACAATCATGGCGGGCACGGGCATGACGATCGACTCGATGTGGGAATATCCGGTCTACTTCATCACCGGGTTCTTCCTGATGGCGTTCTGGAAGGACACGGTGTCCCTCCGCGAGTTCAGAAAGCTCTTCTTCATCCTCATGACGCTTTTCGTGCTCGTGCAGGCGTCCGACGTCTACTACTGGTTCACGAGAACGCGTCTGCGCGGCCATTTCGTCGCGCGCGAATTCGCCGCGGCCGCGCAGGATTTCTACCGCGAACGGACCGGGCGCGATATCCCGCTCGCGTTCGGCGAGATGTGGTTTGCCGGATGCGTCATGCAGTATCTGCCGTCCCACCCGTACGCGGGCTCGGACGAAGACCCCTACGACGAGTTCAGGTTCCGCTCGGTCCTCGACAACGAGGGCGCGCTCGGCGTCTATCTGCGCGAGGCCGAACGCCTCCGGCTCGCAAAAGCGCTCGGCCTTGATCCGGACGAGATCAAAGCGAATTCGCGCGAGTACGTTTTCAGGTACTGCGCCCCCTTCGGCAAGCCCAAGGACCGCAGCGTCTTCCTCGTGGTCATCCCGCCCCGGAAACACGCTCCGCGGACGGCACTGCCGCAAGCTCGGGATTGAGTTCGTCCGGCACGGACAGGCGCAAAGGGGCTTTTCCGTGCTTGCGCAAGCTCAGAAGAGGCGGCGTATGTCCCGTCTGTGTTTTCAATTCGGTCCGCGCCGCCGCGGAAGAGACGTGTCACGCCGGTTTTCAATACTCGAAAGATCATTGAAATTGCGCCATTTTCCCGCAAAAACAACTTTTTTTAAGAAAAATCGCATTTTTTTTCGATTTTCCGCTTGACAATGCTCAAATGAGGGGATATATTTGGCTAACCCTTAACCTGGAGGAGTGTCCATGAAACACAATTTCTACGACGTCAAAATGAAGAAGAAAGTCTCTGCCGACGTCACCGCTGCGGTGAAATTCGGCAAAGGCACCCGCACCCGCTACGCTTTCAAGGCCCTGACGAAGGACGGCCGCTCCCTGACCGCGTTCGTCAAGAAGGAAGACTGGGACAAGTTCAAAAAGTGATCTCCTGATCTCCTTTCTTTTGGGGGACGCTCCGGAAACGGGGCGTCTTTTTTTGTCTTCGTTTTGAGGCGATACGGGATCGCACGGCCCCGGAACCGGCCCGGAAAGCGAAAACCTTATAAAAACAGTTCCGGCTGTTCTTGACTTTTGCCCGCGCGAATGGTATATTCATCTGAAAATAAGATATTCACTCGCTGAAAAAGGATCCCCGACCATGAAAAAGACACTGTTTGCCGCGCTCGCTTTCCTCGCAGTTTTTTATACCGCCTCGGCAAAAGACCTTCTGCTCCGGCAGGACGCGCCCGCGAAGGACTGGGAGTCGCAGTATTTCCCCATCGGCAACGGCTCGCTCGGGGCGATGCTCAACGGCGGCATCGTGGAGGACGAACTTCAGCTCAATCTGGATTCACTGTGGAGCGGCGACGGCAACCCGCCGAAAAACCCCAATCCCGACGCGAATTACGCGGAAATGGGCTGCTATCTGCCGCTCGGCACGCTGAAGGTGAAGTATGACGGCATCAGAGAATCCGAGGTGAAGAACTACAGCTGCGCCCTCAATATCTCCGACGCCGTTCACACGGTCGAATTCGAGGCGAACGGCGGCAAACAGACCCGCGAGGCGTTCGCCAGCGCCATATCCAGATCCAACTTGCTCGTCTACCATGTCTCCTCCGAAACACCCGTCTCCGGCCGCGTGGAGTACCGCGACGCCCGCGAGGGGATCACTGTCATCGAAGAATACAGGGAACGTTTCGGCTTGCTGGTCCCGAACACGAACAGGATTGATCCGATTCCTTCCACCCGCACGACGAAGTATTCTGCGGACGGGTTCTCCTTCTCCGGGGTCATCCCCGAAAGGTTCAAGGAGCCGAACGTGCCGGACCGTTATCTTGACTTCCAGTTCGAAATAGAAAACATCCGCGATGTGCGGATGTTTGCGCTTAACGGCCGCAAGGGTCTGAGATACGAGGTCCGGGCGCAGGTCGTCGCGGACGGCTGGCTCCGCACGGCGGAGGACGGCATCGAGTTCAAGGACTGCCGCGAGATCACGGTCCTGCTCGCGGCGGAGTCCGACTACAATCCGAAGCTGGCGGAGTTCACACGCGAAGAAAAAATCGCGAAGCTCGCGCTGCCGGACAAACGCATCGCCGATGCCATAAAACTCGGTTATACCACGCTCAAAAACAGCAGCAGCGTCTGGTTCAGATCGCGCATCAACAATGTGCAGCTCGACCTTGGCGGCGATCCCGACCTGGAGAGGCTCACGCTCGCCGAACGCGTGAAACGCTGCCGCGAGGGCAAGACCGACCCCGGACTGGTCGCGCTGTTGTTCCAGTACGGCCGCTATCTGCTGCTCTCGTCCAGCGCGCCCGGCACGCTGCCCGCGAACCTGCAGGGCATCTGGAACAACAGCAACTCGCCCGCCTGGCACAGCGACTACCACACGAACATCAACATCCAGATGAACTACTGGGGTGCGGAGCCCGCCGCGCTCCCCGAATGCCACGAGCCGCTGTTCGACTTCATGCTGGCGGCGATGCGGATCGCGGAAAAAGACACCGCGACCGTCCTGGGCGAGGACAGCGGCTTCACGTTCCGCACCAGCATGAACAGCTACGGCGCGGGCGGCTGGCGCTGGAACTGGCCGAGCGCGGCGTGGATCGCACAGCATTTCTACCGGCACTTGCAGTACGAGTACGGTACGGACGGGAGATTCCTGGAACAGAAGGCATGGCCGTTCTATCAGGGGGTCGCGAAATTCTGGTTCAAGCGCCTGAAGAAGCGCGCCGACGGCACGTACGTCGTCCCGCAGGGCTGGTCGCCCGAGCACGGCCCGACCGAGGACGGCGTGACGCACGACCAGCAGATCGTGGCGGAGTTCTTCGACCAGTACCTGGACATCGCCCGCTGGCTTGAGATCGACAACGACGACACGAAAAAGGCGGCGGAGATCCGCGCACATCTGCTCGGAAACAAGATCGGCTCCTGGGGCCAGCTTCAGGAATGGGAGACCGACCGCGACCGGAAGGGCGACGACCACCGCCACACCTCGCACCTCTTCG
>JAFXUM010000074.1 GCA_017524965.1 Lentisphaeria bacterium | reverse complement strand
CATACGCGCAAGTTTCAGTTAAAACAAGTTCCTTTTAACTGAAACTTGGGTGTTTTACCATTTTCGACCGTCGGATACTGTCTTTTCACGGAGAATCAACTGATTCAGAGCAGATAGTCCGTTCCGATCTTCAGGAGCAGTCCGAGCTGGTACACGATGAACGTGGTCACGTACGCCAGGACGAAGAGTCCGGCGGCCTCGAAGAACATCCATTTCCAGGAGTTCAGTTCGCGGCGGATGATCGCGAGCGTGGCGAGGCACGGGATGGAGAGCAGGCAGAAGAGCATCATGCAGAATCCCTGCAGGGGCGTGTAGGCGCGGCGGAGCTGCTGGCGGAGCGGTTCCTGTTCGTCCTCCCCGTCCCCGGCGGATTCGGTGTCCTCGGCGTACAGGATGCCGAGCTGGGAGACGAAGATCTCCTTTGCGGCGAGCGCGCTGATCGCGGCGGTCGTGACGCGCCAGTCGAAGCCGATGGGCCGGAACGCGGGTTCGAGGAACTTTCCGACGCGGCCGGAAACGGTGTATTCGGCGGCCTCGGCGTGGCGCATCCTTTCAATGCGCCTGAAGGAGGCGGCCTGTTCCTCCGGGCTGAGGGAGGTGTCGGCGGCGACGGCCATGATCTGCGCGCCGTAGTCGACGTCGAACGTCTTCTTTTCCGGGTAATTGTTCGCGATGAAGAGCAGCACGGAGACGCCGAGGATGATCGTGCCGGCCTTCTGCAGGTACATCACGCCGCGGTCCCACATGTGCAGCAGGATGCTTTTCACGGTCGGGACGCGGTAGGGCGGGAGTTCCATCAGGTAGACTTCGCCGTCGCCCTTGAACAGCGTGGATTTGAGGAGGCGGGCGGCGAGCATCGCGAACGCGACGCCGATCGCGTAGAGCAGGAACATGACGAACGCCTGGTATTTGACCGCGAAGAACGCGGGGATCAGCAGGGCGTAGATCGGCAGGCGCGCGCCGCAGCTCATCAGCGGCAGGACGAGGATCGTGGTCCTGCGGTCGCGTTCGGACTCGATGCTGCGCGTCGCCATGATCGCGGGGACGTTGCAGCCGAATCCGAGCACGAGCGGCACGAAGCTCTTTCCCTGCAGATCGAACTTGCGCATGATGCCGTCCATCACGAACGCCGCTCGCGCCATGTAGCCAGTGTCCTCCAGGAACGCGATGGCGAGGAAGAGGAACAGGATGTTCGGGAGGAAGACGATCACGCCGCCGACGCCGTGGATCACGCCGTCGGTCAGAAGACTGCGGAGAACGGGCTGGAAATCGGGCGACCAGAAGCGTTCGATCACGCTCTGGATCCAGGCGAAAAACCATTCGATGCCGTCGGTCATGGGCGCGGCGCAGGTGAACGTGAACCAGAACATGAGGTACATGATGGCGAAGAAGAGCGGGAGGCCGACCCACTGGTTCGTGACCACGGCGTCGATCTTGTCGGAGATCTCGCGGCGGCGTTCCTGCGTGAAGGAGATGGCGTCGCGGCATGCGCCGGAGATCATGGCGTAACGGCAGTCCGCCATGAAGGTTTCGGCGGTGATGGCGTGGCGGGCGTAGAGGTGCGTGATCTGGGCGTCGATGATGGCGTCGAGGTTCCGGAATTCGGGAAGCCGCATCACGCAGGTGTCTTTTTCCAGCAGCTTGATGGCGAAGAAGCGCGCCGGGATGTGGCGGATGCGGTCGGTCATGGCGGGTTCGATCCACGCCACGAGCTCGCGGATGGCGTCGTCGACGTCCGCGCCGTAGGTGAGCTTGGGGACGTCGTGGTCCTCCAGATGCAGGAGGCTTTCCGCGAGGGCGCTTTTGAGCTTTTCGATGCCGTCGCCGCGGGAGCCGACCGTCTGCACGATGCTGCATCCGAAATAGGACTGGAGCTTCTGGATATTGAACTTGAGGCCCTTCTTTTTCGCCTCGTCGCTCATGTTGAAGACGATCAGCATCGGGATGTGGAGTTCGGCGAGCTGCGTGGAGAGGTACAGGCTGCGCTGCGGGATCGACGAGTCGATCACGTTCATGATGAGGTCGATCCCGGGCTTCGAGAGTTCCTCGAACGCGACGCCCTCCTCGGGCGAGCTGGAGGACAGGCTGTACACGCCGGGGATGTCGATGATCTCGATCTCGTCCTCGCCGAGCATGAATTTTCCGGTCTTGCTTTCGACCGTCACGCCGGGGTAGTTGCCGACGTGCTGCCGCGCGCCGGTGAGGCAGTTGAAGATCGTGGTTTTGCCGCAGTTCGGATTGCCGGCGAGGACGATCCGGTATTTGCGGCTCATGGGCGCTCCTGCAGACGGATGATGATGTTCGCGGCGTCGTCGCGGTGGATGGAGAGGCTGCTTTCCATGACCTTGATGCGCAGAAGGCCGCCGAACGGGGCGTGCGCTTCCATTTCGAGCAGGGTGCCGGGCACGATCCCGACGTCCGCGAATTTTTTCTTCCCGCGCAGGGAAGGCTTCATATTGATCACGACGGCCGACCGGCCGACGGGGAGTTCCGCCAGGGTGCATTCCGACGGAGCCGGGGCGGTGCGTGCCGATGCCCCGGTCTTCGCGGCCGGGGTCTTTTCATCGTTCATGATGAACATGTTTCCTTCATTCTGCCGGCCCGTGCAGGGATATGGGGCGCGGCGGTGCAGTGTGTCTGGGTTTCAGTATATAATATATCATGCGGGCGGGGTTTTTTCAAGAAAAGGAGAGCGCGAAAACGGGAAAAGCGGAGAAAAGAACGGGAAAGATTTTGTATTTCCGTGGAACGGTGATATATTAGTAATTTCATTTTTCAGGAGAATTCATCATCCATGAACCGGAAGCCGGTTTTGAAACAGGCGTTTATCAGTTCGCTGCCAGTCCTGATGGGGTATACCGCCATGGGATTTGCGGCGGGCGTCCTGCTGGCCGCGAAAAGCGGCATCCGGCTGCCCGCGCTCTGGGCGTTTCTGACCAGCGCCACGAGCATCTCCGGCGCGCTTCAGTTCATGCTCGTGGACTGGATCCGGAACTCGCAGCCGATGCTGGACGTGGCGCTCCTGACCGTCTGCCTGAACATCCGCTACTCCATGTACGGTCTTTCCCTCATCGAACGGTTCCGCGGGATCCCGCTTGCGAAAAAGCTCTATCTGATCTGGAGCCTCACGGACGAGACCTACGCGCTCGAAGTCGAGAACAAGGTCCCGCCCGGAGGCGATTCCATCCTATACTGCATCACGCTCGCCGCGCTGAACCATTTCTACTGGATCCTCGGCGTCGTGTCCGGCGCGCTCGCCGGAGCCGCCCTGCCGTTCCCGAACAAGGGCATCGACTTCGCCATGACCGCGCTCTTTCTGGTGATCCTGACCGACCAGTGCCGGGAACGGAAAAACCGTGTCTACGCGGCGGTCGGGCTGGTGGCGTCCGTCGCCTGCGCGCTGATCTTCGGCGCGGGAAAGATGCTGATCCCATCCATGATCCTGATGCTGTCCGCGCTGATCGTGTTCCGGAAGCCGCTCGAAAAACTCGAAACATGGAAACCCGGAGGGAAAGAATGAGCGGGACGTCGACCGAATATCTGCTGATCCTGACCGCCGTGACCGCGGGCGTCACGTTCCTGCTCCGCGCGCTGCCGTTCCTGTTCTTCGGCACGGGGAAGCGTCCGCCCGCGCTGGTCCTGAGCATCGGAAACGTGCTGTCCCCGGCGGCGATCGCCATGCTGGTGGTGTACTGTTTCGCGTGCTATGTGCGAGACCGAGCGCCTGCCGAACACATGTTCGGGCTGGCGGAACTCGCGGCGGCGGTCGTGGTGGTCGCGCTTCAGGTGTGGAAACGCAATCCGCTGGTGTCCATCCTGGCGGGGACGGCGGTTTACATGACGCTTGTACAGACCGTTGTCCCCTGATGCGGGAAAAACGGCACACCGGGGGATGCCTGTCCCGGCTGGATTCAAAACGCTGAAACGGCAGAATGTTTTGTCTGTTCCTGTCATTGGAAAAAGTCCCGGCGGATGCAAAATAAAGATCATAAAGCGTTTTATAAAGAGAAAACGGGTTGATTTTTTCATAGAGAGTATTATATTATATATGCGCACTAATCCTTTCTTTGAAAAAGACACTGCAAAACAGAAGAGAATAAGCACACATGGAAATTTCCAACTTTGAGAACGACGGAATCGAAGTCATCCAGATCAAGGGACATCTTTCCGCGGAAAATGCGGAAACGCTCCGGTCCAAGTTCCTTGAACTGTTTGCCACCCAACGGAAATTCGTGTTTGATCTTTCCGAGATGGAAAATCTGGACAGCACCGGCCTCGGCGCTCTTGTATTCTGCCTGAAAAGCTGCACGGAATTCAACGGGACGCTGATCCTGGCGAATCTGACGCAGCGCGCCCGGATGATCTTCGAGATCACGAAGGCGTACCGGATTTTCGATATCTACGACGAGCTGGACGAAGCGATCAAGGCGGCCCGCGAGGCATAACACGGAGACGGATCACCGCATGCGGTCAGCGGGGGGTCCCACACAGGAGGCAGAAATGAGGCTGAACAGCCCGGATCCGGCAAACCGGAACAAAAAGGGCGCATCCCGGAAGCAGGACGAACGGACGTCCGGCTTCGGCGCGTCCGCCGGACTGAACGACATCCTGTTTCTGTCCGAAACGCTGGCGTCCCGGTCCATGTTTCTGGCGCGGATGCGTACCAGGCTCAAAAAGCGTTTCTGGATCATGAACGCCTGGTCCAGCCGTCTGCTCAAACGCTGGATGGACGTGTGCGGCAGCCTTTGCGCGATCATTCTCCTGATGCCGCTTTTTGTGGCCGTTGCCGTATGGCTCAAGCTCGATTCTCCCGGCCCGCTCCTGTACCGTCAGGTCAGAATCGGACAGTACGGACGTCCGTTTTATTTCTACAAGTTCCGCTCCATGTACATCGACTCCGACGTCCGCCGCGCCGCCCTGGAGAAGGAAAACGAATCGAAGGACGGCGTGATCTTCAAGATGAAGAACGACCCCCGCATTACGAGGTGCGGCCGGTTCATCCGCAAATACAGCATCGACGAAGCGCCGCAGTTCATCAATGTGCTGCTCGGCGACATGAGCCTGGTCGGGCCGCGTCCGCCTCTGCCGGACGAAGTCGCGCAGTACACGCTCGACGACCGGAAACGTCTGGAGATCCTGCCGGGCATCACCTGCATCTGGCAGATATCCGGACGCAGCGACATCCCGTTCCGGGAACAGGTCGTGCTGGACAAGGAATACATCCGCGGGCAGGGGTTCTGGAAAGACGTGCTGATCCTGTTCAAGACGATACCCGCCGTGATCGCGGGGAAGGGAGCGTACTGAGATGATGAAGGCGCTTCTTTTCTGTCCGGTGCGCGGAAACACGTGGCTGAAGCAGTATTTTCCGGATTATCCGGTCTATCTTCTCCCGTTTGCGAACAAACCCGCGATCGAATTCGCCCTGGATTACTGTTTCCTGAAGGGGATCCGCGACGTCAGGATCATATCCGACGAGGAGTCGGACGTTCTGCATGCCCGGTTCCGCCGGGACGGTCTGCCGGGCATGAACGTCAGCTTCGGCGGGGCGTCCCCGGACGAGCCTCTGCAGCGCGTCGTGCGGCAGAACATGGCGTTCTGCCGAGGAAACGACCTGCTGATCTTCTCCGGGCTTTTCCTGCCGGAATACGACAAGCGGGAGCCCGGCGAACTGCGTATTGACGCGGACGGGATGAAAGGCCGCGTGTACGGCGGCGATACCGCCTGGTATCTGATCGGACGCGACAAACTGAACGGCCTGCAGTCCGACTGGAGCGGATTCCGCGACGACGGTCCCGTCTCCGGTGCGCCCGTGCCGGACATCCTCGAATACTACAAGCTCAACATGCGGCTGGCCGGAAGCGACATCGAGAAATACAACCTGCCCGGATTCAGCGAGGGGAAAAACAGTTTCGTCGGGCGGGACGTCCGGATCCCGGGATCGGCCCGCGTCAAACCGCCCGTCATACTCGGCAACGGGATTTCGTTCGGGACCGGAGTGTTCGCCGGCCCGAACATCATCATCGGCGACAACTGCATCATCGACAACGGAACCGCGATCCGGAACGCCGTCGTGCTCGGCAACACCTATATCGGACGGAATCTGGAGATCGACGGGAAGATCTGCTGCGGAAACCACCTCATCGACCCGGAATCCGGAATCCGCATCGACGTCACGCACGAATCCGTCATATCCGAGGTGGCGCCGGACGAATACAGCGCAAGCCCGTTCTACCAGCGGGTCCTGGCGTTCATTCTCCTGCTTCTTCAGACTCTCCCCTATGCCCTCCTGAGACCGTTCCTCGAATTTCACGCCACGCTGGCGGAATGCCTGACGGGGTGCGGCGGAAAGCGTACCATGGCCCTGCACGGATACGTGCTGCCGCGGGAGAGTTTCGCGGGAAAGCTTTTCCGGAAACTGACGCTGGACAAATATCATCTGCTGCCGTACGCCGCGGCGGGAAAACTGCGGCTGGTCGGAAACAGCCTGCTCGAGGCGACCGGCCGCAACGACCGGTTCATCCGGGATCTTCCCGGATACGCTCCGGGCGTTTTTTCCTACAGCGAATTTCTCGGCCATGAAAATGAGCCTTATCAACTTGAACTCGACGAGCAGTACTATGCGTATGCCATGAACTGCTGGTTCAACATTAAGATCCTGACGGGGATCCTGCGGCGCAATCTGAGTACGGATTGCCGCGCCCCGCGGCAGAGAGGAGTCCTTGAATGATTTTATCGGACAACGAAGATCCTGCGGTCAAAGCGGACGAGTCGGTATTCAATTCCGAATTCGAGCAGGAAAAAACGGAGCCCGTCATCATACAGATCACGCGTCTTTTCAAACGCGACATCTGGTGCTGGGTGAACGCGATTCAGAAGATGTGGTGGCTTTTTGCCATTTTCCCGCTTCTCTTCGCGACTGTCATGTTCCTCATCCGGACGATGACCACCACGAACGTTTATGTGGCGAACTGCGGCCTGATCCGCCAGGAAGTCACCGACACGAGGAATGGCATCCTGCCGCCCGGCTACGTCAATGTCCAGCGCTCGATCATCCTGAACCTTTTCAAAAGCCGCGCCGTGCTTGAGGAAACGGTCAAACGCCTGAGTCTGCCCTATACGGCCGAACAGCTCTACAACAATATTTCGGTCAACTCGGAAAAGAACTCGGACTATTATTTCGTGTCCGCATCGTCGAAAGACCCGACGATCTCGGCCGCTCTCGCCAACACGCTGGCGGACGTCTTCATCGAAGAGTACAAGAAGCTGATCCGGCGCAACCTGGAAGACCTGAACGACAGTTACGTCCGGACGCAGAACGATCTGGAAAAACAGCTGAGCGATCTGGACGAACGGCTGAAAAAGGTGAGTGCCGAGAACAACCTGACGACGATCGAAAACGACGTCGCGTTCAACAACCAGAGACTGCTTCAGGTCGAGGACCAGCTGACCCGTTCCTCCTCCACGCTCGAGTCGGTGAAGCAGGCGCTTTACGAGCTTCAGGGCGAACTTGCCAACACGCCGGAACAGGTCGTGACGTCAAGGGAGAAAAGCACGGCCGCGGAAGACGAGCTCACGCATGCGGAGGCCAAGCTCCGCGAGTACGAGCAGATCTATGCGAGCGGCAATCCGCTTCTTATCCAGCAGCGTGAGCTGGTCAAAAGACTGAAGGCCGCCGTCGAGAAGGCGCGCCAGGAAGAGGAGGACGGCGAAAACGACGTCAACCGGAAAGTCATTGTCGCCCGCAATCCGACATATACGCAGATCGAGGTGGCCATCGCGTCCCGGAGAGCCGAGATCAAGTCCCTGACGAACGAGATCAACCTCAACAACGAGACGGCGATTCAGCTGCGTTCCCGCCGGGAACTCCTGGCCGCGCTCCAGCCCACCATCCGCCAGATCGAGGTCGATATCCAGCAGAACAAGGAACGGATCAACGACACCAAGGTGCAGATCGCCACGATCCGGAGCTTCCTGGACCGTTCCTTCTCCGACATTTCCATTCAGGAGCTCGCAAAAGCTCCCAATACGCCGCTGGGACGCAAACGCGGCATCTGGGCCGTTGTCGGTTTCGTCCTCGGCACGTTCGTTTCCCTCTTCGTCATCATCTGTCTTGAGTTCTTCAACCTGACCATCCGTTCCAACGTCGATATCGAACAGGCGCTCAAAATCCGGATGCTCGGCATGATCCCGGTTCTGGATCAGAAGCACCGCGCGGATTATTACAGCGCCCTTCAGACGATGACCAGCAACGGAAAACCGTTCTTCTCGCAGGCCTCGCCGGAGCATCCGCTTCTGCTTGTGTTCGCCCCGGACAAACGGTCCGACTTTGACGAAAAGACGAAAGAGGAGTTCTGCGAAACGCTGAAGATCCGCATGGGATGCAATTATGTCATCATTTCGCCCGTCAAGGAGGAGGAATTCTCCCAGAAACAGCTGCCGCTTCTCATCAACGACTATCTTTACCAGTTCACGGAGGAGGCGCCGAAGCCCGGAAAAGACCATACGGTCTATTTCAAACTGGACGATCTCTCCTTCATTTCGCCGCTGACCGACGAACAGATCCAGCGGGTGAAGAAGGCGTACAAGTCCGTTTCCCTGATCGTGTGGGACCTCTTCGATTTCGAACTGCACCGGCAGCTCTTCGCGGAAATCGCCCACAATGCCGATGTGACCGTTATCCCGATGAAATATGCCCAGACGTCGAAACTGAGCATCTACCGCGTGCTCCAGTTCCTGAAGTCGTTCCATGTCAGGAACATCGTCGGTTTCCTTTACAACGTCAACAACAAGCATTACAACAAGGTGACATTATGATTTCCAAATACCGTCGGATTCTGTTTCTTTTCCTGCCTGTCCTCGCCCTTGTCGCAACTGCTTGCAACAATACCCCGTTCGGCGGCATCGCCGTCCCGGGGATGACGACCGTGATGCCGAAACAGGAAGGGGACACCTACGCCATTCAGGAGGAACTGAAAGCTCTCCATGTGGTGAATCCCACCCCCTATGAGATCCATCCCGGCGACACGTTTCTGCTGACCGTGTACAATCAGCCGGATCTTGCCTCCACTCTTCTGATCGCGCCGGACGGCACGGCGAGTCTGCCGCTGGTCGGTCTGCTGAAACTCTCCGATTTGAACATGGAGGACGCCGCGAACCTGATTGAATCGAAGATGTCCAGGTATCTGAAAAACCCGATTGTCACCCTGTCTCCGCAGTCGGTCAGCGGATATTATTTCACGATTGCCGGACGTGTGGTCAAACCGGGCAATTATAACGTCAACATAGGCCAGACATGTCTGCTCGATGCGCTTGCGCTTGCCGGCGGCTTCCAGACCGGTCTGTTCAACGGCGATACCATCGAACTGGCCGACCTGGACAACGCCTATATCAAACGGGACGGCAAGAATCTGCCGGTGAATTTCAGAGCTCTTGTCTACGAAGGTGATCCTCTTCAGAATATCCCTCTCCTGAACGGAGACTACATTTACATCCCCTCGACCATGAACGGCTCCGTCATATACCTCGGAGAGGTCAACAATAATACTTATGTCGGGTTCAGCGAAGGAATGACGCTGTTGCAGGGGCTGGCATATGTCAACGGATTAAAATCGGACACGTACAGCCGGTTTGTCCGGGTCATTCGCGGCGGAGTGGGCCAAACGGTCGTCTATACGGTCAATATCGACAAGATCCTGAACGGAAAGATGAAGGACTTCAAGCTGGAAGCGAACGACATCATCTATGTGCCTCAGGACGACATTTCGAAGTGGAACGGCCTGATCCGGAAGCTTCTCCCGACTCTGCAGTTCGTCAATCTGCTGGCCGGTCCGTTCGGTTCTTCCATCCTTGGATATTTCAACCTTTAATATCCAGTCGGTATCCAGTTCTGATCCATAACCGGAAGCGGGCGTATGCCGTTACTCAAAATAGTAGCATTCCTGTTTGTTTTTCTGTATCTGATGCCTTTTATGACGGCATTGTGCTGCATGTTTCCGACGTTCCGGCATGTCTGCTTTGCCTGCCTGCTTTATTTCACCAGCAATGAACTCTCAATGAGCTTTCTTCCCATACCGGACTGGCCCGGAACGGCGCGCGGTTATACGGTCAGTGCCGTGTATCTTTTTGCCGCTTCGCTCCTGTTGAGCATGATGTTCAGTTTCAAGTACAAGGTAAAGCTGTTTCCCCCGGGGGCTTTTACGTATTTCCTTTATTACCTGGCGATTCTGCTTTCCGGCATCAATGCCGTCCATATGAGGCAGTGGGGATTTGAAGTCTTCAAGATGTTCTGGATGTACATCACGTTCCTTGCCGTATTCAACTATCTGAACAACAGCAGGAATCTGTTTTTTTTCGCCTATGTGGTCTGCTGTATTCTTATCGTGCTTTTCATCGTCGGTTTCTACCAGAAATACAGGATGGGCATATTCCAGATCCGCTCGACGTTTCCGCATCAGAACTCACTGTCGCTGTATCTGGAGCTTTTCGGACTTCTCACGCTCGGCATCCTGATGAACGAACAGATGAGCAGGCTGCTTTTCTTTCTTTGTCTGTGTGCTTTCGGCAGTTCTGTCCTTCTGATCATTTTTACCTATTCCCGAGGCGGGCTGGTGGTTTATTTCGGCGGGATCGCCATTGTCTGCGCTCTTTCGATCCTGTTTAACGGTTTTTCCACCAGACGCCTGACTCTCATGCTGGTCGGTCTTCTAGTGATGCTGACCATCGTGGGGTATGCGCTGCCCCGTATCGTCGCCCGTTTTACCAGAGCGCCGGAATCATCAAAAAACACGCGAATCGTTCTGGCTCTGGCCTCGAAACGGATGGCGAACGATACCCGTCTCGGATTTGGCGCGAACAATTATTCCGAGTATTCCGGGGGAGAATACAATTATGTTCAGGATTATTATGCCGAAAATGACAGCCCCCGGTATGGCGGTATCGTCGAGACCATCTATCTGCTTGTGGCGGCGGAGTGCGGATGGTGGGGCCTCGGCACACTGATTCTCTGGTTTCTATATTATTATTTGTCCGATATTATCAGCATGTTTGTGCTCAGAAAAATGCCGTGTTCCGGACTTGCGATCGGCATCTTCGCGGGATTGACCTGCAACTACTGGCATTCCACTCTGGAATGGAGTTTGAAGCAGTACAACAATTTCGAGGGGCAGATGATCATATATGCTCTCGTCGGCGTGATCGCCGTCAACCGGAAGAATATCAAAGCCGCCTATCAGCGGAAACAGGAATGGATCGAGCGGCAGAGACGGGAAAGGGAAAAAGCCGAACTGGAAAGAAAAAAACGGATCCTGGCCACGCTGGAAACGGAGAATGTCCGATGAAGTCCGCCGGACAGGATCGCGGCACGCCGTGTTTTTTGCAAAATGCCGCGGGCGTGGAACAGGCGCCGGCGCACCGGGACGGATTCCGGTCGCACGCCGCGTCCGTTCGCGCCGGACTGCCTGACGATTTGAAGAGGGCGGCAGTCCTCCTGAAACAAACTCTGACATCGACGTGACCGTTCCGGTCGCACCGAACCCGTTTTCACCTCAACCCGGATACGCCATGGCACTCATCGGAAAAATCATCGCCTGGATTCTGCGGAACATCCTCACGATCGCCGCGATCACCGTGATCCTGTGCCTGCTGTCGCCCGGGATCCGCGTCGCGAAGGACAATGCGCTGAAACTGACGGAACAGCGCGACGCACTCCTCGCCGGCATCCGGTCGGCCGAGGAGGAGATCGCAAAGACGAAGGAATCGCTCGAAAGCCGTCTTTTCATGCTGGACCACTGGCGCAAACAGCGCCGGGAGTGTCTGGAAAAGCTCGACAATCTGCCCAGCCCATGGCTGCATCCCTACGACTACCTGTCCGAATACACCCGCCTCACCGCCGAACGGAAACGTCTGGATCTTCAGATCGAAACGCTGGAATCCACGATCGCGCGGTACAAGGACACCCTGGATCGGCTCGACAAAAACCGCCAGCTGCTCGTCTTCCAGCTCGAAGGCGTCACGCAGTCCCTCGCGGAAACCGTCTCGAACGAGTGGAACACGAACGGCCTGCGCATTCTGCTCTTCACCATCTGCTTCGTGCTGCTCACGCCGCCTCTGTGGCTCGTTTTCATGTACTATGTCGTCGCGGCTCTCGTCGAGAAGTTCCCGCCGATCCGCATCAAGGTCAGGGACGACGACGGTGCGCACGAGCCCGTGTTCCACCGTTCCGCCCGGAGCATCACCTTCACGATCCCCGAAGGCCGCAAGTTCTATCTGCGCGCGCAAGGCGGCGACTGGGGCAAGGAACGGCGCGACGTGACCTGCCGGACCAAGTTCATGTGGCGCTGGAAGGCTCCGCTCGTGTCCATTGCGGCCGACCTCGTGGAACTGCTCGCCTACCGAGGTGAACCCGGCGCGAAGAATCCCGGCCAGATCAAGCTGACATCCCCGAGGGACGACGAGGTCTACATCCAGCAGATCGAGCTGAACGGGGGGCCGGGGCTGGTCCTGACCCCGCGCCACGTGATCGGCCTGACCGACGACGTGGAGGTCCGCACGGTCTGGAGCTTCAAGCTTCACAACCTCATTTCCATGCGTCTGCGCCACATCGTCTTTTTCGGGACCGGCACGATCTTCATCATCGGCGGACGCGGCATCGACGTCCAGCGGATCGAGCCGGGTTCCTGCGAGGTCCACAAGATCGAGGACGGCGTGCTGGTCGGCTACGTGCCCGGCGCGGCGTATTCCCTCTGCCGCACACAGACCTTCTGGGCGTATTTCCGCGGCATGACCTCGCTCCTCGACTACAAGCTCTGCGGCGGCACGTTCCTCACGCAGAACCTCGTCGGACGCAGCGAGAAGGAAGTCCTCGGCAGCGGCCTCGACCGGTTCCTGTCCGTCCTGCTGAACGGCATCGGAAAGCTCCTCGGTTTCTGAGCCCGGTCCGCGGCGGACGCCTCTTTTTTTCTGTTTTTTCCGCGCGCGGTCTTTAAAAAACGGACCTGAAATGCTATATTGATTCGTTCGGACGCCGCCGATGCGGAAAACGCGCCGGAACCGTGCTTCCCCGCCTCAAACTGAGCAAACCATCCAACCCGCCGTGAGGTACGTATGAAAATTGCTGTCTGCGGAGCCGGCGCAGCCGGATCCTACGCCGTGAAACGTCTTCGTCTCAATCTCCCCGAAGCCGAAATCCTGCTCTTCGACGCCGCGCCAGTCGGGTTCTACGCGAAAATGCGTCTCCCCGAATACCTCGCGGGCACCCTTCCGCGCGAGAAGCTCATCCTCTCCTCGCCCGAACAGATGGCGGACTGGGGCGTCGGGCTTCATCTCGGCGAACCCGTGACGTCCATTGATCCCGCCTCGCACAAGCTCGCGACCGTCGCCGGGGAATATGCCTGGGACGTCCTCGTGCTGGCAGTCGGCGCGCACGCGTTCGTTCCGCCCGTCCCCGGACTCGCCGCCAGCTCGCGTGTGCATGTTCTCCGCGAGCTCCCGGACGCCGACGCCCTGGTCGCGCTCTGCGAACCCGGCCTGAATGCCGCGGTCATCGGCGGCGGCCTGCTCGGCCTCGAAGCCGCCTGGTCGCTCCACAAACGCGGCCTCGCCGTCTCCATCATCGAGACCGCGCCGCGTCTGCTCCCGCTCCAGATGAACGAGGAGGAATCCGCCGTGCTGCTCTCCAATTTCACGAACGCCGGATTCAAGGTCCATACCGGCGCGACGGTCGACCGTTTCGACGAAGCGTCCGCTCAGCTCCACCTCAAGGACGGCACGTCCGTTCCCGCCTCGCTCGTGCTCGTTTCCGCCGGGATCCGCGCCAATCTTGAGCTCGCGAAAAACGCCGGACTCGCCTGCAACCGCGGGATCGTGGTGGACGCCGCGCTCCGGACCTCCGCGCCGGACGTCTATGCCGTCGGCGACTGCGCCGAGCTCAACGGCGCGATCACCGGCCTCTGGCTCGCCTCGAAGGACCAGGGCGAGGCCGTCGCGGACATCATCGCCGGAAAGATCTCCGAGATGCCGCCGAAGACCTACCGTCCCAAGCCCAAACTCCCCGCATTCTGAACCCGAACCCCCTTTTCCCTGTTTCCTACGCCCTCCCGCAGAAAGCCTCTCCCCATGGCCGTTGAAATCGAACGCAAATTCCTCGTCAAAGACCTTTCCTGGAAAGATTCCGCAACCTCATTCAAGGATTTTCAGCAGGGGTATTTCCCCACCGGCGACGGCGTGACCGTCCGCGCGCGCATCGCGGGCGACAAGGCGCGCCTCACGATCAAGGGACCCGTCACAGGCATCTCCCGCGCCGAGTTCGAGTATCCCATCCCCGTAGCGGACGCGGTCGCGTTCCTCTCCAGTTTCTGCGCCAAGCCCGTTATCCTCAAACGCCGCTGGTATGTGCCGTTCGGCGGATTCACCTGGGAAGTCGACGAGTTCGCCGGGCGGAACGAGGGACTGATCGTCGCCGAGATCGAGCTTGATTCCCCCGACCGCGAGTTCCCGGTCCCGCCGTGGCTCGGACGCGAAGTCTCCCACGAACCGAGATTCCGCAATTCCCGCCTCGTCCGGCATCCGTTCTGCGACTGGTCCGACGAGGAAAAACAGTGAACTGAACTCCGTTCAATTCAAACGAGTCTGACTCCGTTCAAACGGTGTCGTACCCGCGCACACGCGCATATCATGCTCCAAAATCAATCCGAAGCGGTCGTGTGGTTGCTGTTCACGCGCACACGCGCAAGTTTCAGTTAAATCGAATACCATTTAACTGAAACTTGGCTATTATTCTGCTTAACTCTATTATGTCCCTGTTTCTAACCAATTCCCCATGGAGAGGATGATGCCCCAGTTTCTTTCGCGTTCCCCTTGGAAAGGATGAGGTCCTGGCATCAATCGTTTTTCTCCTCCCCCTTGGAAAGGATGAGGTCCCGGCATCAATCGTTTTTCCCTCACGCGCACACACGCAAGTTTCAGTTAAATCGAATACCATTTAACTGAAACTTGGGAAAAAACCGACTTGATCTCCGTTTGCAGTCGTTTTCGCTCACAATGTAAATGCCTGCCCCTTTCCTTCCGTTTTCCCGCCTGTTCTCGTCTGCACCACGGGCGGAGATGCTTTTTTTTGAGCTGAAAAACACCTTTTTTCGAAAAAAATGAAACATTCGGTTTGACATTGGTGTTTTGGTGTGCTATTTTAATAGTACACTGTGAAACAATCACACCTAACACCAACGGAGGTTATTTCAAACCATGAATGTTTCCGAACTGACCTTGAACTTCTCTTCGGGGGTCCCGATCTACCGGCAGATCGTCCAGCTGCTTTCGGGCAAGATCCTCTCCGGGGCGCTTTCCCCGGGCGAAAAGATCCCGTCGATCCGCGACGTGACCGCGGAGCTGAACGTAAACCCGAACACGGTGGCGAAAGCGTACCGCGAACTCGAGCTTGCCGGGCTCATCGAAACCCGGCGCGGCATGGGCTGTTTCGTTGCCGAGCGCGACGATGCCCGCCACACCCTCACCGACGACGAGAAACGGCGCCACCTGGACACCCTCTTCGCCTCGCTGGTCACGTCCGCCGGGATGTTCGGCATCTCGGAACAGGACGTCTCCGACTATCTGACCGCGAAACACGCCGCCGCCACCACGAAAAACAACAAATGAATCAACCGAACCAATGAAAGGTTCTTTTACCATGACTACCTCAAACACCATAGACATCGCCGGCGCGCCCGCGTCCGTCAAGTCCGAATCCTCGGTTGCCTCCGTCCGCAGGATGCTGAAGAACTCTCTCCTGATCTCCATCCGCGACTCCGTGCTGCTCAAACTCGCCACCGTGGACCTCCTGCTTGTGGTGTTCTACATCGGCCTGTTCCTCGGCGGCTTTTTCCTGTATCCCGCTCTGATGGGGCAGCCGTGCCATACGCAGAAGGAATTCAACGCGTTCTACAACCAGCAGGAACACAAGGCCATATTGCTTGCGGTCGCACTGACCATCCAGTTCCTCGGCACGCTTTTCACGAACTTCCTCCTGCTCACGGTGGACAGCGAGATCATCCGTGTGTGGAACGGTCAGAAAGCCGATTTCAAACGCGGCTGGCGCACCGCCGCCTCCCATTTCTGGAGCCTGGCGACCTGGTCCCTACTGATTACCCCGTTTAATTTCATGTGGGTCGCCTCCATGTGCATCGTGATCCCGGTGTTGACGCGCGACGATACGCTGAATCCCTTCAAAATGCTCTGGCGCTCCGTCCTGCTCCTGCTGAAAATATGGAAGGAATTCCTGCTGGGGATCGTCGGGATGCTGGTGATCGTGTACTGGGTTTTCTGTCTCGTTTTCGGCTCCAATGCGATCTTCACTTCCATCTCCAGTCAGTGTCCGCCGCTCATCGCGTGGGTCCTGCTCTCAATCTGCATCTCCCTCTCTCTGGTCGCATTGTGCTTCTGCTATCTCTTCTGCAACTGCTACCTGTGCGGCCAGTACATCAAGGCGAGCGAGGGCGTGGAACCGTCCCCGGAGAACGCCTTCGGCGATCCCGCCTGAACACGACTGCCCTTCCGAGAGAAATCTTTTTTCGGAAAAAAACACAAAACCGCTTGACAATATCGCTTTGATGTTGTTTAGTAAAGTGGAAAACAAACACAATCAGCCTTTAATGAAAAGGAACCTGAATATGAACAACAAGAACGCCGTCATCCTGCCCGTTGTCCTCATCCTGGCCGCCGCTCTCGTCGTCGGCGGATTCATCCTGCTGAAGAAACACAAAGACACCGTCGCGCCGACCCCGGTCGCGGTCGTCGAGGAGCCTGTCGTCGAGGAGCCCGAGGAGGAAGAACCCGCTCCGCCGCCGCGCCGCGAGCGCCGGAGACGCGACATCAACTCCAGCATCAACAGCATGATGCCGATGCAGGGCGACCAGATCCAGGGCATGCCTACCCGCGAGGATGCGGTCAACGCCGCCTGGGACATCCTTTCCGCCTACCGGGAATCGTCCCCGCAGGAGAAACAGCAGATGGCGATGGTCATGAACATGGCTTCGTACATGGTCAACGGCATCGCGCAGAACGCCGGCCAGTTTATCCAGCGGATGACCCCGGAACAGCGCGACCAGCTCATCCAGGCCGCGGGCGGCTCGCTGGATCTCCTCGACGCCATCCAGGATGAGATGATGCCCAACGTGACCAACGAGGAAATGCAGGTGTTCGGCGGCGTCTTCCAGTCCATGCGCAACCTCAACGAATCCCTGCTGAACTCCGCGATCTTCTGAGCTGACGGAACAGAAAGAGCCCCCCCCCAATGGAAAAGAGAAATACGATCATCGTCGCGCTCTGCGGCCTTATTCTCGTCGCGTTCCTCGCGGTCGCCACGGTCAAGATCCTCCAGCAAAACAATATGCCTCCGCCCGAGGAAGAAAAGACCGTGGCGGAAGCCGAACAGCCCGCGCCCGAACGCCGCCACGGCCCGAGAGTCCGCCGCAAAGTCGACATCGGCTCCACGTTCTCCGGCATGGCGCCCGTTCAGCAGGACAACGCCGCGAACGGCGACGGCGGGCAAAGGGAGTTTCACGAGCAGACGCCGGAGGAGGCGGTCGAATCCGCCTGGCAGGCGCTCGACACCTACCGCCAGCAGTCCGAGGAGGACAGGAACAAGACGAAGTTCGCGCTCGGCATCGTGAACGTCATCCTCAACGCCGTCACCGCCAACGCCGGACAGCTTGCCGCCGGGATGAACGACCAGCAGCGCGCCGACGCCGTTATGCGCGCCCAGTCCGCCCTTCAGAACATCTATGCGATCGAACAGGAAGTCGTCCCGGACATGAACGAGGACGAACGGCAGACGCTCGGCGGCACAATCCAGGCGGTCCACAATCTGAGCGCGACGTTCCTGAACCAGCTCCAGTGACACGGCGAAAACCGGCGGAACACGGCATACAGGCCCGTATTTCCGCACCCGGTCCCGGCATCGTGAAACCGTCACATGCCGGGACCTTCGCATTTTAAACATTAAAGAAAAAAGTCGAAGAATTCAGTATTTTTTTATCGAATCAGACTTGTTTTTTCCTTAAAAACGGAGTATATTACGGAACATTTTTTCACGAGACCCTTTTTCAAACCTTAACCATATCCCTAACTCTCTACATTGGAGGCTCATTCAAACATGGGTGAAATGCATTGCGTGAACGGAGTTTGCGAGATGTCCTCCCGCAAATCCTCCCAGATGGAGGCGCTCGACGCCTACATCAAAAGTCTGCCTCTGGCCGACAACCCGACCCGTAAGCGCGGATTCCTGATCCAGACGCTTCACAAGGCACAGTCCCTCTTCGGCTATCTCCCGGTCGAAGTCCAGTCGTTCGTCGCCGAACGTCTCGGTATCTCCCTCGCGGAAGTCTACGGCGTGATCAGCTTCTACAGCTTCTTCACGGACAAGCCGATCGGTCGCTACGCCATCAACGTCTGCACCGGCACCGCTTGCTTCGTCAAGGGCGCGGCGCAGGTCGTCGACGAACTCAAGCGCAAGCTCGGCGTCTCCGAAGGCGAGACCACGGCCGACGGAAAGTACTTCCTCGGCGTCCTCCGCTGCCTCGGCGCGTGCAGCATGGCTCCCGTCGTCATGGTCAACGGCAAAGTCTACGGCCACATGACCCCGGAAAAGGTCCAGGGCCTCCTGGACGACTGCAAAGACTGATCGACCCCATCCACCGACTAATCTTGGAGATTACCCGATATGAGAATTGACTCTCCCGCGGCGCTCGCTGAATACGCGGCCGCCCTCAAGGCGCGCAAGCACGCGCCCGTCAAACTGCTCGTTTCCATGGGAACGTGCGGTATCGCCGCCGGTACCGGCGAAGTCCTGAAGGCCATCAACGACTACATCGCCGAGCACAAGCTCGACGGCGCGTTCGACGTCATCGAAGTCGGTTGCATGGGCCTCTGCTACGCCGAGCCCGTCATCATGCTCACCGACGACAAGGGCAAGCGCATCATCTACGGCGACGTGACCCCGCACCAGATCCCCGCCATCATGCAGGCCGGCCTCGAAGCTCCGGCCACCGGCACCCACACCATCGACCGCTGCTGGTACTATCCCGAAGACGAATCCCCCGCCGAAGGCGAACTTCAGGCGCGCATCGTCCTCCGCAACACCGGCCGCATCAATCCCGAAGACATCGACCAGTACGTCGCCGAAGGCGGCTATTCCGCCCTCGCGAAGGTCGTCACCTCCATGAAGCCCCAGGACGTCATCGACGTGATCTCCGCCTCCAACCTCCGCGGCCGCGGCGGCGCGGGCTTCCCCACCGGTAAGAAATGGTCCTTCGCGGCCGCACAGCCCGAAGGCGAAAAGTTCATCATCTGCAACGCCGATGAAGGCGACCCGGGCGCGTTCATGGACCGCGCCGTGCTCGAAGGCGACCCGAACGCCGTGCTCGAAGCCATGGCGATCGGCGGCTACGCGATCGGCGCGCACAACGGCGTCATCTACATCCGCGCGGAATATCCGCTCGCGGTGAAGCGCCTCGAAAACGCCATCAAGCAGGCCGAGGAAAAAGGCTTCCTCGGCAAGAACATCTTCGGCAGCGGCTTCGATTTCAAGCTTGAGATCAAGTTCGGCGCCGGCGCATTCGTCTGCGGCGAAGAGACCGCCCTCATCCACTCCATCGAAGGCCAGCGCGGCGAACCCACGTTCAAGCCCCCGTTCCCCGCCATCCAGGGCCTCTGGAAGCGCCCGACCGTCGTGAACAACGTCGAGACCTACGCCTGCATCGCCGCCATCATCCGCAAGGGCGCCGACTGGTTCAAGGGCCTCGGCACCGCCGGTTCCCCCGGCACGAAGGTCTTCGCCCTCGCCGGCAAGATCTCCAAGGTCGGCCTCGCTGAAGTCCCGATGGGCATGACCCTCCGCCAGATCATCTACGAGATCGGCGGCGGCATCAAGGACGGCCGCGAGTTCAAGGCCGTGCAGACCGGCGGTCCCTCCGGCGGCTGCATCACCAAGAAGAACCTCGACCTCCAGATCGACTACGAAGCCCTCAAGTCCATCGGCTCCATGATGGGATCCGGCGGCATGATCGTCATGGACGAGGACGACTGCATGGTCAACATCGCCAAGTTCTTCCTCGACTTCACCGCCGACGAATCCTGCGGCAAGTGCACCCCGTGCCGCGTCGGCAACCGCCGCATGCTCGAGCTGCTCAACAAGATCACCTCCGGCGAAGGCAACATGGAGATCCTCGAGAAGCTCAAAACGCTCTCCGCCACCATCAAGGACACCGCCCTCTGCGGCCTCGGTCAGACCGCCCCGAACCCGGTGCTCTCCACGCTCGCGAACTTCGAAGACGAATATCTCGCGCACGTGAAGGACCACCGCTGTCCCGCCGGCGTCTGCACCGCCCTCATCCAGTTCAACGTGACCGACAAGTGCGTCGGCTGCGGTCTCTGCGCCAAGCGCTGCCCGGTCGGCGCGATTTCCGGCGAGAAGAAGATGAAACATGCCATCAACCAGGCCAAGTGCATCAAGTGCGGCGCGTGCTTCAACGCCTGCAAGTTCCATGCCATCGCCAAGATCTGACCGAGAGGAGCATAAACTACCATGAGCACAGTCAATCTTACCATCAACGATAAAGCCGTCGCTGTCGAGGCCGGTTCCACCATCCTCGAAGCCGCGGAAAAACTCGATATCAAAATCCCGACTCTCTGCCACTTCAAGATGGATGCCTTCCACGTCGAGCACAGATGCGGCTCCTGCCGTATCTGCGTCGTCGAGGTCGAAAAGCGCCCCAACCTGGCCCCCGCCTGCTGCACCCCCGTCATGGAAGGCATGGTCGTCCACACCAACACGCTCCGCGCCATCAACGCGCGCCGCGCCATCCTCGACCTGCTCCTTTCGGACCACCCGAAGGATTGCCTCACCTGCCCGAAGAACCTGAACTGCGAACTCCAGAAGATCGCCGAAGAGCTCGGCATCCACAATCTGCAGTACAAGGGCGAGCAGTCCACGTACGAACTGGACGAGAGCAGCGCCGCCATCCGCCGCGACCTTGACAAATGCATCATGTGCCGCCGCTGCGAAAACGCCTGCAACAACATCCAGACAGTCGGCGTCCTCTCCGGCGTCGGCCGCGGCTTCCACGCCGTCGTCGCCCCCGCCGGCCTCAAGAAGCTCGCCGACACCCAGTGCGTCTTCTGCGGCCAGTGCGTCCAGGCGTGCCCCGTCGGCGCCCTCACCGAGATCAACTACAAGTACGACGTCTGGCGCGCCCTCAACGACAAGACCAAGACCGTCGTCTTCCAGACCGCCCCCGCCGTCCGCGTCGCCATCGGCGAAGCCTTCGGCATGGAGCCCGGCTCCATCAGCACCGGCAAGATGGTCACCGCCCTGAAGATGCTCGGCGCCGACAAGGTGTTCGACACCAACTTCTCCGCCGACCTCACCATCATGGAAGAGGCCAACGAGCTTCTCGAACGCGTGAAGAAGAACGAGAATCTCCCGATCCTCACCAGCTGCTGCCCCGGCTGGGTCAAGTTCCTCGAACACCAGTTCCCCGAACTCACCTACATGCCCTCCTCCGCCAAGTCCCCGCAGCAGATGTTCGGCGCCATCGCCAAGAGCTACTACTGCGAGAAGACCGGCATCAAGCCGGAAGACCTCATCGTCGTCTCCGTCATGCCCTGCCTCGCCAAGAAGTACGAGGCCGCTCGTCCCGAGTTCACGCGCAACGGCGTCCGCGACGTCGATATCGTGATCACCACCCGCGAACTCGCGGAAATGTGCCACGAAGCCGGCATCCAGTTCGACAAGCTCGAGGATTCCGAATACGATTCTCCGCTCGGAGAAGGCACCGGCGCCGCCACCATCTTCGGTGCGTCCGGCGGCGTGCTCGAAGCCGCGCTCCGTACCGCGGCCGACTGGATCACCGACCTCCAGAAGACCGGCGAGTTCAATGCGATTCATCCCCAGACGGACCTTAAGGACATCGACTACAAGCCCGTCCGCGGCCTCGACGGCATCAAGGAAGCCGAAGTCAACGTCGGCGGCCTCAAGCTCAAAGCCGCGATCTGCTCCGGCCTCGGCAACGCCCGCAAGCTCCTCGAAAAGATCAAAGCCGGCGAAGTCAAGTACCACGCCATCGAGATCATGGCTTGCCCCGGCGGCTGCATCGACGGCGGCGGCCAGCCCTACCACCACGGCAACACCGAGATCCTCAAGAAGCGTATGGAAGCGCTTTACCGTGACGATATCAACCTGCCGCTCCGCAAGTCCCACCAGAATTCTTCGATCATCAAGCTCTACGAAGAATACCTCGGCGAGCCCGGCAGCCATCTCGCACACGAGCTCCTCCACACCAAGTACACCGCCCGCAAGAAATTCTGAGGCGGCGTAACAAAGCGCAAACCGCCGGACGATGAGCCCTGTTCGAACGGGACTCCGAACCCGGCGGCCTGCGCCGCGCAAGCAAAAAAACACCCGGAATGGACCTCAAATCCATCCCGGGTTTTTCGTGTTCAAAAAAGGAGAATCGAAGGAGGTCAGAACTTTCTGGCACGGGCGCGGAGGTCGGTGTCCGCGGGGAGCAGGACGCCTTTGAACTTTTCATCCTCGTTCAGGGACAGGATAAAATCGGTGAGGCGGTCGGAGAATTCCTCCTCGGTCTCTTTATAATCCGGGTCAAACATCTCCTGAATGTGCTCCCAAAGGAAATATTTCACCTTGACAGGGTATTTGCCGCCGCGCATGTAGGGGTAGTCGTCGTTGAACGTGATGGAATAGGCGTGTTCGCCGGTCTGGATCCAGTATTCCGGAAGACGGTCCTGCCGCAGCGCGTTCCGGTACGGTTCGAGATCGCCCTGGAAGAAGGATGCGCCGTCCTGTTGGAACACGAGCGGCCCCACCCGGACAAACGTTTCGTATTCGAACGTTCTGGTATTGAGATAGGTGCGGACGCAGACGGGCTCGCCTGTGCCGATCAGAAACGGGGAGAGCAGGATGAACAGCGGCAGGAGGACGCCCCAGAAAAGGGACCGGATACGCGCGTCCCGCCTGTACGCTTTCGGATCGGAGTGGACCAGTTTCTTATACCGCTCTGCCTGTATTCCCTTGCCTGCGATATAGAAAAAAACCGCCAATACGGGAAGAGCCAGAAGGCAGACAGGGTTCCAGTGCTCCGAGATCATGAAGCCGAGAAGTATTCCCGCGGCGAGATTCAGCCAGCACAGGATCTGGAAATTGACGCTTTCGCGGTTCATTTCCTTGAGAATATCCCTGCCGGCGGGCGGATCGTGCGGGGCGTTTTCGATGAAGTCCGCCGCGCCGGCGACCCCGGAACACGCCCGGAAATCCCGGCTGCACTCCGCCGCGGCATCCCGGTACGACGCATTTTCCAGCACGTTCTGTACGGCGGCGCGGATCCCCTTGACCGTGTCCGGTTTCGTCGAGGATGTTATTTCGCTCCAGCTCTTCACCAGCCGGACGCCCGCGCCGAGTTCGGCGGCGCGCCTCGCCACGGCGGCCTGTTCGCCGGTCTGCGGATAAAGCACCATCGGCGTCGCCATGTACAGGCTCTCCGACACGCTGTTCATGCCGCAGTGCGTGAGGAAGACATCCGCGCGGGACAGGACGTCGAGCTGGTCCACGTACGGTTCCACCCGGACGTTCTCCGGCAGGACGCCCAGTTTTTCGCGGTCCAGCGCCATGCCGCAGGAGATCAGGACGTCGACGTCCATGTCCTTCAGCGCCTCGATGCACTTGCCGTAGAAATCCGGCCGGTCGTTGATGACCGTGCCGAGGGAGATGTAGACGAGCGGACGCGCCTTCTTCTTGTCCGGCACGGCGTCCGAAAAGACCGACGGCCCGACGAACGCGTAATGCCCGGAAAAGCTCTCCGCGAATGGCTGGAACCGCCGCGAGGTGTAGACCACGGAATCCGTCATGTTGTCGCTCTGGACCAGCGTCAGCGGGTTTTTCACCTTGTACCCGTACGGCTCCATCGACTTCAGCGCCTTCCCGATGCGCGCCAGCCCGAAGACCATGTCGGCGATCTCGCCCGCCGAGTGATTCATGTACATCGAGGACAGCCGGTTGAACGCGAACGTGCTGGTGGAGACGACCATCGGCACGTGGTGCTTCCAGGCGTTCAGCTTGCCCCAGAAACACGCGGAATCCGTGTACACGACGTCCGGCAGGAACGACTTGAACTCCGCATCCAGAAACGCGTCCATGGAGAGCGTGATCCGGATCGCCTGCACGGTCATCTCCGTGATCGAGACGCGTTTCAGCCCGGCGACCTCCTCCGCCGAGACTTCCGGCAT
>JAFXUM010000073.1 GCA_017524965.1 Lentisphaeria bacterium | reverse complement strand
GGCGGGACCCGGTTTCCGGGAAAGGACGTTTTTTCACGGTCCGGCCCGTCTTCCGTTCCATTTTTGTCCGAAACCCCGGGGTTTCTCTTGATTTTTGCGTTCTTCGGCGTATATTTACTGAATAATGTTTTTTTCATCACTTTTTCGGAGCAGAAAGTTTTACCATGAGGACGGCTCATATCATCCGGCGCTTCGCCTTTTCGGAATGGGGCGGCACGGAAAGCGTGGTCTGGAACACCGCGCGCACCCTTCAGAAGAAGGGCAATCCGTCCGAGATTTTCGCCACCCGTGCGCTTTCGCCCGTTCAGGACGAGGTCAAAAACGAGATACAAATCCATCGTTTCGACTACAAGTATCCGTATTTCCCTCTCTCGAAGGAGAAGGTACGCATTCTGGACAAAAAAGGCGGGAATCCGGTCGTGCCCGGCCTCCGGAAAGCGCTGAAAAAGGGTGAATTCGACATCCTCCACTGCCATACCATGGGCCGCATGGCCGCGGAAACCCGCGCCGCCGCCAAACGGCTGCGTGTCCCGTACGTCATGACGCTCCACGGCGGGTATTTCGACGTACCGCCGGCGGAGATCAAACAGATGGTGAAGCCACTGAAAGGGACGTTTCCCTACGGCAATATCAGGGACCGTCTGCTCGGACGCCGGATCGACGCCCTGAAACTTGCGAACGGCATCGTGTGCGTCGGCGAGAACGAGCTTCAGCCCGCGAAGGACCATTTCCCCGGCAAGCTCATCATCCATCTGCCGAACGGCGTGAACTACGACTATTTCCACGATTATTCCGGCACCGATTTCCGCAGGCAGGTCGGCATCCGTCCCGACCGGAAGATCCTGCTCTGCGTCTCCCGCATCGACTACCAGAAGAACCAGCTCATGCTCCCGGAAGTCCTGGCGCTTCTCGGCGAGCCCTGGCACCTCGTGTTCATCGGCGCGCCGACGGCGGAGTGGTATGTGGACAAACTCCGCGAGAAGGTGCGTCTCATGAACCTCACGGAACGCGTGACCATGATCAACGGCGTCCCGCCCGATTCCGCGCTCCTGCCCGCGGCCTATCATGCCGCCTCGGCGTTCCTGCTGCCTTCCATCCACGAACCGTTTGGCATCGTCGTGCTAGAGGCATGGAGCTCCGGCACGCCCGTCATCGTCTCGCAGGTCGGCGGACTCAGGACGCTCGTCCGGGACGGGGAAACGGGTTTCTTCGCGCCCACGGAAGGCGCGCCGGACGAATGGGCCGCCCTGATACGGAAACTGGACGAGGACGCCGATCTTCGGGGACGGATCACGGAAGCCGCCGACGCCGAAGTCCGCGAGCATTATTCCTGGGACATCATCACGGACAGGCTGCTGGATTTCTATCAGGAGGTCCAGCGCGTTTACCGCCGCCGCTGACGGCGTCTGCGTCCCGCCTGCCTGCTGTGCACGGGATCGCCGACGCCCGGATTTACATGCCGGTCGGAATGTCGACGAATGCCGTTTCGATGCCGAATTTCGATTTCACGAGGTCCATCACGGCGAACACCCCGGGCGTTTCGGAGCGGTAGTGCCCGAGCGTGAGGATGGCCGTTCCGCTTTCCTTCGCGGGATGGAAGACTTCATGCGTGGCCTCGCCCGTGATCAGGCAGTCCAGACGGTCGTCCTGTCCGATCTCGTCGAACAGATCCGGCCAGGCGCCGCCGCCCGAAATGACGCCGACCGTTTTCACCTCCTGCGCGGGATCGCCGACGAATCCGAACGGTCCGCTCGACGGAAGCGCCTTGTCGAGGATCCCGGCAAGCTCGGAAACGGTCTTCGTCCCGGGCAGGACGCCCCGGAATCCGATCTGTTTGCCGTGGTAAGTGCCGAACGTGCGGCGGTCCGTCAGCCCGATCATGTCCGACAGGCGCGCGTTGTGCCCGAACCGGGGATTCGCGTCGAGCGGCAGATGCGCCGCGTAGAGGGAAATGCCGTTCGCGGCGAGCAGCTTGACGCGTTCCGCCAGGATGCCGTCGATGCGGCGGATGCCGGATCCCCAGGAGATGCCGTGATGCACGAAGACGAACCCCGCGTCCAGGTCGGCGGCTTTGCAGAAGAGTTCGGCGGAGGCGTCGACCGCGAAGACCGCCTTTTCGACCTCGGCGTCGCCGGAGAACTGAAGCCCGTTGTTGGACGGGTCATCGGACCAGCGGTCGAGTTCGAGGATCTGGTCGAGGAAGCGGACAATGTCATTCCGGGATGCTGTTTTCATGCGGAGTCTCCGTTTGCGTGTGCCGGAACCGGTGGATCAGGATCTGCCAGCGCAGTTCCGAGCGGGATTTTTCTTTGAAGTAGTTTTCCGTTTCGTCGTCCGGCGTCCGGGCGAGCGTGCGGATTTCGTCCGAGGTCATGCGGAAAAGCGCGGCGTCCGGATTCGCGAATCCGTTTTTTTCAAGCTTTTCCCGGGCGGTGAAAAACGTGCGGCGTCCGGGGATGTTCCGCACGACCAGAAACGCGGGAAACGCGAATGCGGCGATCCAGAACGGCCAGACCGGAAGACGCAGAAGACCGGAGTACACGACGATCTGAGCGACGAGCAGCAGGACGACCGGGATCAGGAACGCGATCGCGTCCCATTCGCGGCGGAAACAGTTTCCCGACCAGCGCCGGAACGCGCTGTCCGAGGTCATGTAGGCGAAATGCTCCTCGTAGGGTTCGTCCTCCAGACAGCCGCGCACCGCATGGCACAGTTCGTGCGCCAGCAGTTCGTCCCGGCGGTAGATGAACCATTTCGGCTTGTCGCGGAATCCCCGGCGCAGGAAGAAGACGGGAAACCCGGAATCCGTGATGACGGTGCATCCGCCCCACAGCAGGCCGAGTCCGCGCGCCGGGAAGAACGCCGGGACCCAGTCCGCGCGGAATCCGAACAGCTTTTCCGTCTTGTCGGCGGCCTCCGCGATGATCCCGGGCCCGATGGGTTCGACCGAGCCGACTTTGAACCCGATCTCGCCCTCCAGCGATTCCGTTCCGGCCCGCCCGTCCGTGCAGAGATCGAACCGGGCGCGCGTACGGAGCAGTTCGTCGATGCGAGCGGAAAACGCCTCCAGCGTTTCCCCGGGCGCGGCGATCAGTCCGTGCGAATCCAGTTCGTACGGCGTGTCCGGGTTGTCCCAGTCGACGGACCACGTGTCTGTACCGTTGAATAACATGAAAAGCCTTTCGGGATCGGTTCCTTGCAATCGGCTGTCCGCACGGGACGGACAAGGCGCGTCCTGCACCCGTGAACAGCGTTTACAGTCTATAATGTTGTACCCGGAGACCGATTTTTCAAGCGGTTTTCTCCAAAAAAGCGGAAAAAGAGACCGCGGGATCGCAGGCGGCGCATTGATCCGGCCCGGCAGGCCGCCGCGGACACCTCCCCCGGTCCGGTTTTGTTTCACGCATCCGTTTCCAGCCCGATTCCATGCAAAAAAAAGGAAAAGGAATTGACTTCGGAAGGAACACCGGATATATTATACCTTACGTTTTTTTTGCGTTTCATCCCGTTTGTCATCTTTTCGGAATCTCTGAAAGGCTCTCTCCTCCATGCAAGTATCCGTTGCCAAGAATACCGCCACGAATTATCTGGTGATGCTGATCCGGATCTTTCAGGGACTTCTGGTCACCCGCTGGCTGATCGGCTATCTCGGCGACAGCGGGTACGGGCTCTGGACGCTGCTCTGGACGTTCTTCGGGTATGCGATCCTCGTGGATTTCGGCGTCGGCATCGCCGGACAGAAATACACCTCGCAGGAGCTTTTCAAACGGGATATCCGGCATTACAACGACATCATTTCGATGATCTTCACGTTTCACTCGCTGATGGCGCTCCTGATCGTCCTCGGCGTGTTCGTCGCCACGTTCTTTCTGGAAAAGCTGTTCAACGTGCATGACCCGGAACAGCTCGCATACTGCAGGAAGTGTTTTCTGGTGTTTTCGCTCGGTACGGCGGCGATCTTTCCGCTGTGCCTCTTTTCCGAGCTTATGGTCGGGCTTCACAAAATCTATATCAAGAACTATATCGACGCCGTATCCCGCCTCTGTGAACTGACCGGGTTCCTGATCATTCTGAAGCTCAACGGAGGACTTTACGGGATCGTCATTTTCGTGGTCATCCTGATGGGCGTGGAACGAAGCTTTACCGGGTTCTGCGTGTCCAGATATATTCCCGGATTCCGGCTGCGGTTCCATCTTTTCGACCGGAAGGTGTTCCACGAGGTCTTCGGTTTTTCGAGCGGCACCTATTTCGTGTCAATGGCCAGATTTCTGCACTCGCAGACGCGCAATCCGATCATCTGCAAATACTGCGGCCTGGGGGCCGTCGGCATTTTTCAGATTTCCAGCCGGCTGTCCGATCTGTGCAGCCAGGCGATCGGGCAGTACAACAACAATGTCCGCCCCGTGACGGCCCAGCTGTACCATCGCGGGCGCTTCCGGATGCTGCGCGATTTCATCGTGAAATCCATGCAGTGGAACATGTTCATGTGCTGCCTCTTCATCATTCCCGCCATCTTTCTGAGGGACGAGGCGATCGTCGCCCTGTTCAAGAAAGACGTGACGCCGCTGATCCATTCACTGAGTCTGGTCTCTCTGATCGGCACGGGTGTCTGTCTTGCCGTCACGCAAATCCCCTCCTCCGTGCTGCTGATGTGCGAAAAGCATCATCTGCTGGCCTGGACCTCGATGGTCGAGGCGGTCGTCGTGATCACCCTGAACATTCTTCTTCTCCGGGGCGGGACCAGCATCGTCTGCATCGAGATCATCGCCATATCTTCCGCCCTGTTCATGTTCGCGGCCGTCCGTTTCCCCGTCATGCTGAAACTTATCCACGGAAATCCTCTGCACGACCTGTGGAACATCTATGTCCCGTCCCTGCTGGCCTCCGTCCCCGCGGTCATCGTCCTGCTTCTTTGCAAAAAGGTCCTGCTCGGACACGTTCACGATTTCCTGCTCTGCGCCGTCTGCGGGACTGCCTATGCCGTCGTGTACTTGCTGACCGCCTGGCGGTTCCTGATCGGCCGGACCAAGAAGGAACTGTGGAAACGCCGCGTGATGATCCGCGTGCGGAAATACCTGAAATGAGCTGAAAAAGGTTTTTCTGGTAAAAAAAAGCTCCGGGAACGCGGATCCGTTCTCCGGAGATTGCTTTTACGGAAATATCAGGCGGCGGTCAGGTGCTGTGAAGCAGATCACGGAATTCGTTCGTTGCGTCGTGCATGGTGCGCACGAATTCGCCGATCGTGGCGTCCTCTTCCGGCGTGAGATACTGCTCCACGATGCCGCTGAAGAAGGTCTGTTCCGCCGCGTCCGAGAACCTGTCGAAATCGTCGCGGATGCGGTCGAGTTCCTCGGGCGGAATCTCATGGATGTTCTCGCGCATCATGTCGAGGCCGCTCCGCACGAAGAGCGTCGTCTGGTGCATCTGGTCGTTCAGACGGGCGCGTTCATGGGGCGCCAGGGCACGGTATTCTTCCAGCCCCTTCACAAGCTCCTCCTCGAACTCCTCCGGCGTCGGCACCTGGCCGAAATCGTCGCCGTCGGGCAGCAGCCGCGTCACGTCGCCGCGTCGGCCGTCGTGAAATCCGCCGCCGCCCCCTCCGCCGCCGCGTCTTCCGCGCCGCCTCGGACGGTCCGGTTTCGGCTGTTCCTCCTCCTGCGCCTCCTCGACCGCGACCGATTCGGTCCGCGGCTTCCGGTTGTGCGCGTTAATCGTGAGGATAACGGCGGTCGCGGCGGATATGACACAGGCGCAGAGGCCCAGCGAATACAATGCGGTCCTGGTTTTCTGATTCATCTTGATCCCCTTCCACAGACAAGCAGCTTATAAATCCGGTAATCCAGTAAATATAGCATCTCCCGCATACATTTCAAGCGGCGATCCGCTGTTTTTGTTGTTTTTGCGGAAAACGGTCACCGGAGATTCCCTCGGCATGACCGATGCACAGGGCGCCTCAGGTCACGTGAACTCACGGTCGGCGAACGGGCCTCCCCAGTCCGGACCGGACGCTCCGGGAAAAGCGCGTTTGTCAGCAGATGTTCCCGAGGTACACGTTCGGGAATCCGCGGCTCTTCGCGTGCGCCTGGATGCTGTCGAGCTCCGAACGCGGCGTGCGCGGACTGTCGTGGTACAGGTAGGCGGGATGATACGCGGTGAAATGCACGGGCGTGTCGATGCCGAGTCCGTCGCGCACCCAGTCCAGGAAATCGTCGATCTGCCGCTGCGAGTCGTTTTTGCCGGGGATCACGAGGTTGGTCAGCTCGAGGTGGCCGCCGCAGACCTTTTTGAAGAATTCGCAGGAATGCTTCACGGGTTCGAGCTCGCCATAGCACATGGTCGGGTAGAAATCGCCGAATCCCTTCACGTCGATGTTCGCCGCGTCGAAGAGCGGGAAGACGTCCTGCATGCACTCGTCGGAGAAATACCCGTTGGAGACGAGGATCGTGCTGATCTTCTCGCGGCGGGCGAGGATCGCGCAGTCGCGCACGTATTCCGCCCAGACCGCCGGCTCGTTGAACGTGAACGCGACGCATTCGCTGCCGTGGCGGCGGATCAGCTCGATCAGGTCCTCCGGCGAATAGTAGCGGTAGGCGGCGTGCGGATTGAACTTCTCGCGCGACAGATGGCAGTTCTGGCAGAACAGGCATTTGAGGTTGCAGCCGTAGGTGCCGACGGAGAACGCCTGCGTGCCGGGGCGGAAATGGCGGAGCGGCTTCTTTTCGATCGGGTCGATCTGGAGCGCGCAGGGGTAGCCGTATGCCATGGAATAGATCTTTCCGCCCTGATTGAGGCGGACGCCGCAGAATCCGGTGTGTCCCTCGGCGATGAGGCAGTGGCGCGGGCAGACCAGGCAGCGCGCGAATCCGCCGGATTCCGGTTTCTGCCAGTCGGCGGGGAAAAGCTTGTGTTCACGGTCCATAATGTCGAAATCCTTGCTTTCGGATGAAATGATTATTTGCCGGGGGTCTCTTTCGGCAGGGCTTTCTGCGCTTCGTGGAGCTCGGCGACGGCGGCGCGGATGCCCTCCGGCGCACGGAACACGGCGGTCCCGGCGACGATGACGTTCACGCCCGCCGCGGCGACCTCGCAGACGTTGTCGCGCGTGATGCCGCCGTCGATCTCGATGTGGGCGTGACTGCCGATCTTCCGGATCATCTTGTGGATCTCCGCTGCTTTCTTCAGCATTTCCGGCTGGAACTTCTGCCCGCCGAAGCCCGGTTCCACGGACATCACCAGCACCATGTCGATCTCCGGCAGGATCGCCTCGATCGCGGAGGCCGGCGTGCCCGGCTTGAGCGTGATCCCGGCGGAACACCCGAGATCGTGGATTTGCCGCACGACCGCCGCCGGATCGCATTCGCTCTCAATGTGGAACGTGATATGGTCGGCGCCCGCCTTCGCAAACGGCTCGACGTACCGCTCGGGATGGACCAGCATCAGGTGGACGTCGAAGGGCAGAGTGGTGTATTTGCGCATGGAGGCCACGACCGGAGGGCCGAACGTGATGTTCGGGACGAAATGGCCGTCCATGATGTCCAGGTGGATCATGTCCGCCTCGGCCTGTTCCGCGGCCTCCAGCTCCGCGGCGAGGCAGGCGAAATTGCAGGCGAGCACCGACGGCGAAACGAGCAGCTGGTTGTTTTTGAACTCACTTAACGGGTGTTTGATCGTCATGGGAAGCATCTTTCTGTTGAGGAGCGGGCGGCGGATACGGGCCGCGTTCGCAGTCCAGCCAGCGTCTGTGCGACCAG
>JAFXUM010000004.1 GCA_017524965.1 Lentisphaeria bacterium | reverse complement strand
GGGGCGGTCCGAACCGGTCAGCGTCTTCAGGGAGCCTCCGTCGTTCCAGGGGATGCCGGAGGTGATATGGGAGACTTACGCGAGCATGGGGCTGCATCACGGTCTCTTTAAGGGCTGCACCTCGCTGAAAAAGGCCGTGATCCCGGAGGGGATCCAGTATATCGAATACGATGTCTTTTCCGGCTGCACGGCGCTGAAGGAGGTCAATCTCCCGGACAGTGTGACGAAGATCGAACATCACGCGTTCCGGAACTGCCGCAGCCTGCCGTCCGTGACCATCGGGAAGAACGTGAATCGCATCGAAGGCGGCGCGTTCTCCGGGAGCGGCTGCCGTTTCCTGGTCCCGGACGACCACCCGCTGTACACGGTCGAGGACGGCGTTTTCTATTCCAAAGACGGCAAAACGCTGCTGGTCTGCGCCTCGGAACCCGCCGCGCCGTTTGTCGTCCCGTCGCGCGTGCGGGAGATCGCGCCAAAGGCGTTCGAGCATTGCGCGAGCCTGACGGACATCCGTCTGCCGGAGGGGGTGGAAACGGTCCCCGCGGGGTGTTTCAGGGGGTGTGCCGGACTGATACACGTCGGACTGCCGGATACGCTGACGAAGATCGATGTGTACGCGTTCGGGGAGTGCACCGCACTGAAACAGCTCGAACTGCCGCAGTCGCTGAAGGAAATCGGCGCGAGCGTGTTCGAATGGGGCGCGGTCATGCCGGAAATCGTGATCCCGCCGTGCGTGACGAAGCTCAGCGAAAACACGTTTTTCTGCAGCTACGTGGAGTCGGTCCGGCTTCCGCCCGGTATGAAGACGATCCCCAAAGAGGCGTTCCGGCAGTGTATGTCTTTGAAGGAGATCGTGATCCCGGACGGCGTGGAAAAGATCGAAGACAGGGCGTTTTTTGCCTGCTCCGAGATGAAACGCGTTTCGCTCCCGGACAGCCTGAAGGAGATCGGCGAGGAGGCGTTCGCCCAGTGCGAAGAGCTGAAACGCATCACCATCCCGGACAGCGTCACGAAGATCGGTCCGAAGGCGTTTCGCAGCTGCTGGACCCTGGGAGAGGTCAGGCTGCCGGAGCATCTGAAGAACGTCGACGAATCCGTTTTTGATGGCACTCCTTACCAGTGGAATAAAAATACTCCGCCGGTCGTAAGCACCCCCATGGATTCGGCGAAACAGGAGCGTGTTCCCGAGGAACCGGATGAGTTTCATTTTAAATAAAGCATAAGCCCGCGCCCCGACAAGGCGCTGTTTCATAATAACAGTCACGGCACGCATCACACACTGGCGATACGTGCCGTTTCTTATGCGCCCGAACCGCTCAAAAAGATTGCCGGGCGCGTGCTTGATTTTTTGCTTATGCGCGGCGGGTGCTGCCCCCGCTCAGGACGCCGCGTTTCGCGGAGCGCACGAATTCGACGAATTCCTTGACTTCCGGGATCTGCGGCAGAGTGATTTCGATCTCTTCCAGCGCGTTCTTCATGTTGAGGCCGCGGCGGAACGCGATGTCGTACATCTTGTGGATGGTGCGGATGTCTTCTTTGGAGTATCCGGCACGCTCCAGCGCGACCTTGTTGAAGCTGCGGACGCCGCCGTTGCGGCCGTCGCCGATCATGAAGGGCGGCAGGTCCATCGAGATGGCGGAACCGCCGGAGAGCATGGCGTAGCGGCCCACGCGGACGAACTGGTGGATGCAGGTGTTGCCGGAGATGAACGCGCGGTCGCCGATCTGGACGTAGCCCGCGGCGAGGGCGCCGAGCGCCATGATGACGTGGTCGCCGATCACGGTGTTGTGCGCCATGTGCGAATTGCCCATGAGGAAGCAGTGGCTTCCGACGACGGTCGTGGTGCCGGGATGCGCGCCCCTGTGGATGGAGCAGCCCTCGCGGATGATGTTGTCGTCGCCGATCCGGGTGTAGGATTCCTGCGTCGGGTCGTAGCTGACGTCGTTCGGGGGACCGCCGAGCGTGGCGAACGGGAAAATGGTGTTGCCCGCGCCGATCGTGGTGTTCGAGTAGATGTGGCACTGCGCGATCAGGCGGGTGTTCCCGCCGATCTTCACGTGGTCTTCGATGATGCAGTACGGGCCGACGAAAACGGAATCGGCAAGCTCGACGTCGTTTCCGATGATGGCGGTCTGGTGGATCTGCGCCATGTCAGTAGTCCGGGTAAAATGAGCTCGGATTATTTCTTCTTGGCGGCCTTGATCGCCTCTTTCACGCGGAGTTTGACGCGCTTGAGGTACTGTTTGCGGCGGGCCTGTTTCTCGTGCTTGTTATACTGTCTTCCCATTGTGGTTCTCCATGATTGTTGGATTTGGTTCGTGTACAAAAATATATCCATAAAAGATAGCACATTTCCACGTTTTTTCAAACGCGATTCCGAAAAAAACACGTCAAAAACACGGTTTTTCCGCTTCCGCCCTTGAATTCCGCGCGGAAAGGCTCTATCTTATTTGCCCTCCGAACTCATTACAAACCGACATGGGACCATACGACATGACCGAACCGGATTTCTCGAACGTCGAAACGGCAGGATGCCCCGCGGGCGACGCGGGCCGCGACATGATCCTCCGCATGAACCGCGAACACGGCCCGCTCCGGGCGTGGGGATTCGCGCACATCCCCGTCGGCCAGTCCGTGCTGGACGTGGGGTGCGGCGCGGGCGCGGCGCTGCGCGAACTGTCGGAACAATACCCCGAATCCGAGCTGACCGGATGCGACATCTCCCCGCTCGCGGTCGAGACGGCGACGGCGCTGAACGAAGATTTCGTGAAAGCCGGACGGATGCGTTTTTTACAATGCGGCGTGCCCGATCTGCCGTTCGCGGACGGCGCGTTCGACACCGTGATCTCGGTCGAGAGCCTGTATTTCTGGCCGGATCAGGCCGCCGGACTGCGCGAGATACGGCGCGTGCTCGCCCCCGGCGGATATTTCGCGACCGCGCTGGAAATGGCGGGCGGCGCGATGAACGAACGCCAGCTCGCGATCGTGGAGCATCTGAAGATGCGCTGTCCGAATCTGGAGGAACTGCGCGGGCTGTTGCTGGAGGCGGGATTCGCGGACGTGACGGCCGAATTCGAGCCGGAACACCGCTGGCTTCGCGCCTCCGGACGGAAATAAGCCCGGCGCGGCATGAAAAGCTTTCTCCTCAGTCGAGGAGGATGAGGCGGTACGCGCAGACGACCGCCGCGAACACGGCCGGGCCGAGCGGGAAGCACAGGCTCACGGCGAACATCCCCAGCGAGACGATCACGCCCAGAAGAAACGTGAGCGGGATCGCCGGTCCCGGCTGGACCCATTCCTTCATGCGCGCGCGAACGAGCAGCGATGCGGCACAGAGTCCGGAAAGCGCAAGGAGGAACCCGGCCAGAAAGTTTGTCCGCGGAAGAAAGAACGCGAACCCGAAGAGCAGCGGGACCAGCAGACTGAACAGGACGCGCCCGAACGGATGCCGCAGCACGATTCCCGCCATGAACCACTTCTTGTCTTTCGCCACCGTTTCATAGAAGACGAAAACGATGATGACGAGGTAAAGCACTATCTGGAATCCGTAATCGGGCATGATCTCGTGCGTGAACATCAGGTACAGCGCAAGCACGCCCGTGAGGTAGAACATGTCCTCGAACGCGCGGAACGCCTGCTTGTGGACGGGCTTCCACGAGATGAAGTAGCGCAGAAACGGATAGGCGGCGAGGAGGATGCCGAGGAGCCAGGCGCAGACTGTCTGAACCGGAAATCCGTCCGGCAGGAAACGCCTCAGTTTCGGCAGGAGCCGGGCGCGTGCGAAGACGGCGCGGAACGGCGTGAATACTCTTTGTGGGATCGCGATGTTGTGGGAGGCTTCGAGCAGTCCGGCGGGGATCGAGTCGGAGTACGCCTCGTCCAGCACCAGCCCGATGGCGTTGCCGGGGATGCTTCCGCCGTCGTAATACCCGGCAAGTTCCGCCGTGGCGTTCAGTTTGTCCAGCTCGAAGACCGGCTCGGAGTCGAATCCCGAGGCGAGAATTACGCGGTCGCCGAAACAGAACGCGCCCGCGTTGCCGAACGAACGGCGCAGGAACGCGAGGATGCAGGCTGAGACTTCCGGGCGGTCGGGCGGCAGGACGGCCGCGAAAACGCCGCCGGAGTTCATGGCGTCCTCTTTCATCATGTCGAAGAACGCGGAGGACCAGAGCAGAGGCTTCCGGGAGAAAAGGCTGTCCGGGTACGCGCAGTCGAGCAGAATCACGTCGAACGTGTGTGCATTTGCGCCGGACCGGTCGAGGGCCCGTTTCAGGGAGCCGGCTTCACGGTCCGGATTGCCCCAAAGCGGATCCCTGAGCGGATGATAGTCCCGGCTGAAATGATTCCGGAACTGGGGAAACGCCTTCCACGGGCCGCCGAGACCGAAATCCGGGACCGACACCGGGGCGATCACGACGAGGCTGCCCTGGAATTTTTCGAATTCCGGAAACGATCCGTCATCCTTCCGGTAGGATTCCGGCCAGTCGGTCAGGATCAGCACGCGCGGCGCGAGCTTGCCGGAGGAGAAGGCGACGGCTGCAGTCTGCAGGCGGAACCGGGCGTCCATGGCGTTGTCCGCGTTCTCCTGCGAGGGCACGGCGTCCTTCCGCGAAAGCAGCAGTCCGCCGCACAGAAACGCGAGGACCAGCGCGGCGGCGAAGACGATTCGCCAGCGGGCGGGGACGGACGCCTGTGCTCGGAATTCAGCCATGAGACGTTTTTAAGCGGTCTTAAAAAAAGCGACCCGCAAAGTTTTTTTGCGGATCGCGTGATTTTCGGAATCTTCGCTCAGAAAAGCGGCATTTTGATGGCCGTTCCGGCGGGGATCTTCTGTCCGGGCTTGAACTCGGGGTTCAGGCGGATCAGGTCTTCGAGGTTCTTGTCATGGATGTTCGCGACTTCCTCGAGCGTGGATTCGGAGTCGATCGGCACGGCGAAGATGTCGGCGTCATCAAGCGCGGAGACGGATGCAAGGCCGGAGGTCGCGCTGCCTGCCGCGGGCTTCGTGGTGGCCGCGGGCGTCGAGGTGGAGCTGGTTCCGCCCATGGAGCCGCCGCCGATGGGTTCGACGATGCCGCCGGAGCCTTCGCCGCCCTTCGTCGTGGTGGCGGACGGAGTTGTGGTCGCGGGCTTCGTGGTGGTCGCGGGCTCGGTCTTGGTCGTGGTGGCGGTCGCGGGCTTCGTGGTGGTGGCGGGCTTTGTGCCGGAATCCGTCTTCGTGGTGGTCGCGGGCTTCGTGGTGGAGGAAGCGGCCTTGGCGCCGGCGGCCGGGATGACGAGCGTCTGGCCGATGCGGAGCGTGGCCTTCGGATCGACCTTGTTCGCGGCGATGAGGTCGGCGAGCTTCACGTGGTGACGGTACGCGATCATGCTGAGGTTGTCGCCGCTCTTCACGACGTAGAGAGTTTCGCCGTCCTTCGCGACGGGCTTCGCCGTGTTCGCGGCGGGCTTCGTCGTGCTCGCGGACTTCGTGCCGGAATCCGCCTTCGTGGTGGACGCAGGCTTCGTTTCCGGCTTCTTCTGAACGGGCTTGCCGACGGCGTTTTTGGCGTCCGGCGGGATCATGAGGATCTGGCCGACTTTGAGCGTGGATTTCTCGCTGATGCCGTTGATTTCGGCGAGGCGCGCCACGGAAACGCCGTAGACCATGCCGATGCCCCACAGCGTGTCGCCCTTCACGACCTTGTATTCCACGGAGCCTTCGGGAGCGTTGTTCTTCGTGGCAGGTTCCTGTTCGACGGGCTGAAGCTGCGTGCCGCCCTGCTGCGCGGTGGTGTCGCCGCCCTGAGCCGCGCCGCCCTGAGCGGAAGAACCGCCCTGCTGACCGGCCTGCGTGTTGTCTTCGACCGGGCCGACCGGGACATCGTCTTCGATGTAGATGACCTCGGTTTCGAGCGTGTTCTCGCCGTTGGACGGGATGGTCTGGCTGCGGGAGGTGGTCTCACCCGTGTAGGGTTCTTCGACGAACGAGCCGCCGGGGATGCGGACGGGCTTGTCGGCGCAGGCGGTGAGGATGATTGCCGCGACCGCGGCGGACGCGGGGATGACGATGCGTGTTGCTTTCATGACAGGTGGAACCTCCGGAAAAGTTATTTGAAATTCAGAATATGTGTCGCGGGCGATGTCCCGAAAAAAGAACATCACCATATATTTTAAGGCAAAAAGCCGATATTTCAAATGAAGTCCGGCCTTTTTTTTGACTTTTTTTGCGTTTTTTGTCGCAAAGGGGGCGCGGACGGGGAAAATGGAACGGTTTTACGCCTTTTTCGCGCCTTTTTTGTCCGAGGGATCGCCGTTTGCAAACGCGATCAGCGTGGACGGTTTCACGCCCTTCAGATCGCGTTTCAGGCGGCGGTTCACGTCCGCCCGCGTGAGCTTGTCGAGCTGTTCGCGGCGTTTCCACGGCTGAAGCGCGTCCCCGTTCAGGAACTGTTCGAGCGCGGACTGTTTCGCGAGTGACCCGGACGGCATGGCGTCGAACGCGTATTTCTGCGCCGCGAGGGCGCAGTCAAACTCGTCCTTGTCGAGGCCGGACGAGGCGAGGCGGCGGAATTCGTCGAGGAGCAGGCCGCGCACCTCGCGCGCGTTCTCGTCCGCGGTCGAGGCGGCGAACGCCGATACCCCCGCGCCGAATCCGTACATGCGGACGAATCCGGTCCAGTACGCGAGCCCCTTTTCGCCGCGCACCTTCTTGAAGAGCTTCGCCGACATGCCGTTTTCGGCGTTCAGCACCAGGTCCCACGCGGGATCGGCGGTCTCCACGCCGCACGAACGGAATCCGCAGGTCACGACCGCCTGCTTGCGCTGTTCGAGCGCGAACGTGAGGTCGGCGGGCTTGTTCATCGGGGGCGGCGCGGGGCGTTCCGGGGCGGGCGCGGTCCAGCGTCCGGCGGAGAAGATCTCCTGCGCGGCTTCACGGGTCTGTTTCTGTGAGATCGCGCCGGAGAACGCCAGACACGCGGACGGCGCGGAAAGCACGCGTTCGAAGTAGAAATCCATCAGCTTTTTCGCGGAGGCTTTTCTGAGTGCGGCGAGCGAGGCTTCCGGGTTGCGTCCGTAGGGATGATTCGCGCCGAAAAGATGTTCCCTCAGACGCGCGAACGCGGCCGTGTCGGGCTGAAGCAGGGCGCTTTCGAGCTCGCGGACCAGGTTCAGCTTTTCGCGTTCGACCGCGTCGGCGGGGAACTTCGGATCGCCCGCGAGGAGCGCGGCGATTTTGACCGCGCGGCGGAAGCTCCTGAGCGGGAACTGAAGCGAGAGGAACATGGAGTTGTTGCCCGCGGTGCAATCGGCTTCGATGGCGTAGTCGGCGAGATATTCGTTGAGCTTCGCCTCGTCGTAAGCGCCCGCACCGCAGAACAGCGTCTCTGAGACGAGGCGTGAGAAGAGGCTTTCCGAGGCGGACTCGAACGCCGCCGCGCAGGGCAGCACGAGCGTGATCTCCGCCATCGTCCGCGAACGGTCCTCCAGGAGCAGCACGGTCTGGCCGGACTTCGCGGTCTCGACGACCGGACGGGGCAGGGCGGGCGCGGATTTCTTCCGGGCGGCTTTCTTCCCGTCCGCGGCGTCTTCGGGCGCCATGCGGACGCAGGTGACGTCGTCGGGCGACAGCATGGTGCGGAGGATATCCATCACGTCGTCGGGCGTGACCGCGTCGAGGTCGCGCAGCATGGACCGGAGGTCGCAGCTGCCGTTGATGCGGACCGCGCCGGAGAGAAGTCCGGCGAACCCGGAGGGCGTTTCGAAGCGGGTGAGGATCTCCGCCTCGACGGCGGCGCGTGCGCGTGCGATCTCGCGTTTCGAGACGGGATGTTCGCGGAAATCATGCAGGACGTCGAGGAATCCCGCCTGCATCGCGTCGAGTTTCGCGGGGTCGCCCTCGAACGCCGTGAAGAAGAAGCCCTGTCCGTCCTGGAACATGAGGTAGTCCGCCCACGAGCTCGAAATGAGCTCGTTTTCGATGTGCATGGCGCGGTAGACGCGCCCGGAATCGTCGTCGAGCAGGAACGCCAGCACGCGGAGCGCGGCGTTTTCCTTCGGCGTGAGGTCGCGCAGCTGCCAGCCGAACGCCAGATACGCCAGCGAGTCTTTCCAGGTCAGCTCGGCGGTGTGGCGGCCGGAGCGCTTGAACGGGCGCGCGGGAACGGTGTCGTCGAAGGAATCCGTCTGCCAGTCCTCGAGCTTCGCGCGGAGTTCCGCGAGCACGGCGTCCGCGTCGAAGCGTCCGGCGACGAAGAACGTCATGCGCTCGGGCGTGTAGCGTCTGCGGTGGTACGCCGCCATCTGCTCGCGCGTGACTTCGCCCAGCATGTGGTCGTAGCCGATGATCGGCACGCGGTACGGACTGCCGCGGAAGAGTTCGCCGAGCATGTTTTCGTAGACGGCGAGGCGGGGGTTGTCGAGGCGCATGCGGCTTTCGTTCAGGATCACGTCCTTCTCGCGGGCGAACTCGTCCTCGGGGAAGAGCGGTTCGCGCATCATGGAGGCGAGCATGCGGACGCCCTCGACGGCGTTCGCGGCGGGGAGGTTGATGTAGTAGAAGGTCTGGTCCTGACTGGTGAACGCGTTGAGGTTGCCGCCGCAGGCGTTCACGCGGTCGGCGATCTCCGAGCCGCCGGGGTAGCTCTTCGTGCCGTTGAACATCATGTGCTCGAGGAAGTGCGACAGGCCGCTGCCGAGGTCGGCGCCCTCGAACGCGCTGCCGGTGTTCACGCAGACGTTGCAGCTGACCGTGCGGACGCCGGGCATGGGGCAGAGAAACACGCGGATGCCGTTGGCGAGGCGGTGTTCGCGGACGAGGTCGAGCAGGGGCAGGGCGGGTTCAGGCATGTGGAAAGTCTCCCGGTTCCGGGAAGGCGGCCGCGCGGATCAGGCGTCGATGACCGGAAGCGGGCCGGGACCGGACGCGGGTTCGGGACGGCTTCCGAAGCTGCGGCGCACGATCTCCTGCGTGACGTAGAGCAGGTCGGGCACGCAGTCGAAGTCCTCGATGCGGTCGTTCGGGCCGGCGGAGAGCACGCCTTCCTCGATGAGGTTGTAAACGATGTTGCCGGCATCGCGTCCGCTGAGGAGATTCCAGTAGCGGAGCATGTCCGGCGCAAGAAACATGTAGGTGCTGACCGCATATTCGAGCATGCCCTGGATGAGCTGGGCGCCGCTTACGTGGCGCGTGCCGAGCGGGCGTCCCTGCTTGGAGAGCTTGTTCACGGTGTAGGAGACGGCGTTGTTCATGAAGATGTAGGCGTGGGCGTCGTACCGGGAATCCTTTTCGAGGATCCGGAGGAGCGAGTCTTTCCATTCGAGTTCTTCCATGTCGGTCTCCCGCGGTCGGAATGATGTGCGAGTTCGAGCTTAAAACGGGGCGCGCCGTCCGGTTAGCGGTAGCGGACGTTCTGCTGGATGCGCGGCATTTTCGGCTCCTCCAGCATGAGGGCGTACCAGGCTTCGGCGAGCGGGGCGTTGGAGAACTGCTTCACCTTGCCGTTCAGCAGCAGTTCGCGGTTCTTCTCCAGCACCTCGTTCGAGGTCTGCTTGCGGGCGTCGGTGAGCGCGGCGATGGCGTCCTCGACGCGGTTCTGCTTCACGAGCATCCAGGAGTACGCGGCGTACGGGATGACGGCGTTGTCGCCCTTGAAGCGGCGCACGCGGGTCTTGAAGAACTTGTCGAGCTTCGGATCGTTGTTTTTGTACATGCGGACGAGCTTGATCGTCACGCTCTGCGCGTCGAGGAACATGCACTTCGGGAGCAGGGCGTCGACCTCGTCGAATTTCTTCTGCTGGAACAGGAACGCCATCTTCATGGTGTTGACCTGGCGTTTCATGAGGAAGCTCCACTTGAACAGCGGCTTGTAGAGGTCGAGCGCCTCGATCATGCGGTCGAGCCCGGCCTGCTGTTCGCGCTCCAGAATCTGCATCATCTGTTTCGGGCTGCCGGTGGGACGGTGCATCATGCGGTTCTGCATGCCCTGGATCTTCTGCTGAATCTCCAGCATCAGCGCCTGGAGCTTCTCGTTGATTTTCTTCGACTTCATGCGCAGGAGCAGCGAGATGACGAGGTGGACGATGAGGAAGACCGCGATCATCATGACGACGACGGCGGAGGTCGGCAGGCCCTTGTAGGACACGGCGCCGACGAGCAGAGAGGTGATCAGGGAGATCAGAAGAGTCAGCATGGCGGATACCTTTCAGGTGGAAAAATTCATTACAAACAAATAAAATACACCGTATTCGGGAAAAAGGCAACCCCGGAACGGAAAAAAGACGGGTTTCGCGGCGCATTTTTCATATTATGACGGGGCGCGCGACGGGAAGACGCGGCGCTTTCCGTCCGGCGGGATTGTATTTTGACGTTTTGGCTGTATATTTTATGAAAACGATTTGTTCAATCTTTTCTGAACCCGAACCTGAACCCGGACCCGAACCCGGACCGCACAGCCCCGAATCCAAGACCATGACCCGCGAAGAACTCACAGCATTCGCCCCGATGACCCGTGCGGAAATGGAGGCGCGCGGCTGGGACGCGATCGACATCCTGATCGTGACCGGCGACGCGTACGTGGACCATCCAACGTTCGGGCCGCCGCTTATCGCGCGCGTGTTGCTGGACGCCGGATACCGCGTCGGGATCGCGGCGCAGCCGGACTGGAAGAATCCCGAGAGCGTGAAGACGTTCGGGCGGCCTCTGCTCGGATGCGGCGTGGCGAGCGGCAACATGGACTCCATGGTGAAGCTCTACACGGCGGGCCGCCGCCTGCGCCGCGAGGACATGTATTCGCCGGGCGGGAAGACGGGGCTGTGTCCGCCGCACGCGTCCGTGGTCTACAGCCAGCTCGTGCGGCAGGCGTTTCCGGGTCTGCCAGTGATCCTGGGCGGCGTCGAGGCGAGCCTGCGGCGCGTGGCGCATTACGACTACTGGCAGGACAAGATGCGCCCGTCCGTGCTGGTGGACGCGAAAGCCGACCTGCTGTGCTACGGCATGGGCGAGCTCACCATGCTCGAGATATTCGACCGCATCAAAAAGAATCAGCCGCTCGACGGCATCCGCGGCACATGCCGTTACCTCGGCGGACGCGAGAGCGCGGCATTCACCGTTGACGATTCGTGCGTCGTGCTGCCGTCCTGCGAGGAGGTCGCCTTGGAAAAGGACGCCATCATGCGCCAGACGAAGACCGTCGAGGCGGAGATGAACCCGTGGAACGGTCGCCGGCTGGTCCAGTGGACGCGCGGCCGCATCCTGCTTGTCGAGCCGCCGCGCCCGCCGATGACGTCCGCCGAGTTCGACCATGTCTGCGAACTGCCGTTCACCGGCGTGCCGCACTGGAGCTACCAGGAGCGCATCCCGGCGTGGGACGTGATCCGCGACTCCGTGCCCGTGGTGCGCGGCTGCCCCGGCGGATGCGCGTTCTGCGGGCTCGTGTCGCACCAGAATCACCACCTCGTTTCGAGGTCGCCGGAGAGCGTCGTCCGAAGCATCGAAAAGCTCGCATCACAGCCGTATTTCCACGGCACGGTCAGCGACGTCGGCGGCGCGGCGGGCAACATCTACGGTCACGGCCCCTTCGACCCCGAAAAATGCAAAAAGTGCCGCCGCATTTCGTGCCTTTTCCCCTCGATCTGCCCGAACTACCACGCGGACGAGAAGCCGCTCATGGACCTGCTCGACCGAATCGGGCGCATCCCCGGCGTGAAACACGTCTTCATCAACTCCGGCATCCGCCTCGACCTCGCGCTGATCCAGCCGCACCTCACCGAAAAGATCATCCGCGACCACGTCGGCGGCCAGCTCAGTGTCGCGCCGGAACACCTCGACGGCGAGGTCCTGCGCCTGATGCGGAAGGGACAGGCGGGCGTGTTCGACAAGTTCAAGGGCATCTTCGACCGCGTGAACCGCCGGACCGGAAAAAAGCAGTTCATGATCCCGTACTTCATCTCGAATTTCCCCGGCTGCACGGAGCGCCACATGCGCGTGGTCGACGACTACCTCGCGAAATACCACTGGAGCCCGAAGCAGGTCCAGGACTTCATCCCGCTCGCCATGACTATGGGCTGCGCCATGTACTGCGCCGGGACCACGCCCGACGGTCAGCCGATCCAGGTCAACAAGGGACTCGCCGAACGCCGCGGCCAGCGCGATATGCTCCGTCGCGACCGCGACGCCGGACCCGCGCGCGGACATCGTCCCGGCGGAAAATACGAGGGGAAACGCCCGCCTGATGAACGGAAAAAAGGCGGTCGGCACGGCGGCAAGCCGCGCCGCAAGTAAGCATTATGTTCAATCACAAAAAGGCCGGAAGCATCCTGATTCGGACGCTCCCGGCATAATGCTTTTTTGAGGCGGAGATTATTTCCGGTTCAGCTTGCCTTTGTACGGTGCGATCACGTACTCGAGCATGAATTTGGAAACTCCGACCTTGTACTGGGGGAGGGGTTCCGGGCCGCAGCTCGCGCCGCCGAGGCCGGACGTGACGGAATCCAGGTGCAGCACGGTCTTTTCGCCGGGGGCGGGCAGACGGTCCCGCGTGTAGGATTCGGCGATCTCGTCCTCGGTCCACGGGGAAACGGAGAATTCCGCGCCGGAGATCTCCCTGCCGTCCGCGGTGTTGTTGAGGACGGTGAACGAGATCGCGGGGAGGTCCTTGTCGTCGCCGTACAGGATCACGTTCTTCGTGCCGATTCGGTTGCCGTAGCTCTGCGATTTCACGTAGGGCTCGATCATGCCCTGCACGGTCGTGCTGAAGCGGTCGAACCACGCGGCGTGCCTGCGGTCGCGGTAGTTCTCGTGCGGGCCGTATCCGAGGTAGGAGACGCGGCTGTATGCGCCGTCGAGGACCCATGTGAAGCCGTTGCGGTAGACGGAAGCAGAATCCGCCGCCACCGGGATGGCGAGCGCTTTGACCGTGACCGTCCCGTCGCATGCGATGTCCCAGACCGTGCGGACGATATAGCCGGTCTTCCCGGCGAGCGTGAACCACTGATTCGAGGCGACCTTGACGCCGCCGTCCTCGGTTCTTTCCCAGGTGAAGTCGCCCTCCGCCTTTTTCTTTTCTTCGTCCGTCGCGGGGAGGACCGGCTTGACTTTCCCGTTCAGGCTTTTGCCCGGCTCCTTGTCGAAGATCCATTTGTCGTTGTCGACGGGCGCGCGGTAGATCTCGGGGCGCGGACTGCCCTTCAGGACTTCTTTCCCGTCATAAACGAGCGAAACGAGGTCGTAGTCGCGGAATCCGGCCTCGAAGCCGTCGCCCTTGACCGTGATGCCGTTCTCCTCGTCCTCGTTCACCGTGAGCTCGGCGGACTTCCTGGATTTTTTCGCGGAGGCAGGCGTCTCATACGCCGCGCCGTCCACGGAATACGTCGCGACGGAGGCGTCGACGAACTCGTCGAGCCTGCCGGCGTCCAGCAGGTCGATCACGTCGGGAGTCCGCAGGAAATTGAACTGCGTGAGCAGCCGCGCCGTGCCGATTCTGATCGGGGTGTCGAACACGAGCAGAAGCATGGCGGGTGCTTCGTCCTTTCCGGCGACCTGCGGCGGATAGGCGCAGTTCATGACGACGGATTCGCCGGGCGCGAGCGCCGGGACCGGATGCGCGCTCCAGATGCGTCTGCCGTTGTCGCGGAGACCGCCGGCGTAGAGGACCACGAGGGTATGCCCGGCGAGGTCCTTGTGGAAATACCTGTTGGTGAGCTTGACGGAGAAGAAGCCGGAATCCTTCGGCGCGGGCGTCTGCGGCTCGAACTTGACGTACTGGTAGACGCGCTTCATCTCGCGGAGCTTCGCGCTCTTCGTGCGGTCGGCGAAGATCACGCCATTGTCGCAGAAATTGCCGTCGCCGGGATTGTCGCCGAACATGCCGCCGAAGGCGAGGGCGGATCCGGTGAACGGGGCGGCCTTGTACTTGCCGTCCTCCTGGCGCTCCGCGCGCATATCCTGGTCGACCCAGTCCCAGATGCAGCCGCCGATGAGGTTCGGGTACTGCTCGTAGAGGTCGATGTATTCCTTGAAGTTGCCGAGGGCGTTGCCCATGCTGTGCGCGAACTCGCAGACGAAGAACGGACCGGTCTTCGCGCGGGTCTTTTCGGGCGCCGCCCAGTTCCAGTTCGCGTGCTCCTGGTCGCTTCCGATCTTCTTCACGGAATCGACCGACGGGTACATGGTGCTGCCCATGTCGGTGAGGCCGGGGCGGTAGCCGAGCTCGCAGGCGTGGATGAGGCGGGTGGCGTCGATCTTCTGCACTTCCTTCGAGGCGGCGACGAGGTTGGCGCACTCGCCCCAGCCGTTTTCGTTGCCGAGGCTCCAGAAGATGATCGCGGGGTTGTTCTTGAGGCGGAGGACGTTGTTCAGGTTGCGTTCGACGTACGCCTGCGTCCACTTCGGGTCTTCGGTGAGGACCTGGTGCGCGTGGCACTCGATGTTCGCCTCGGCGACCACGTACAGGCCGTACTTCGCGCAGAGTTCGTACCAGTAGGGATCGTTCGGGTAGTGCGAGGTGCGGACGGTGTTGACGTTGTTCGCCTTCATGAGCTTGACGTCCTGCTCCATGACCTCGTGCGTGAGGGCGCGGCCGAGGTCGGGGTGCGTCTCGTGGCGGTTCACGCCCTTCAGGATGACTTCGCGTCCGTTCACGAGCAGTTCGTTCCGCGGGCCGATCTCGACCGTGCGGAATCCGATGTTCATGCTCAGGTCCTGCTTGTGACGGTGGACGTCGCTTTCGATCCCGAGGTCAAGCCGGTACAGGTTCGGCGTTTCGGCGGTCCACGCCTTCACGTCCGGGAACCGGATGCCGTTCAGCGAGACGACTTTTTCCTCGCCCGGTTCGAGGCGGAAGGGCAGGGAGAAGCTGTAGGCCAGCTCGCCGTCCGGGCTGTGCAGGAGCCCGTACAAGCGGCGGTCGTCCTCGATATTGCCGTAGTTTCTGAGCGTGATCTCGCCGTCGAGCACGCCCGTTTTGTAGTCGGACTTGTCGAGCAGCGGGCGGACGAAGATGTCGCGTATGGCGACGTCCGGCGTGCGGAACAGCACCACGTCGCGGAAGATGCCGGAGAACCGGAAGAAATCCTGGTCCTCCAGATAGGAGCCGTCGCAGAAATGGTACACCTCGACCGCGATCGTGTTCTTCCCGGGGGTCAGGAATTTCGTGATGTTGAACTCGTCCGGGCTGAACGAATCCTCCGCGTAGCCGACCTTCTCGCCGTTGATCCACAGGTAGAACGCCGACGCCACGCCGTTCAGACGCACGAAGACCTGGCTTTCGTGGAGCCAGTTTTCCGGCAGGTCGAACTCGCGCACGTACGAGCCGACCGGGTTGCGCTCGAGGAACGACGTCTTTTCGCGCGCGGGCTCCTTCGTCACGAACGGCGGATCGACCTTGAACGGGTATTCCCAGCCGGAATACAGCGGCGTGCCGTAGCCCTGGAGCTCCCACGTGGACGGCACCTTGATCGTATCCCAGGCGGAAACGTCGAAATCTTTCTTGAAGAAGTCGGCCGGGCGCGTCTCCGGCGTGAGGGAGAAGTGGAATTTCCAGTCGCCGTTCAGGAGCATGGCGTCCTTTCCCTCCGGCACGATGCAGTCCGGGCGCATGGGCTCGGTGTTCACGTAGTTGATGCTCTGGTCCTCCCACTCGCGGACCTCGTCGGCGAGGAGGGACTGTGCGGAAACGGCGGCGAGCAGCGCTGCGGCCGCTGCGGCGATATGGCGTCTGTTCATGATCGGTACTCCAGTTGAATGCTTGAAAGGTCAGTCCATGTGGAAGACGAGGCGGAGCGGGCGCGAAACCGGCTCGTTGTCGGGTTTGCACTCCATGAGGTCGGCGTTGTAGTCCCACCACTTGCGGATGCAGGCTTCCTCCTTCAGTGTCTCCGTGGTCTCGCCGGCCGTGAGGCGGCGCACGGCGAAGAGCATCAGCGTCTCCGGGTCGTAGAAGATGGAGTAATCGCGGATCCCGGCGAGCGTGTGCGCCTTCAGGACCTCGGGCCAGATCTCGTCGTGACGGCGTTTGTATTCCTCGATCACGCCGGGTTTCAGCTTCATGACAAATGCGGACTGCTCCATGCCGGACTCCTTGTTTCTCGTCGTTGTTCTTTTTCCACGGAAAGGGTATATTGAATTAAAGATAGCCTGTTTGCGGGAAAAGTCAAATCGAAAGCGGACGAATTCGCGGAAAATGAGGACGTCGATCTCCAGGCCGTCTAAAGGGCGGATAATCGCCGGAAAATGACGAAAAAATATTTCGGAAATACGATTTTTTCGGAAAAATATACGATTTTTTCGGGTTTCGGGCTTGCATTTTGCGTTTTCTGCTGTATAATACTACCAAAGACACGCGCGTTTTGCGCCGCGCCCCCGTGCGGCCGCCCGTGTTCCTCCGCCCGAAACCATTCACCCACAGCCAAAGAAAGACCCGATACCATGAATAAGAAACTCATTTTGAAATCGGCAGCAGTCTCCCTGGCTCTCGCGCTTATTACTGTCCCCGCGGTCATCGCGGATGATTCCGATACCGAAGAACAGGAAGACGCCGTCCAGGCCGAAGAAACCGAACAGGAAACCGCCGCGGAAGGCGAGGAAGCCGGAACCGGCGAAGAAACCGGCGGGGAAGCCGGCGAACAGGCCGAAATCAGTATCCGCGTCGACGAGGACGGGACCATCTACGTCAAGATCGGCGAGGAGGAAATCCCCGTGCCGCTGGCCGAGACCCCGGACCCGGACGAAGAGGGCATCGACGACGAGGAGCGCGCACAGCGCGTTCAGGCGCGCGAGGAAGCTCTCCAGGCTCAGCAGGAAGCGGTCGAGAAGATTCGCGCCGAGCACGCGATGGACGACGCCGCGCGCGCTGAGGCCGAACGCAGGGCCAAACTCAACGCCGAGATGTTTGAGTACCTGAAGGACAAGGACTGGGAAAGCGCGTTCGCGAAGATCGAGGAAGGCGCCGAGGTCAACGCGAAGGACGAAAAGGGCCGCACGCCCGCGTTCTACTGCGTCGAAAACGGCAATTTCACGCTCCTGAACAGCCTCGATAAGGCCGGGAAGAGCAAGGTCGACCCGAACGCCGTGGACAATTCCGGCATGTCGCTGCTCCACTGCGCTGTGCTGAAGAAACAGGACGGCATCATCACCTACCTGCTGAAAGTCCGCGCGTGCTCTCCGCGCACCCAGATCAAGAAGACCGGCGCGACCCCGCTGTACGACGCCGCGCGCGCCGGCACGTATGAAATGGTGAAGAACCTCGTGACCTACGGCGCGGATCCGACCGTCGCCACGAAGGCCGGGCTCACGCCGCTGCATCAGGCCGCCGCCCGCGGCAACCTCGACATGGTGAAGGACCTCGTTCAGGCCGGCGCGGACGTGAACGCCATCGCGGAGAACGGCCGCACGCCGATCTTCTACGCCGCCGCACGCGGGAAGGCTTCCACCGTGAACTTCCTGCTCGAAAAGAAGGCGGAGATCAACCTCGCCGACAAGGACGGCCTGACCCCGCTCCACTGCGCCGCTTCCAGCGGAAACGCCGCGCTCGTGAAGTTCATGGTGAACAAGAAGGCAAACTTCGCCGCCACTGCGAAGGACGGCACGACCGTCCTCATCTCCGGCGCGAAGTTCCCCGAGATCATCAAGTTCCTCGCCGACAAGATGCCGAACGTGAACGGCGTCGACAAGGACGGCAATTCCGTGCTGCATCTCTGCGCCGCGACCGCCGACGACGAGACCGTCCGCAAGCTTCTCTACTACAGCGTCAAGGAAGATCTCCCGAACAAGGCGGGCGAGACCCCGCTCCTGTGCGCCGCGCGCGCCGGAAACGTCGACATGGTCAAGCGCCTGCTCTCCATGAACGTGAAGGTCACGCAGAAGATCGTGGACGCCGCCGCGAACGACGAGATCAAGGCGCTCCTCTCCGCCAAGCTCAAGAAGTGAGGAGGCGCAGCCTCCACTTGGGCAGTGCCGGGCTTCGCTCCGGCACACGCGGAGTACGCCGATACAGTGTTCTGCTGCGCTCGAGCACGCATGTTGAGCTTGCCGTGAGCTGAACCTTGAACGGCAGGCATCCTGAAACAATCGGGCTGTCCGAATCAACTCGGGCAGCCCGCTTTATGTTTTTTGTGGAAGATTGTCCCTCGTGGCGTTGCGAAGCTGAGCGCACTACCCAAGTGGAGGCTTCTGCCTCCCGCCGAAGATGGCGGTGCCGATGCGGACGATGGTCGCGCCCTCGGCGATGGCTTCGCGGAAGTCGCCGCTCATGCCCATGGAGAGTTCGGGCAGCCTGACGCCGAATTCCTGTTCGAGCGCGTCACGCCGTGAGCGGAGCGAGGCGAACACGCGGTGCAACGCGGCTTCGTCGGACCCGAGCGGGGCCATGGTCATCAGGCCGCGCACCTGGATGCCGGGGAGCGCGAGGGCGGCTTCGAGCGAGGCGCGGAGGTCGTCGTCAGAACGGAACCCGGTCTTGTTCTCCTCGCCGGAATTGACCTCGAAAAGGATGTTGACCGTTTTTCCGAGCGAATCTGCGGCCGCGGAGATCTTCCGCACGAGCTTTTCGGAGTCGACGGAGTGGATCCAGCTCGCGAGCGCGGCGGCCTTCGCGGCCTTGTTGGACTGGAGCGAGCCGATCAGATGCCATTCGATCGTGTCGGGCAGGGCGGGGACCTTCGAGGCGAGTTCCTGCACGCGGTTTTCGCCGAAACAGGTCTGGCCGCACGCGAACGCCGCGGCGACGTCTTCGGCGGGGAAGGTCTTGGAGACGGCGAGGAGGCGGACGGACCCGGCGGGGCGTCCGGCTGCGGCTTCGGCGGCGGCGATCTGTGCCCGGACAGATTCGAGGTGGTCGCGGATGGTATTCATGTCAGAAATCGAACTCCATTTGATCGGAAGCGGGCTTCTCCGGGGCCTTTTCGGCGGCGGGAGCCGGCTGTTCCGGTTTCGCGGGCTTTGAGGCGGCGGCGAACAAGTCGTCGGGATCGTCGCAGATATCCTCGAACGCGGTTTCCGGCGCGATTTTGTCGAGGTCGCGCAGGATGCTGTGCAGGTCGAGCTTCGCGGCGAGCTCGCGGATGCGGCGGAAATCGGGCGCGGTGCGCACGAGCATGGCGTCGGACCAGCTTGCGCCCGCCGGAGGTTCGCGGAGCAGACGCACCAGCGCCTGGTTTTTGCGGAGGTGTTCCGCGCCGTCGACGAGCTTGGCGCGGAGGTTTTCGTTGGCGACCGAAGCGGGATTCGCGAGGATGGCGTCGATGGATCCGCAGGCGCAGATGAGCTTCGCGGCGGTCTTCGGGCCAACGCCCTCGATGCCGGGGATGTTGTCCGCGGTGTCGCCGACGAGCGCGAGGTAGTCGATGATGCCGGACGGCGGCACGCCGAACTTCTCCACCACGGCGGCTTCGTCGCGCAGTTCGAACCCGGTCCCGGAGCGGGACGGGATGAGCATGGCGACGCGGTCATTGACGAGCTGGGCGAGGTCCTTGTCCGCCGAGATGATGCGGATTTCGCGGTCCGGGAACGCGCACGTGAGCGCGGAAATGAGGTCGTCCGCCTCCCACGCCTGCTGCTCGAAGAGCGGCCAGCCGAACGCCCGGATCAGGTCGCGGATGATCGGGACCTGCGCGTTCAGGTCGGGCGGCGCGGGCGGCCGGTTCGCCTTGTAGTCCGGGGCGAGTTCGAGCCTGTGCGCGGGTTTCCCGAGGTCGAAGACGAACGCGCCGTCGAACGCGTCGGCGGGGTAGTCCGCGTGGAGCTTGAGCAGGAACTTCGCCATTGCGAAGACCGCGTTGGTCGGGGTGCCGTCGTGCGAATTGAGCACGCGGACCGCGAAGTATCCGCGGAATATCTGAGCGTAGGAGTCGATCAGGATGAGGGAGCGCATGGGGCAGGGAGACGCCGGGGAGCGGACGGACGAAACGCTTTGTTTGAGGTTAAACGTGCCGGGCGCGAAGTCCCGGCACTGTATCAGCACCGCTTGCAGTGTGCCCGAGCGAAGCCGGGCACTACTTCAACACTGCTTGCAGTGTTACTTCAGGTTCACGATGGACTTGTCGTAGTCGGCGGGCGGGAAGTATCCGAGCAGGGTCATACAGGTGCCGGTGATGGAGCTGATGCCGAGTCCGGAGTTCAGCGTGGTGTCGTATTCGCCCTGGTACTCGGGGTCGAAGAGGATCGCCGGGACCGGGTTGAGCGAATGGCTGGTCTTGCGCTTCGGGTTTCCGTTCTTGTCGAGCTTCACGGAGCCGTCCTTGGCGTGTTCGTACATGTCGTCGGCGTTGCCGTGGTCGGCGGTGACGAGCATGACGCCGCCGGCGGCCTTCACGCTGTTGTAGATGCGTTCGAGGCAGATGTCGAGCGCGCCCATGGAGGTCTGGACGGCCTGGTAGACGCCGGTGTGGCCGACCATGTCGCCGTTCGGGAAGTTGAGGCGGATGAACTGGAATTCGTTGTTGTCGATGGCCTGGCAGACGCGGTCGGTGATGATCGCGCACTGCATCCACGGGCGCTGCTCGAACGGAACGATGTCGGACGGGATCTCGATGTAGGTCTCGAGCGCCTCGTCGAACTTGCCGGTTCGGTTGCCGTTGAAGAAGTAGGTCACATGGCCGTACTTCTGGGTCTCGCTGATGGCGAGCGACTTGATGCCGGTGGCGCAGAGGTACTCGCTGAGGGTGCGGTCGATCTCAGGCGGGTTCACGAGGAAGTGGTTCGGCACGTGCGTGTCGCCGTCGTATTCCATCATGCCGGCGTAGTACACGTCCGGGCGCGGGCCGCGGTCGAACTCGGCGAGCGTTTCGGCGTCGAACGCCTTGCTGATCTCAAGCGCGCGGTCGCCGCGGAAGTTGAAGAAGACCACGGCGTCGCCGTCGACGACCGGGCCGACCGGGGTGGAGCCGTCGTCGGAGATGACGAAGGGCGGGAGGTCCTGGTCGATCGCCTTGGTCTCGGCGCGGAGGGTCTCGACGGCGTCATGGGCGGACTTGAAGTAGCGGCCCTTGCCGAGGACGTGCGTTTCCCAGCCCTTTCGGACCATGTCCCAATTGGCGTTGTAGCGGTCCATGGTGATGACCATGCGTCCGCCGCCGGAGGCGATGCGGCAGTCCATGCCGTCGGTGTTGAACTCCTTCAGCCAGGCTTCGAAGGGGTCGATGTAGTCGAGGGCGGAGGTCTCCGGCACGTCGCGTCCGTCGAGGAGCGCGTGGATGCGGATCTCCTTCACGCCTTCCTTCTTCGCCTGTTCGAGCATGCCCTTCAGGTGGTTGATGTGGCTGTGGACGTTGCCGTCGGAGAAGAGGCCGATGAAGTGGAGCGTGCCGCCTTTTTTGACCTGTTCGATGAGGGCTTTCCATGTGGCGCCCTCGAACATGCGTCCGCTCTCGATGGCGGCGGAAACGAGCTTCGCGCCCTGTTCGAACACGCGACCGCAGCCCATGGCGTTGTGGCCGACTTCGCTGTTGCCCATGTCGGCGTCGCTGGGGAGGCCGACCGCGGTGCCGTGCGCCTTCAGCGTGGTCATCGGGAGGGTGGTCATCATCTTGTGGAGGAACGGCGTGTTGGAGTCGAGGACGGCGTCGCCTTCCTTGTACTTGCCGATGCCGACGCCGTCCATGATGACGAGGACGACGGGGCCGCGGCGGGTGTGGAACGATTCATTCTTTTTCAGCGCTTCGAGCATGGGAAAACTCCTGAAGGTTGGTGCGCCGCCGCGTTTCGCGGGCGGGCATGTTGTGTTTCGGTTACAATGTCATAACCTATTAATATACCACGCGAGGCGGGCCGATGCAAGCGGGAAGCCCGGAAGGAACGAAAAATGACAAAAAAAAGCGAAACCGGCTTGCATTTTTCGAAAAGGGATGTATCTTAAAAGGATAAAATTCGTTTTAATCCCGCAAACAGGAATGGAATTCAATGGAAAAAGAAACTAAAACCGCGATCATGCAGAAATACGCCCGCCACGAGGGTGACGTCGGATCCCCCGAGGTCCAGATTGCCGTGCTCAGCACCAAGATCGCCGAACTCACCGATCACATGCGTTCTCACAAGAAGGACAACAGCTCCCGTTTCGGCCTCATGGCCATGGTCAACCGCCGCAAACGCCTGCTGAAGTATCTCTCCAAAGAGAACCACGAGCGCTATCTCTCCCTCGCCGCCGAACTCGGTATCCGCGGCCAGAAGTGACAGCACGCTGCTCTTTGAATCGACACGCGAAAATGGTTGCGTTCCCGGCATGAATCCGGGGGCGCGGCCATTTTGTGTATTATAACCCTTTCACCAAAACCGTCCGCCGCGTGAAAAACGGCCGGATTTTCCGGTCAAATGACGCGGCGGCAATCCAACAACCGCCGACAGGAGCCACGCTCACCTGCTTCCCGTTCATTGCGGAACGCGAAGCGGACGCGAGCCCTGAAACTGAATGGATGCACCATTTCGACGGCGGCCGGTGTGGAATTGACGTTATCAGCTCCCGACATGGACAACCCGGCGAATCCGGGTCCGGGCGCGGAGGCTGATACCGCGGTTCCACGCGGGCAAGCTGACCGAACAAAATCCATTCGGGGACATGCAGGCTCCTGAGGCACCAAACCACCTCAAGGAGGTACCACATGCTGGAAGAGATTTCAGTCAAAATCAACATCGGACCGGGCCGCGACCTCACGCTGGCAGCCGGCAAGCTCGCTCACCTCGCCAACGGCTCCTGCACGGTCCGTCAGGGCGACACCATCGTCTTCTCCGCCGCCTGCTCCGGCGAGGCGAAGAAAGGCCAGGACTTCTTCCCGCTGCAGGTCGACTACCGCGAGAAGTATTCCGCGGCCGGCAAGTTCCCCGGCGGCTATATCAAGCGCGAAGGCCGTCCCAGCGACAAGGAGATCCTGATCTGCCGCATGGCCGACCGCCCGATCCGTCCGCTCTTCCCGGAAGGCTTCTTCGATGAAGTCCAGGTCTGCGGCCTGCTGCTCTCCGCCGACGGCGTGAACGAGGGCGACGTGCTCTCCATGCTCGGCGCGTCCACCGCGCTCGTGCTCTCCGACCTGCCGTTCCAGGGCCCGATCGGCGCCGTCCGCGTCGGCTGCATCGACGGCGAGTTCATCGCGAACCCGACGATCCAGGAAATGGAAAAGAGCACGCTGGAGCTCGTGTACGCCGGCCTGCCGGACAAGGTCATCATGATCGAGGGCGAGGCGAAGGAATGCTCCGAGGACACGCTCGAAAAGGCGATGATCTTCGCCAACGAGATCGTGAAGAAGCAGTGCGAAGCCCAACTCGAACTCGCCGCCAAGGTCGGTCGTCCGAAGAAGGAGCCCACGCTCCACCTCGTCCCGGAAGATTTCAACGCCGCCATGATCGCGCTCATCTCCGACAAGATCGAGGCCGCGTGCCTCGTCCCCGGCAAGGAAGACCGCGAAAAGGGCCTCTCCGAGCTGAAGGAACTCTGCGCGGAACAGCTCAAGGAACAGTACCTCGAAGCCTACGGCGAAGAGGATTTCAATTTCTACCTCGGCATGGCGTTTGACAAGTACGTCCGCGCCACCATCCGCAAGGCGATCCTCGAGAAGGGCTACCGTCCCGACGGACGCGGCGTGACCCAGATCCGCCCGCTCTCCGCCGAAGTCGGCGTCCTCCCCGTCGTCCACGGCAGCGCGCTCTTCCAGCGCGGCGAGACCCAGGCGCTCGTGATCGCCACCCTCGGCGGCCCGAAGGACGCCCAGGAATCCGACAAAATCTACGGCGGCACCAACGTCAAGAAATTCTACCTGCACTACAACTTCCCGAACTACAGCACGGGCGAAACCGGCCGCATCGCCGGCCCCGGCCGCCGCGAGATCGGACACGGCAACCTCGCCGAACGCTCCGTCGCGCAGGTCGTGCCGAAGGACTTCCCGTACACCGTCCGCTGCGTCTCCGAGATCATGGCGTCCAACGGCTCCACGTCCATGGCGTCCGTCTGCGGCGCCACGCTCGCCCTCATGGACGCCGGTGTGCCGATCAAGTCCCCGGTCGTGGGCATCTCCTGCGGCCTCGTGACCGACGACACCGGCAAGGAACTCCTCCTCACCGACATCATCGGCGCGGAAGACCACTTCGGCGACATGGACTTCAAGGTCTGCGGCACCGAGGAAGGCATCACCGGATTCCAGCTCGACCTGAAGCTTCCCGGAATCCCGATCGCCACGCTCGCACGCGCCATGCAGCAGAACAAGGCCGCGCGCGCCGAGATCCACAAGGTCGTCCGCGACTGCATCGCCGCGCCGCGTCCCGAGGTCAGTCCGCGCGCTCCGCAGATGGAAGTCATCCACATCAACCCGGACAAGATCGGCGCCCTCATCGGCACCGGCGGCAAGAACATCAAGGAGATCACCGAATCCACGCAGTCCCAGGTCGACATCGCGGACGACGGCTCCGTCAGCATCCTCGCCGGCAACAAGGAGATCCTCGAAGAGGTCAAGCGCAAGATACAGTATTACACCGCCGAGGCCGAGATCGGCAAGATCTACCGCGGCGTCGTCAAGACCGTCAAGGACTTCGGCGCGTTCGTCGAGATCCTCCCCGGCCAGGACGGCCTGCTCCACATCTCCGAGATGGCGAACTACCGTGTCGCGAACGTCACCGACATCTGCAAGGAAGGCGACGTCGTGAGCGTGAAGGTCGTCGACATCGACCGCAGCGGCAAGATCCGCCTCAGCCGCAAGGCCGCCCTCGAAGAGCTCGACGGCAAGAAGTGATATCGCATTGTGCGCGAGCATAGCCGCGCACTTCTGCAGTCTTGTCCTTGTGCCGTTACGAAGCAAGGCACTACTGCAGTTGAGGGCTTGCCCTCAGGAGCCGGAGTCTACAACAGGATTCCGGCTCCGTTTTTTACATGGTTATAACCGTTTTCCCATTTGCAATATCGCTATTGAGGATGTATAGTTTCTTATAAAATGACAAATCGTACTAATTCCAGTTTGACAATGAACCTACTATGACGGAACAGGATGAACCGAAACAGGATGTTGTGATCGGGGATGTCGAGCCGGCGGATGATCGGCGGACGATCCGGGATGCCGATGCGTGTCCGCGCGTCCGGGGGCTGGTCTATTTCGACCTGCTGCTGATCGGCGGGACGCCGCTTCTGCTGGTCTTCGAACTCATCCGTCGTCTGGTCTGGTTCGTGAAGAAACTCTGCCGACGAGGCACGCCGCCCCCGCCGCAAATGGAAGAACAGCCACCTCGGACGAAGGAATTCGGCATCGAATGGTTCACCGCCGTCTGCGTTTGTATTTTCATCGTGGAAGAAACGTTTATCGGACTCCCCTATGTGTGCATGGTCTGGCATTTTATGGATCGTCCCGACATCGAGATCCCCATTGAGATCCTGCTTTTCCCCTGTCACGCGACTCTTCATGCGCTCCTGTTCGGACCGATGTTCTACTGAGCAATTCTGAATGGACGGGCTCCGACTGAAATCACGCTCTCCGACTGACTGAAATTGTGAAATCCGACCGAATGAAATCGTGAAATCTGACCGATTCGTGCTTGAAAAACGAAAGAATGGAAGATATATTATCCGCGGAACGGCAAAAGAAGGATGCAATACGATGAAACTCAAATCCCGCCTGCCCATTTTTCTGCTGACCGGCATGTTTCTGCTGCTGTCGGTTTTCGCATCGTCGTGTTATTATTCCTGGTCCATGTCGGGCGAGGGCTACGAGGGCGGCCATGTTTATCTGGTGAAGGTGCCCGGGCGATGCGTGGATTACGATTACTTCGAATCGCAGGATCCGCTGGATTACCTGAGGAAAACGGATTTGCTGTATGCCTATGATCAGGATTTTTCCGGATATGAGGTGTCAAGCGAGGGGTATCAGGCCAGTTTGGAAACGTATGAGGAGCTGAACTCGCAGGGGTATTCGATCGGCGGCAAAGGCGACGGCATGATCTGGGACAGGGAGGAAAGAAAAGTGATCCGTTTCGCGCTTCCTCCGGGGACCTTGTTCCGCGTGACGCATTTCCGGTGGAATATGGACACGGAGACGAAGATTTATGCCGATGTCTTAAACGGTCCTTTGGCCGGAAAGGAAATCGAGGTGAGTGGTCTGGGCACGCATTTTCATTACCCCGACGGCATTGACGATCTGTTCGAGTATCCCGCTGGGCGGACGCAACCGTTTTGGCTGGAGGAAGACCTGTTTTATGTTGTTCTGGATCCGGATGTCGTGCAGGACCTGGGCATGCTTTCGGACGAGGAACTGAAGGCGAAAGGGCTTTGGCTGGAACCGGGCACGGAGGCGGCGAAAGCCGTTGTAAAACAGCTTCCGGAGGGGATCGACCTTGAGCGGTTGCTGAAAGACGCGGAGAACAACGACGTCGCCGCGCTGATTCAGCTGGGCAAGCTCTATTACGAGGGCGCCGGAGTCAGGAGAGACCGTGCCATGGCTGAGTATTTGTTCCAGAAAGGCACCGCTCTGGGAAGCAGTGAGGCCGAAATCCGGCTGGCCATTGTCCGCGCGGGTGATTTTTGGGGAACGCATAGGGTGGAGGTTGAAGACATCTTCAGGAAACACGCGGAACAGGGTGACGTCGAAGCGCAGTTCTGCCTCGGACTCCTGCTGGGTTACAAAGGAAACAGGAACAGATGGAATCCCGATTCGATTCTGTGGTATCAGAAAGCCGCCGATCAGGGAGATGCGCGGTCGATGCGGGCGCTCGGGATGATTTATGCGACGAGCGAACGACCGGAAATGGCCGCGGAATGGTTCAGGAAAGCGGCGGAGCTTGGCGATTTTGCCGCCCAGCGGAACCTGGGGTATCTGTACCTCAAGGGCAAAGGTGTGGAAACGGACAACGCCGAGGCGCGGAAGTGGCTGGAAAAGGCCGCCGCCCAAGGCGATATCTACGCCTCCGACCTCCTGAAAGAGATGAATTAGGCGGATACCTTCTGCTTGTCGCGTTCGCGTTCCCGTAATCAATCGAACTCGTGAAGACGAGTTCACCGAGGCGAGCGAATGCGAGCCCCCCGGACGCAACGCGTCCTAAAATGAGGGCAAAAAGATACGGGAAGATTATCTTGCATTTTTGATATACGTGCCCGAGCGAAGCCGGGCACTGCCGCAGTGGAGGCTTTGCCTCCCGCTTCGCCGGGGGCGCTGCGCGCCTCGGAAAGCGTGCTGGCGCACGACATCTTTTTCATTACCGCGAGCCGCGTATGGCAGGGGGTGTTGAAGGGGGAGAAGGGGGGCGCTTGACCGCGAGGCGCGCCCGGTGGAGGGGGAAGAAACGGAGAGTTGAGCGTTTCGTTTGCCCTCAAGTCGTCCCCCTGATTATCTTGCGCCTCATGGGGCACAGATTCCGGTCTCTTTTTTTTCTTTTTTTTCTGTTTTCGCCCTTGCAATGTCGCCGGAACCGATATATTGTATATTATAACTTGACGAAACTTTTCTTTTTTTTGCAATATCAGAAAGGAACAGCCCCATGTCGTCACGAATCATCAGCAGAATGTTCGTTTACCTCGCCGCGCTTGTTCTGACCGGCGCAATCTTCACCGGGTGCGGCAACAATGGAAAAACGGAAAAAGAATCCGGAAAAACGGAAGATTTCACAAATGATTTGCAGAAAGGCAACCGAACGGAAGATGTCGGGAAAGATGTCGGAAACCATTTTGCAGGTACGGGGAAAGACCGTATCGCCGAGCTCTGGCGGAAGGCGACGGAAGAGAACGATTCTGACGCGCAGATCGAACTGGGGGTGTGCTATCAGACCGGCGACGGTGTCGAATGTGACATGACCAAGTCGGCGGAATGGTTCCGCAAAGCCGCAGAACAGGGTCACGCCGTCGCGCAGATCCTCGTTGCCCAGAATTACGCGATGGGGTTGGGCGTGAACCGGGATATGGCGGAGGCGGCGAAATGGTATCGCAAGGCCGCCGAACAGGATATTCCCTCGGCGCAGTTCACGCTCGGCCAGTATTATTTTGAAGGCACGGGCGTAAAAAAGGACTACGAAGAGGCCGTGAAATGGTGGCGCAAGGCTGCGGAGCAGGACTATTCCACGGCGCAGTTCAATCTCGGCGGTTGTTATTTCGAGGGACTCGGCGTCGAAAAGGACAAGGCGGAGGCCGCGAAGTGGTTCCGCCTGGCTGCGGAAAATGGCGATAAAGACGCGCCGGAAGCCCTGAAAGAGCTCGGGCTTTAATCATACATCCGATCAATTTGACGAATCCTTCCAACCTTGAGCATTACTCGAAAGGAACAGCCCCATGTCGTCACGAATCATCAGCAGAATGTTCGTTTGCCTCGCCGCCGTTTTTCTGACGGTCTTTGCTTGTCCGGTGTCAGGCGACGACGGGAATGCCGAATTTGCGGCGGGAAAAGAAGCATACGAAGCACAATCTTACGAATCCGCCATAAAGCATTTCAGAAAAGCGGCTGAAAAGGGGAACGCGGAAGCGCAATTCAAACTCGGCTATTGCCTCTATCAAGGGCAGGGAATGGAACAGGACTATGCGGAAGCGGTCAAATGGTTCCGCAAGTCCGCGGAACAGGGCCTTGCCAATGCGCAATTCAACCTCGGTCTTTGCTTTTATCAAGGGCTGGGAACGGAACAGGACTATGCGGAAGCGGTCAAATGGTTCCGCAAGGCCGCGGAACAGGGCCTTGCCGAGGCGCAATCCAATCTCGGTCTTTGCTTTTACCAGGGACTGGGGACAGAGCAGGATTATGTGGAAGCGGTCTACTGGTACCGCAAATCGGCTGAACAGGGACATGCAGAAGCTCAATTCAATCTCGGCGTTTGCACTGGAAAGGGGCTGGGGACGAAGCAAAATGATGCTGAAGCGGTCAACTGGATTCGCAAGGCCGCGGAACAGGGCGTTGCCGAGGCGCAATACAGTCTCGGCGTTTGTTATGCAAACGGCATTGGAGTAAAAAAGAACAGAGCGGAATCCAGAAAATGGTATCGCAAGGCCGCGGAACAAGGTTTTCCCGAAGCGCAGAAGGCTTTGGGCGAACCCCTGTCCGCCAATATGTTCAGACTGAGGCTGGTTTTTCATCTTGCCGTCGGAGTTTTCCTTCTGGTCCTTCTCGTGAAATCGCTTGGAAAACTTGTTCAGAGGCATTCCCGCGATGTCGATGATGTCGATCCCGATGCTCCCCCGGCACGTGCGGACCTTCGCTGGGGCGCACGGATGATCGATCTCTTATTCGAGGTTGCTACCGTCAAAGTTCTTGTGGGATATGTTCTCTTATTTCTGGGCATAAGTTCTTTCTGGGACAATTACCTGGTGTGGGATAGACCCTGGGAGGAAGAAAGCATTGCAAATATTGTTTTCAGTGGTTGCCTGATGGTACTGTTTGCTTGCATTCTGGACAGCGTCATCATTTGGGCTTTCGGCGGAACGTTTGGCAAGTGGCTGTTCGGCATCAAAATCATACGAAAAGATCATAAGTCCCTTTCATTCAGAGATTCCCTCGTCCGCGGCATAAGAGTCTTCTGGGGCGGCATGGCATCAGGAATCCTGTTTCTGAACGTGATCACAATGTACTTTCAGTATCACAGAGTTTCCAACGGTCTCCAGGCCACATACGATGAAAGCCTGAATATGGATGCCGTGGAATATCATGCCAGTCCTCTGAAAACGTTTTTCGGATTCCTTGTTTTCATTCTTGTGATCGGGTTAGGTATCGTCGAGGAACAGCTGATAGGAATCCTTTATTCCTTCCCGGCATGGAAATAGAAAACGCTGCGGCAAAGAAAAATAGTTCTTCATTCCCTTTATAAACATCCAACCGAATCACAACGAAAATGAGGTGAAAGATGAATGAAACCGAAAAACAAAAACCATCCGTTTCGAAAAAAGTGTCGATCATCGTTTGCTTCGCGCTTGCGTGGCTGATGGTCATTCCGCTTGTCCGGACCGCGGATAAATCATTGCTTCATGTTGTTTCCCTGTTTGTCTGCAACCTCTTCCTGGCATTGGGAATCAATCTGTGGTTCTTTCTGAAAAAACGAAGCAGGACTTCTCTGTTTCTGCTGCTTCTCTACGATTTTCTGGTCCTTGTCGCGATGATCGGCTATGTGATCGCGAAATGCGTAATCATCTATGCGACACAAAATCCGGGGTAAAGGATAAGACCGAAGCAGAGAAATGCCTCCTGATGCAAAAGGATTTTCTCCGACTAATCTTAAGGATTGCAGATCCTTCTATGAGCTTTATAGTCAGGTGGGTGAAAATCGTCAACAGCTTGTTGACGATTTGACATTAGGAATTTGGAAGTGGGATCATTTATTGATCAGCCATACACAAATCGCGAAATATAACAAAGTTTGTGTTGCTGATTACACAAACTGTGTTGACTTTTCGGTTTTGTGTGCTATATTAAATGTCGCATCACCGAAACTATCAGGAGGAGACAAGTAATGAGAATAGAGCGCAGGGAATACATGGATCGTTTGCGCGCCTGGCGCGACAAGCAGATCATCAAGGTCATCACGGGCGTCCGCCGATGCGGCAAGTCTTTTCTTCTGGAAATGCACCAGGAGTGGTTGCGGGCGCAGGGTGTCCGCGCGGATCGAATTGTATCCGTTAATCTTGAGGACATGGACAACAAGCCGCTTCGAAAACCCGAAGCGCTCCATTCTTATATCAAGGACAGGCTGAAGCCGGGTAGGATGACATATGTATTCGTGGATGAGGTGCAGCTGTGCGAGGATTTCCCGGCGGTCATCGACAGCATCTACATCCGCCCGAACGTCGATATTTACATCACGGGCTCGAATGCGAATCTCCTCTCCCATGAAATCGCCACGATGCTTTCCGGGCGATATGTGGAGATCAGGATGCTTCCGTTGTCATTCCGTGAATTCGTGGAAATGCGGGGAGGAAACGATTACCCCCGCCTGTACGCTGAATATGTTGGCGGAAGTTCATTCCCATATGCGGGAACATTGCTGGACTCGCCGAGGGAGCTTGGCGACTATCTTGAGGGAATCTACAGCACCATCCTGCTGAAAGACATCATCCAGAGGCGAAAGATACCCGATCCGCTGATGCTGGACAGTGTGGCGAAATTCGTGTTCGACAGCATCGGAAGCGAACTCTCGACGAGAAGAATCGCCGATACGCTGACGTCTGACGGACGCAAATCCGATTCGAGGACCATCGAAAGGTATTTGGACGCATTGCTGGAGAGTTTCCTCGTATACAAGGCGGACAGATACGACGTCAAGGGAAAACAGCTGTTGAAGACGATGGAAAAGTATTATGTGGTTGATCCCGGCCTCCGCCGTCATCTTCTTTCCGGACGCTCGCAGGACGTGGGCCATGTTTTGGAAAATGTGGTCTTTCTGGAGCTGATCCGTCGCGGATATAAGGTGCATATCGGAAAAGTCGGAAATCTGGAGGTCGATTTCGTGGCGGAGAATTCCAATGGAACGGAATACTACCAGGTCGCGGCAACGGTGCGCGACACCGGAACGCTCCAACGTGAACTTGCGCCACTTCAGAAGATCCACGACCACTACCCGAAATATCTGCTGACCTTGGACGAAGACCCATCGGACAGTTTTGACGGCATACGAAAACTCAACGTGCTGGACTGGCTGCTTCAGTAAAGATGCAGGCTCCGCACCTTCATCTCCGATGTGCTTCCCCGACAGCGGATGTGCGGTCAATGATTCCCTCGCATTTTCCTTGCATTTCCGGCATTTTTCCGCTTGATTTTTCTCGAAAGATGAGTTATAATAAAATGTGATTCCTCAAACCCTCCATCAGCTACAACGTGAAAGGGATGAAAGTATGTCGTCACGAATCATCAGCAGAATGTTCGTTTGCCTTGCCGCCGTTTTTCCGGCGGTCGCCGCATATGCCGCAGACGATAATGCGCCCGGTGAATCTGCGCGGTCCGTTCAGGCGGGCGCACAGGAGAAATCGGAGGACATCGAAGCTATCCGTCAGGCGGCGGAACAGGGCGATCTGGCGGCGCAGAAACGGCTCGTGGAGTATTACGACGACTACGACGAGAACAGAAACTTTGTCGAGTCTGTGAAATGGCTCCGCAAAGCCGCCGGTCAGGGCGATGCGAAAATGCAGAACAATCTCGGCTTTTACTATATGAAAGGCATCGGGGTGAAAAAGGATGCCGCCGAGGCGCTCAAATGGTTCCGCAAGGCGGCCGAACAGGGCCATGTGGAAGCGCAGTTCAATCTGAGTCTGTGCTATTCCAAAGGCTACGGCGTGAAAAAAGATGCCGCCGAGGCGGTCAAATGGATTCGCAAAGCCGCCGAACAGGGCGATCCCTCCGCCATGTACCGCCTCGGATACCTCCATGTCAACGGCGTCGACGTGGAAAAGGACGAGGCGGAAGGGGTCAAGTGGTTCCGCAAGGCTGCCGATGAGGGGTACATGAAAGCCATAGCCTACCTCGGGTACTGTTATCAGCATGGGATCGGCGTGGAAGAGAACCCGGAAGAGGCGGCGAAATGGTCCTACACGGCACGGGTGTTGCGCGAGCTTGAGAACAAAAGGGACCGCGCGGCTGCCGAACAGGGCGATGTCGAGGCGCAGTACCGGTACGGCTACGCCTGCCTGCACTCTGCCCCCAACGGGAAGTCCGAACTGGAGGAAGCTGTGAAATGGCTTCGCAAAGCCGCCGAGAAGGGGCACCCGGAAGCGCAGTATGAAATGGGGTATTGCTATACCCTCGGATTTGGTGTATTCCCGGACGATACGGAGGCCGCCAAGTGGTATCGCAAGGCCGCCGACCAGGGAGTCGCGCAGGCGCAAAGGGAGGTCGGAATGCTTTATTACAACGGCATGGGCGGACTGCCGTATAACCACAAACTGGCGGCGGAATGGTTCCGCAAAGCCGCCGACCAGGGGGATGCCGAGGCACTATTCGAACTCGGAAACTGTTATTTTAAAGGCGAGGGGGTAAAGCAGGACCGGGAAAAGGCGATCGAACTGTTTCTCGTCGCGGCAAACCGGGGAGAAAGCAACGCTCAATACAAGCTTGGCGTCTGCTATATGAACGGGACCGGTGTGGAGGCGGATAAAGCGGAGGCGGTCAAATGGTTCCGCAAAGCAGCCGATCGGTGGCATTCGGGCGCGCAGTACAATCTCGGCATATGCTACCTGAAAGGGGACGGGGTCGAAAAGGACAAGGCCGAGGCTTTGAAGTGGCTGCGGGAAGCCACCGAACGCGGGCATGCGAAGGCGAAAAAAGCGTTGAAGAAACTCGAATCCGACAAAACGGAATGATCCCGGTCTGCATCAACAATGAACCTCAAAAACGTCCCACCCCTGTCCGGCAGGCTCCGGGCAGGAAGTCAGCGGTTGTTCGGTCAATGATTCCTTTGCATTTCCGGCATTTCCCGCTTGATTATTTGCCTGGGGCGTGGTATAATAAAAAAGTAATTCATCATCCTCAATCAGCAACACCTTGAATGGGCTGAAAATATGTCGAACACGAAAATGAGACGGAAAGTTGTCGCAAACATGAAACAGCACAAAACGAAGTTGATTTTTGGCGTTTTGTGGCTTGCCGGATATTGGGTTTGGGCGCTGCTTACTCTCGCGGTCGTCGTTTGGCTGCTTGACTGGGGACTCGGCGGTTTTTGGGGGTACGTCATCGGGGCGGGCTGTGTGGCCGCGGCTTTGGGATGGATGGTGACTCTGGACCGGGAATGCAGGCGAAACGCGAAGAACAGGAAAACCGCCGTCGCGCCGGACGATGCGGGGAAGGTACCCCCGCCGGAACCGGAGGCGGAGCAGCCAGCCGGAAGCAAGCCGGGCATTCTCCGTTGGAGCAGACTTCCGGGTTGCCTTGCCGTGCTGATGCCGCTGCTCGGGCTGCTCGTTATCGTTTTCAACTTATTCAAGGCGATCGACATCAACCAGGACGGCATGGCTGCCTACGAGGCCGGAGACTATGAAGCGGCGGAAAAGCATTTCAGGGCCGCCGCCGAACTCGGTTACGGTGCGGCGCAGACCAACCTCGCCTGGATGTATGCCAATGGTCAGGGCGTCGAACAGGACTTGAACGAGGCCGCAAAATGGTTCCGCAAAGCCGCGGAACAGGGCTTTGACATGGCGCAATTCAATCTCGGCGGCTGCTATGTGGTGGGCGAGGGCGTCGAACGGGACAAGGCCGAGGCAGTGAAATGGTTCCGTAAAGCCGCGAAGCAGGGTTGTGCCGAAGCACAATTCAGTTTAGGAGTCCTTTATTATATCGGCGCAGGTGTCCAGCCGGACAAGACGAAGGCCGTGAAATGGTGGCATAAGGCCTCCGAACAGGGACACGCCGCATCGCAGTTCATGATGGGATACTGCTT
>JAFXUM010000072.1 GCA_017524965.1 Lentisphaeria bacterium | reverse complement strand
CGCGAGGGCGTGATCCCCGTGGACCAGGCGCTGAACGTGATCCAGCAGATCGCCGAGGCGCTGAACTACGCCTGGATCGAACAGAAACTCATTCACTGCGACATCAAGCCGGACAACATCATGCTCACCTCGACCGGACGCGCCAAGCTGGCCGACCTCGGTCTCGCCCGCGTCACCGGAGACATGAGCGACGCCGACGACGATGAGGTCATGGGCACGCCGCAGTACATCAGCCCCGAGGCGCTCACCGGCGCGCCGATGGACACCCGGAGCGACATCTACAGCCTCGGCGCCACGTTCTACCAGTTCGTGACCGGACGCCTGGCGTTCGACGGCGCCACCGCCGCCGAGATCGCGAAGAAGCACCTTACCGAGCCGCTGATCCCGCCGCGTTCCGTGAACAAGGACATCCCCGAAAGCGTTTCCCGCATCATTATGAAGATGATGGCGAAGAATCCGTCCATGCGCTATCAGGACGCCTCCGAGCTGATCGACGACCTCCGCAACGCGCGCCGCGGCAAGCTCGCCGGGCCGTCCACCGATTCCGAGGTCCTCGTTTCCAAGAATTCCGCGCGCGCCGCGCGTCCGTCCGGCGGAGGGACCGTCCTCGACGCCGGAGCCGACCGTCAGAACGACCGCGCCCGCAACATCTACAACCTGAAGAAGCGTCAGCAGGACGAAGCCCGCAAGACGCAGACCATGATCCTGATCGCCTGCCTCGTGCTGGTCGTCTCCCTGATCGCCGCGGGCATCCTCTTCTACTTCAACAACGCCAAGGCCCAGGAGGAGCGCCGTCAGAAGGAGGCGCTGGAAGCCGCCGAACGCGAACTGCAGCGCGACACCCCGATGACGCTCGCCGTCGACGAGATCGTGGCGTTCTCCCGCGCGAACCCGACCGACAAACGCGGCCTGCTGGACAAATGCGAAGCGTTCATCGCCAAAAACTACCAGCCCACGAAGCCGAAGGAGGACCAGGCGCTGATGACGTTCCGCGCGGTCTTCCAGGAGGTCGACGAGGCTATGATGACCTCCACGCGCGACCTGGAGTCCCGCAAGCTCCGCAAGCAGATCGCCCAGCGCAAGGACGACGCCGAAGCGCGCGAAGAGGCGCGCCGCCGCGCCGAACAGGCCGAGCAGGACAGACAGAAAGCCGAGGAATACGCCCGGCAGGCCGCGCAGCTCCGCAAGGAGCAGAGCGCCCGCACCGCCATGGAGCTTTCCGAACGCCTCGCCCGCGAAAAAGAGTATTTCGTCGGGCACATGATCGACCAGACCCGTCACGAGCATCTCGACCGCGCGGAAAAGGATTACGCCGACTGGTTCCAGAACCTCGACCGCTACTCGCAGGACTCCGACGAAGCCGTCGCCGAGGTCGCGCGTCCGTATCGCGACTGGGCGAAGGCCGTGCTTGACAACATCGCCGGCGCGAAGGCCATCCGCGAGAACACCTACAACGGCAACACCATCCTCGCCGACACGCAGATCGGCTACGGCCCCTCCGGCATCTGCCGCGTGAAGTCCATCAACAACGGCGTCGTGAAGGCCGTCATGGTCGACAACAAGCCGTTCCAGTTCGATTTCGACGATCTGCCGCTCAAGCAGCGCCTCGTCCTCCTGAAGAAGGGCGCGGGCGAGGCCGGACACGCCGACGCCCTGTATTTCTACCTGCTGCTCTATGGCGAATTCGCCGGCGCGAAGGAGATCGCGGCGGACGACGAGGCCGCGAAGGAGATCACGAGCTATGTGATCGCCAGCTATTTCAAGCACGCGCTCGACATCGCCGACGAAAAAGGACTTGAGGAGCTCAAGGCCAAATACGGCACGATGCGCGAGTTCCGGAATGCGCTCTCCGCGCGGAACAAGCAGAACAATCCCTGAACAACCTGAGGGATAAGAGATACCATGAAGATCACAGAAGACATCGTCAAAGCCCTGCACGCCTGCATCGCGGACGGCTATGACTCCGTCACCGATTTCGCGAACTGCGCCAACGTCAGCGCGAACACCATCTCCAAGTACATGCGCCGCGAGACCGAGGTCATGCAGAAGGATACCTGGCTGAAGCTTCAGCCGCTCCTCACCGCCTATCTGCCGAAGGACGGCGACAAGGTCAAGTACGAGATCGAGATGACCGCCGACCAGAAGATCCTGCTCGATGCGTTCGACAGCCTCCCGCCGGACGTCCAGAGCCAGAAGCTCATGGAGATCATCCAGCTCGCCAAGAAGCACCTGGCCGCCCTGGAAGCCGCGAAAAACGCCGACTGACCCGATGCCGGATCCCGATCCGAACCCGAACCTCACGAAGTTCCTGGCGGCCTCCGGAGCCGCTTCCCGGCGGCATTCCGCCGAACTCATCAAGACCGGGCATGTGTCCGTCAACGGCGAAGTCTGCACCGATCCCTCCGTCCGCATCGGCCCGGACGACCGCGTGTCGCTGGACGGAACGCCCGTCAAACCAGTCTGTTCGTATGTCTATGTCATGCTCCACAAGCCGCGCGGCTACGTGTGCACCTCCGAGGACCCCCACGCCCCGAAGAAAGCGCTGGACCTGATCCACATCCCCGGCGTCCGGCTCGTTTCCGCGGGCCGCCTCGACAAGAACAGCGAGGGCCTGATCCTCTTCTCCAACGACGGCGCGTGGATCGAAAAGCTCACGCATCCGCGCCACGGCACGCGCAAGACCTACCAGGTGACGACCGACCGTCCGCTGACCTCCGCCGACATCCGCCTCCTGACCACCGCGGGCGTGCAGGACGACGGCGAAACGCTCCGCGCGCTCTCCATCCGCGCCGAAGCGCCCGGCCGCTACATCTTCATCCTCGGCGAGGGCAAAAACCGCGAGATACGCCGCATGCTGGAATCGCTCGGCAACCGCACGCGCAGGCTCAAACGCATCGCCGTCGGCGGGCTCCGTCTCGGCGGCCTCCCGATGGGGCAGTGGCGCAAGCTCACGCCGGCGGAAGCGCAGCTCGCACTTGCCTCATCGAATGCTCCTCCCCGCCGTGCGCCGCGCAAAAACGCTCCACCGCGTCCCTAGTGCCGTTTGATCGAACTCCTCACCAGGGAAATGACCCGCCTGCCGTCCTTGGAAAAAATGATGCCGTCGTCGTACTTGTAATACTGGTGGTCGTCCGGGATCGTGATTTGGCAATCGGTTTTTGCGAAGGCGTCCCTGCCGATCTCGCGGACCTGTTTCCCGAGTGTCACGGGCGGCAGTTTGCGGCAACCGGAAAACGCGAACTCCTCGATCCGGGTCACGCTGTCGGGGATGCTGATCTCGGCGAGCTCGGCGCAGCCGGAAAAGGCGTTGTTCCCGATTCTGAGGATGCCGTCCGGGACCACGACTTTCTTCAGGCTGGTGCAACAACTGAACGACAGGATCTCGATGGCGCGGCACGGAACGGGCAGCAGCGGTCCCGGCTCCGGCAAGGTCGTCATCCAGCGTTCCCGTTCCTGCTTCGCCTCCGCCTCGGTCAGCGGTCGCACCATCCCCGCCGGAAGCACGACTTCCTCCAGTGCGGTGCAGTCCATGAAAGCCTTCGCGCCGATCCGTTCCACCTGGTCGGGGATGTCCACCGCGCGCAGAGACCTGCAGCCGCTGAACGCGTCCTCCCCGATGTCGCGCAGGCTGTCGGGGAGCCGGATGTCGGTCAGGGAGCCGCAGTTCGCGAACGTGGTGGATCCGATCTCCGTGACGCCGTCCGGGATTATGACGCTTGTCAGGGACGAGCAAGCCTGGAATGCGCCGGGTCCGATCGTCTTCACGCTGTCCGGGATCACGACTTCCCGCAGTCCGGTACACCCGTTAAACGCATTTTCCCCGATTTCCGTGACGCCGTCGGGGATCCGGATACTGGTCAGGGAGCTGCAGTCCGCGAACGTGGCTTTTCCGATCTTCGTAACGCCGTCCGGGATCGTGACCTCTTTCAGCCCGGTACACCAGATAAACGCGGCCTCCCCGATTTCGCGTACGCTGCCGGGGAGCCGGATGCGTGTCAGGGAGCTGCAGTCCGCGAACGCCATCTGCCCGATCGTCGTGACGCTGTCGGGGATCGTGACGCCGTGCATGTAGCGGCGACCTCTGAAAGCCTGCTCCGCGATGGTCTCCGCTCCATCGGGAATGACATAATACCGGTACGGCAGATATGGTGTGACATTTTTGTAGTACCGGGATTTCCTGAACCATTTCTGCCGGGACAGCCATGCGACGGGAGGCGAAGAATCCGGGATCGCGGAACTGCGGACGACGGTCGTCCCAGGCGGGAGCGTGATGTGGCAAGGGTACAGCATGTGCCGCGTGAACATGTGAAGCGCCGCCACGATCAGCACCAGCAGCAGGAGCAGTGCGACCGCCTTCAGACGGCGTGCGACCGGTTCGCGCGGGGCATCGTCTTTCGCCGGCGCATCCGCCGCGGAGGGCGACATGTCGGGATTGTCGAACTTGTTTTCCACAGTCATTCCGCCTTTCAAGCCGTTTGTTACTAATTAATTATTACATTCAGAATATACAACGCATTTTATCATTTTACAAGTCCGCATTGCGGCATTTCGCGGGCATTTCGCGGGGCTGCGCCTGAATTTTCGAACTTTTTTTCGGATTCGGTTTGCATTTTGCGGAAACGGCGTGTATATTAAATTTCATGCAAGGAATTGCGGGGGCGTAGCTCAACTGGTTAGAGTGCCACCCTGTCACGGTGGATGTTGCGGGTTCGAATCCCGTCGCTCTCGCCATTTTTGTATCCGCACGATACGAAATGGCGTTTTTTTATGTCTGGAATCCGTGCCGTCGCAAGGCGCGGCACAACGCAGCGGGGGCATTGCCTCTCCGGGGGGCGCATGGAAAAGATACTCCAACATTTCATCGGCTATCTGACCGCCGAACGCGGCCTCAGCCGGAATTCCACGTCCGCCTATTCCTCCGACCTCGAAGACTACATCCACTGGCTCCGCGCGCAGGGCATCGAGTCGTTCGATGCCGCCGGACGCGACGCCATCATCGACTACCTCGAATACTGCCGCGACGAACGCGCGCTGGAGACGGTCAGCATCGCGCGGCGTCTGGTCGCGATCAAGATCCTGTACCGCTATCTTTTCCGCGAACGCCTGATCGCCGCCGACGTGACGGACGTGATGGATTCGCCGAAATTCTGGCGCATCCTGCCCGATTTCCTGAGCGTGGCGGAGGTCGACGCCCTGCTTGACGCGTTTCCCGCCCGGGCGCAGGACCCGCTCACCATCCGCAACCGCTGCATCCTGGAGCTGCTGTATTCCTGCGGCCTCCGCGTCAGCGAATGCGTGAACCTCAGGTTCGGCGCGGTCCGCTTCGACGAACGCACCATCCGCGTGCTCGGCAAAGGCTCGAAGGAACGCATCGTGCCGATGGGCGACGCGGCGATCCACCAGCTGAAACGCTACCTCGAAAAAGCGCGTCCCGAGCTCGCCGGAGACGGCGCCGCGCCGCAGCTTTTCCTGTCCAACCACGGAAAGAAACTCGACCGCGAACGCGTCTGGATGATCGTGAAGGAGGCGGCGCGCCTCGCCGGGATCACGAAGAACATCCATCCGCACACGCTGCGGCATTCCTTCGCGAGCCATCTGCTCGAAAACGGCGCGGACCTGCGCGTGATCCAGGAGATGCTCGGGCACGCCGACATCAGCACCACGCAGAT
>JAFXUM010000071.1 GCA_017524965.1 Lentisphaeria bacterium | reverse complement strand
TACACGGCCAAGCCAAACGAATTCCGCGGCATCTGGGTCGCGACCGCATTCAATCTTGACTTCCCGAAACATGAAACCGCGGCGGAGTTTCAGACCACGTTCCGTTCGCTCGCCGCCCGAATCGCCGCCATGGGGTTCAACACCATCATGTTCCAGGTGCGCCCCACCTGCGACGCCCTCTATCCGTCCGCGATCAATCCGTGGTCGCGCTGGCTGACCGGGGAGGAGGGAAAAGCGCACGAAGGCGGGTTCGATCCGATGGCGTTCATGATCGCCGAATCGCACCGCCGCGGCCTGAAGTTCTACGCGTGGATGAACCCGTACCGGGTCGGTCAGGTCAATACATCCGCGGCCTCCACATATCTGAAGACGCTTTCGAGCGGCAATTTCGCGCGGAAGAATCCCGGACTCGTGGTGCGCTGGGACAACAAGAAGACGAACCTCTCGTTTTTCTTCCTGGACCCCGGACGCGCCGAGGTCGTGGCGCATGTCGTCAACAGCGTCCGCGAGGTGCTGGAACAATACCGTCCGGACGGGATCGTGTTCGACGATTATTTCTACCCGATCGGAGTGGACGACGCCTGCGACGCCGCCACGTTCCGCAGATTCGGGAAAAAAGGCCAGACGCTCGCCGACTGGCGCCGCGCCAACACCGAGCTCCTGGTCCGGAGCGTGGCGGGCACCGTTCGCGCGTTCAACCGCCTGAACGGCACGTCCATCCCGTTCGGGATCAGCCCGGTCGGCATCTGGGCGAACCGGTCCGAGGCGCATCCGGACGGCTCCCTGTCCAGAGGCGTCGAGGCGTATTCCCAGTCGTTCGCCGACGTCCGCAAGTGGGTGAAAAACTCCTGGATCGACTTCGTGATCCCGCAGATCAACTGGGGATTCGCGAACAAGGTCGCGCCGTTCGCCGGGATCGTGAACTGGTGGGCCGACCTCGTGCGCGGCACGAACGTGAAGCTGTACGCCGGGATCGGCGTGTACAACGCCGGCGTGACCGCCGGCATGGAGTCGCCGAACGAGATCTCCAACCAGGTCCTCTACCTCGTTTTGAGGAAAGAAGTCTCCGGCACGGTCTTCTTCGCCGCGCGCCACTGCCTCAATCCGCAGAACAACGCCCAGCGGACGTCCCTGCGCACGATTTTCAACAGCTACTGGCGCACCGCGTCGCCGTCGAAGTGACCGCCCGGCGCATTCTTTTTCCCGCGACTGCCCTTTTCCGCTTGAAAAATCCGTCTTTTGTGGTACATTACTCTTGTAAATAGAAAAATATCCCGAATCCCGGAGTCCGCAAATCATGTTCCAGCGTTTCTTTCTGACCGCCCTGATGTTCGCTTCCGCCGTGCTCGTTTCGGCGTGTTCCTCCGTGACGCCCGCCCGGTTCCAGCGAGGATTCACCGTGGGCGGCGCGATCCACGAGACCGTTGTGGACGCTGACGGCGAATCCACGCATTTTATGGTGCCCGGCTCGCCGATGGAACGCCTCTTCTCGAAATACCTGCTTGAGAATCCGTCCTCCGTGCTGTTCGTCGGCTTTTTCTTCCATCAGGACAAGACCGGCTCCGGGAGCGGGACCGGCACCGCCGACGTCGTGAACCGGGCGGCGTTTCTGGCGCTGGACCAGCCGCCCGGACAGGGCATGCAGACCGCGAAAGACCTCCGCACCTGCCTGTTGAAGAACGACTATGAAAACGCCTTGAAGATTTTCAAAAAGCTCGCGGACGATTTCGACGTCGAGACGGAGACGGAACGCTTCTCCGAAAGCGGCGCGCCGAAGGTCTACCACGAGTTCAAATACAATGACAAAGGCGAAAAAGTCCTGCACGGCCTGACCCGGCACTACCACGAAAACGGCATGATCGCGAGCGACTGTTTCTTCCGCGACGGCAAGCCGGAAGGCGAGCTGCGCGAATACAGCGACCTCGGCGTGCCGCTGAACGCAGCCGCGCAGGAACCGTGACCCGCCGCACCTGAAAACCGACACATCAACCCCCTCAATTCTGGAGATATCACCATGATCGACGCAAAAGCGAAAAAGTTTCTCGAAGAACTCCTGATGACCTGCGGACCCTCCGGGTTCGAGTTCGAACAGGCGAAAGTCTACCGCGACTACCTCAAGCCGTTCGCGCACGACATCCGCACGGACGTGCTCGGCAACACCATCGCGCGCCTCAATCCCGACGCGAAGTTCCAGTTCATGCTGTCCGGCCACTACGACGAGATCGGTTTCCAGGTCGTCAGCATCATGCCGCAGGGCCTGGTCTCGTTCCGTCCCGTCGGCGGCATCGACCCGCTCACGCTCCCCGGCACCGGCGTCGAGATCCTCACGGAAAAAGGCCACATCCCCGGCGTGATCGGACGCAAGCCGATCCATCTGCAGACCCCGGACGAACGCAAGGCGGTTCCGAAGATCGAAGACCTGTGGATCGACATCGGCGCCGCGGACCAGAAGGCCGCGGAAAAGCTCGTCAAGATCGGCGACCCGATCTCCTTCTCCCGTAATTTCGAGATGCTCAGCAAGACCTGCGTCCACTCGAAGAGCCTCGACGACAAGATCGGCGCGTTCGTCATCGCCGAAGCCTTCCGCCAGCTCGCCAAACGCAAGATCAAAGTCGGCGTCGCGTGCGTCGGCACCGTGCAGGAGGAGCTCGGCCTCCGCGGCGCGATCACCGGCGCGTTCGGCGTGAACCCGGACGCCGCCATCGCGGTCGACGTCGGATTCGCCACGGACGTCCCCGGCATCAAGCCCGAACTCCTCGGCGACATCAAGCTCGGCGGCGGCGCGGAGCTCCAGCGCAACGCCGACAACAATCCGCCGCTCCTGAACCGCATCCTGAAGGCCGCCGCGAAGCATAAGATCCCGTACCAGATGACCACCGGCCACCGCGCCACCGGCGGCACCGACACCGCCGCCATCCAGATGACGCGCGGCGGCGTGGCGACGGCGCTCATCAGCATCCCGAACCGCTACATGCACACGCCCGCCGAGATCTGCGACCTGCGCGACGTGGAGTCCGCGATCGGTCTGATCGTGGAGACCATCGCCTCCCTCACCGGCAAAGAGACCTTCATCCCCGGCATCGACTGAGACTGACTCCCATGGGCGCTTTCTACCTGATTTCCGGCAACGAGGACTACGCGGTCAAGGAGCGCGCCAACGAGATGATGCGCGAGCTCTGCGGCGATCCGCCGGACGACAATCCGTCGCTGGAGATCATCCGGGGCGACTCAGACAACGAGAAAGCGCCCCAGGTCCTCGACAAGCTCCTGCT
>JAFXUM010000070.1 GCA_017524965.1 Lentisphaeria bacterium | reverse complement strand
GTCGCACTCCTCCGTCGTATCCACGACGCTGTGCGGCACAAAACAGTATATCTACGCCGGGATCGGCGGCATCTGCGCCTGCGACACGCAGGGAAAACAGCTCTGGATCTGCACGAAATGGAAACCGGCGGTCTGGGCGCCCACGCCGCTCGCCATCGGCGACGGCAGACTTTTCCTGACCGCGGGCTACGGCGCGGGCTCGGCTACGCTCGCAGTGAAGAAGGACGGCGACGGTTTCTCCGCCTCGATCGAACAGGAATGGAAGCCGACGCAGGGACCCGCGTCCGAACAGCAGACCCCGATCCTGATCGGCGACACGATGTTCGTGATCCAGCCGAAGGACGCCGGAGCGCGCCGCGCCGAGTTCATCGCGGCGGACGTTTCCGCGCTGCCCGCGGTCAAGTCGGAAAGCGGCAAGGACGCCCGGTTCGGGCTCGGCCCGTATCTCTACGCCGACGGCGCGTTCTGGATCCTGGACGACGAGGGCGTGCTCTCTGTTTACGAATACAAAGACGACCGGTTCGAACGGCTGGCGGCCCACAAGATCCTGCCCGGCGCGGATTCCTGGGGGCCGATCGCGTTCGCCGGAGGACTTATGATCTTACGGGACAGCACCTCGATGGTGTGTCTCGATCTGCGAAATGAGGTGCAGCAATGAAAATGACCCGCAGGGAATTTCTTGTCTGGCTCGGCGGCACGTTCTGCCTCGGCATGCTCGGCTGGCTGGTCGGACGCAAACTCCGGACCGTGCCGGAACCCGTGCCGGAAGCCCCGTTCGAACCGCCGATGTTCGCGGTGCGTCCGAAGCACACTCTGAACGGCGTGAGTTTTCAGGTGGACCGCGCGAAACGCACCGTGCTGGCGAACCTGGAGTCCGGCGGCCTCGTGTGGGAATCGCGCGGAGAGGACAAGTTCATCGTGCCGGGCGCGGCGTTCCCGCTCGACCTGTCGCAGGACGGCGAGCTCTGGGTGGCGAACATCGGGCGCAAACGCCTGGAACAGCTCGACCCCGCCACGGGACGTTTCATCGCCTCGTGGGAACCCCGCGAAGCGTTCGGCGGCTGCTGCAATCCCGTGCGGTTCGCCGCGCTCCCCGGCGGACGGTTCGTGACCATGGAGAAAGGCGTCCGGCGCGCGTGCGTGTATCTGCCGTCCGGCGAGCTCGAACGCGTCATCACGGACAATCTTTCCGATTCCGAGTTCAATTATTACTTGGGACGCGACGGCGGCAGGGTGCATCTTTACGACACCGGCACGAAACGGCACTGGGAGGTCTCCTGATGACGAACCATGACCCCACCATGAACCGCCGCGAATTCCTCGGCTGGAGCGCCCGGTTCCTGCTGCTGGGCGGACTCGCCGCGCTGGTGTTCCGCCGCCGGGAGTCCGGTTCCGGTGAAACGACGCAGGACACCTGCACGGACCCGAAAGGCTACTGCCGGACATGCTCCGCCCTGAAATACTGCGGCCACCCGACCGCACGTTCGTTCAAGGCCGCGCAGGCGCAATCGCGGGAGGAATCACGCTCATGACCCGCCGCGACCTGCTCAGACTGGGATTCCTCGCCGTGATCACGGCTCCGTTCGCCGCGCTTTTCCGGAAGCGCGCCGAGACGGGGACGGGGTATTTCTGGCAGATCGACCCGGACAAATGCGTGCAGTGCGGCAAGTGCGAAACGGAGTGCATCCTGCCTCAGTCCGCGGTGAAATGCGTGCATCAGTACGCGTCCTGCGGCTACTGCCTCTTCTGCAGCGGGTACTACCAGGACAAGCGCATCGAGTTCAACACGGCGGGCGAGAACATGCGCTGTCCGACCGACGCGATCATCCGCACCTACGTGGAGGACCCGTATTTCGAGTACAAGATCGACGAGGAACGCTGCATCGGCTGCGGGAAATGCGTGAAGGGCTGCCTGTCGTTCGGCAACGGCTCGCTGTTCCTGCAGGTCCGGCGCGACCTGTGCAAGAACTGCAACGAATGCCGCATCGCGAAAGCGTGCCCCGCCGACGCGTTCGTGCGCGTCCCAGCCGACCATCCGTACATCTACCGCAAGCCGCCGGAGGTGAAGTCATGATCCCGCGTTTCGACCTCCTGTTCGCGGCGCAGGCGCGGTTCCCGGCTCCCGAGTTCGAATCCTACACGCTGCCGAAGATGTCGCTGGAGGAACTCGCCTCCGACTCCGTGCTGTGGCGCGTGCTGCTCCTCGCGGTGTTCCTCGCCGCCGGGACCTGGTTCTTCTACAAACTCCGTTCGCGCCGTGCGCTTCTGGCGTATTCCGTCGCCGGGCTTGCCGTGTTCGGTTTCCTCTTCGCGTCCTGTCCGTGCCCGGTCGGAATGTTCCAGAACGTCGCCGAGGGGCTTACGAACGGTTCGTACATCCAGCCGGGCGTGCTGCTGCTTTTCGCGCTTCCGCTGGCGGTCGCGCTGTTCGCCGGACGCGTCTTCTGCGGCGGAGCCTGTCCGCTCGGCGCGATCCAGGAGCTGCTGCACTGGAAGAGCGTGTTCGTCCCGCGTCCTCTGGACCGCATCCTGCGCCTGATCCCGGTGCTTCTGCTGCTCGTCTTCACGGTCTGCGCGATCTACGGGATCGGATTTCCGCTGTGCTACCTGGAGCCGTACCTGCCGGTCTTCCTGCTGGACTTCGCCACGCCGTTCGCGATCCTGAGCGCGGTCTTCCTCGCCGCCGGACTCTTCATCTCGCGTCCCTTCTGCCGGTATGTCTGCCCCTACGGCGTCCTGCTCCGGTTCTTCTCGTACTTCTCCCTGCTCAAACCGCAGATCACCTCGCACGAATGCGTGAACTGCCGTCTGTGCGAACAGGGCTGTCCGAACGGCGCGATCCTGCCGCCCGAGGGCGCGGGGAGCACGTCGGAACACCGCAGCGGATTCCGGCGCATCTCGATGCTGACCGCCCTGATCCCGTTCGCGCTGTTCGCCGGCGGGCTCTTCGGGTATTTCTGCGCGCCCGTTCTGAGTTCGTTCCACCGCGACGTGCGGCTGGTCCGCGAACTGGACGCCGGGATCAGGAGCGAGGCTGTGGAAGCGTTCGAAAGCACCACGACCACGCGGGAAGAGCTCCGAGCCCGAGCAATCAAGCTTCAGAACGGCGTCCTGCTCGCCTCGACCGCCGCGGGCGTGCTGTTCGGCGCGGTCGTGATGGCGGAGCTGATCGCAGAGGCGCGCCGCCGCAAGGAGGAGGAAGTCTATACGATCGACCCGTCGCTTTGTTTCTGCTGCGGCCGGTGCTACGCCGCATGTCCCCTGGAACGCAAGGAGAAATCCCATGAAAAATGACGAAATACGCCGGACCCTGCGGTTTCTGCAATGGACGGCTTTGACATTCATCCTGACGCTCGGCATGCTGCTGGCGTATGACATGTACCGGAGCCGCGCCCCGATCAAACAGGCGCAGGACAGACTCGCCGCGCTGAAACAGCAGGACCTGGCGGACGCGAAGCTGTCGCAGACCGTGCGCGACCTGGACTACCTGTACCGTTCCGCGTATTTCCAGACGAAGGACAAACAGCGCCGGGGCGTGCTCCTGCTCGGGATCGCGTTCTTCGTGCTCTGCGGACTCTTCGGCGCGGAGATGTTCGTCTTTGCGCCGAAACTGAAGGTGCCGCGCGGCACGGGCGCTGTCCCGGAGAAGGAGCGCCGCCAGCTGCTGATCTTCGCGTCCTGCGGGATCGTCGTGCTGGTCGCCGCGCTCGCGGTCCTGCGGATCGTGCTTGTCCCGGCGGAGACCAAGCCGGCGGCTCGGCTCGCGGACGCGCAGGGCGGCACATCGGAAGAGAACAATGAAACCAAGCCCGCCGACGTCCCGACCGAAACGATCGACCTGCTTGCCGCGCTCGAGGCGGAAAAGACGCAGTGGCCGCAGTTCCGCGGGTCCATCCTGCCGAACGCCAACGCGCTTCCGGCGAACTGGGATTTCCAGGAGAAATGGAACAGCCCGGTGGAGCTTCCCGGCAACAGTTCGCCGGTGATCTGGGACGACCTCGTGTTCCTGTCCGGCGGCGACGGCGCCAGCCACGCCGTATTCTGCTACGACGCTAATTCCGGCGAGCTGAAATGGAAAACGGACGCGCCTCCGCCCGCGAAGACGCCCGAAGTGACGGAGGACAACGGCTACGCATCGCCGACCCTGTGCGTGGACTCGAAACGCGTCTACGCGGTCTTTGCCACCGGCGAAGTGATCTGCCTCGGGCACGACGGCAGGACCCTCTGGCACAAACAGCTGCCCGATCCCGTCATCATGTACGGATACGCGTCCTCGCCGCTCCTGCTCGGCGACAAACTGGTCGTGCAGTACGACCTGGACGAGAAACAGACGGTGTTCGCGCTGAACGTGTTCACCGGGGAAACGGTCTGGAAGACCGAGCGGGAAGCCTCGGCCTCGTGGTCGTCCCCGCGCGGATTCGTGGCGGACGGCAAAGGCATGATCTTCACGGCGGGCAACATGCTCGCCGAAGTGTTCAGCCTCGACGACGGCAAAGTGCTGTGGTCGCAGGAGTGCATGGGCGGGGAAGTCGCGACCTCGGCGACCTCGGACGACGGCGTCATCTATTTCTCGAACACCGGCGCGTTCACCGGAGCGTTCCGTGCCGCGGACGGCGAGATCCTGTACAACAACGAAGACGTGCCCGCGCCGGACGTGGCGTCGCCCGTCCTCTGCGGCGGCCAGTTCCTGCTCTTCGGCAGCGGCGGCACGATCATCGCCATCGACGCGAAGGACGGCCACGAACTCTACGAGGAGGACCTCGACAACGGGTTCTACGCGTCCCCGGTCGCGGTCGGCGGCAAGATCGTGGCGGTCAACCTGGACGGCGATCTGTACGCGTTTGCGCCCGGCGAGGACAAGATCGAAACCGAGGGCAAATACTCCCTCGGGAAGAAAGTCGTCTGCGTTCCGGCGTTTCATCGCGGCAACCTGATCCTCCGCACCTCCGAAAATGAACTCATCTGCCTGGAGCCGAAGCCATGACGTCCGAGCAGCGCTCTCATATTGACCTCATCGACCCGCTTCTGCCGGAGCTCATCGCGCTTCAGCGGCGCGACCGCTGCCTGCTGCCGGAAGCGCTCGCCGACCTCGCCGCGCGTCTGCGTGTGCCGCTGAACCGCGTGTACAGCGTGGCGAGCTTCTACCAGGCGTTCCGGTTCACGCCGTGCGGCAAACACCAGATCAAGGTCTGCGTGGGCGCGGCGTGCTATGTGAAGGGCGCGGAGCACGTCTACGAGGCGTTCCGCAAACATCTGAACATCCCGGAGGACGGCGACACCTCGCCGGATGGCCTGTTCACGGTCAGCAAAGTCGCCTGTCTCGGCTGCTGCATGCTCGCGGTGGCGGTGCAGATCGACCGGCACATCTTCGGACACGTCACGCCGTCGACCGTCGGCCGCGTCGTCCGGGATTTCCTGCTGATGGTCCGCGACGAGGAAGCCGCCGCGCAAGATTCCGCCCGGGCGGACGCGAGGGAAAAACGGCAGCCGGAGATCCGCATCTGCCGGTGTTCCTCCTGCCGCGCCGCCGGAAGCGGACGCATCTTCGACGCTTTCGAGGAGGAACGCCGCGCGGGCAAGTTCGATTACAAGGTGAAGGAAGTCGGCTGTCACGGCATGTCCTACCGCGCGCCGCTCGTGACGGTCGTGCTGGAAAACGCGGTCTATCATTACGACAACGTGCAGGAATACGACGTGCGCGGCATCGTG
>JAFXUM010000069.1 GCA_017524965.1 Lentisphaeria bacterium | reverse complement strand
GCGTTCAGCCCTCCGAATCCGGAGTTCATGCACAGAACGCGCGGTTTTTCGAGTTTGCGGATCTCCGTCGAGACGTAACGGGCGGCCTCCGGTTCGGGCGTGACCAGTGAGGTCTGGGGCGGGATCAGCCCCGTTTCGAGCATGCGGACGCCGACCACGGCTTCCACAAGGCCGGCTCCGGCGAGCGTATGCCCGCACGCGCCCTTCACGGAGAGCATCGGCACGGAGCGTTCGCCGAAGACGCGGTGGATCGCCTGAAGCTCCATGTCGTCGTTGTAGCGCGTCCCCGTGCCTTGTCCGATGACCGCGCCGATGTCGTCCGGGGTAAGCCCGGCTTCGTTCAATGCGTGCCCGATGGCTTCGGAGAGCGCTTCGCCGTGAGGCATGGGCGCGGTGATATGGACCGCGTCGCAGCTCATGCCGCCGGACGCGAGCACCGCGCGCGGTTTCAGGCCGAGTTCGGCGGCCTTCTTCGCGGAGCAGATGTTGATGATGGAGGCGGCGTCGCCGAGCAGGAGCCCGTCGCGGTTGCGGTCGTACGGACGCGCGATGGTCCGGGCGAGAGCGCGGAGCGTGGCGAAGCCGGAGAAGATGAATTCGCTGACGTAGTCGGTGCCGATCACGACCGCGGAATTGAGGCGGCCGCTGCGGATGTGGCGGTTCAGCGAGACGAACGCGGAGTTCGAGGAAGCGCAGGCGGCGGAAACGATGCGTCCGCGGTCCTTTTCGCAGACCTTCAGGGCGCGTTCCAGCAGCATGTCGCAGGTGCAGCGGCGTTCGGGATTGTCGATGTATTCGATCTCGCCGACGGTGCTGGCGAGGAAAAGTTCGGCGTCGCGCGGCATCTTCTTCGCGGTCGGCGCGAGGTAGTCGAGGAAGAACCCGGGGATCTCCTGCGTGCCGTTCACGTCCGCGCCGGGCGCCATGGCGGCGAGCGCGGTGGAGAATTTGTCGTTGTGGAACCTTGAGCAGTCGGAAAACGCGGCGCGGTTGTTCAGAAGCCCGTTCCAGCAGGCTTCCACGCCGGGCCCGAACGCGGTGTACAGGTCGCAGTCGACGATCACGGGGGTGCGGTCATCCATGATGGTACGCTCCTTCCTTCCAGCGCTTCAGAAATTCTTCCCAGAAGAGCGGCATGTGCCACAGCGGCGTGAAGTCGCGGGCGTCGATGAAGACCTGCGTGGTGCATCCGGTGGCGGCGACGCGGCCGTCCTCCAGCCGGATCGCGTACTCGATGTTGATGCGCGGGGCGTCGGTCCAGACGAGCGCGGCGGAAGTGCGGAAAAGCGCCTCGCAGGGGAGCGGGATGCGGTAGTCGTATTCGTCGTGGTAGAAGAGCGCGGAGACGTGTTCCTCCTCCAGACGATGGTTGTCGAATCCGAAGCTGTGCGAAAGTTCGGTGTACGCCGCCTCGAAGAACTTCGCGTAGTTGCCGTGCCAGGCGATCTTCAGCGGGTCGGACTCGCTGAACTGGAGGCGGCGCGTGACGCTGACTTCGAGCGGCGGCGGATCGCCGGGTTTGCGTTCGAAGTAGCGCTTGAACTCAGGATGTCTCATATCGCGCTTTCTTTGGGAGCGAAGACCAGTTTTGCCGCGGAGACGCTTTTCCCGTCGCTGTTCAGAAACGAGGCGTTTGCCGCCCAGGTGTCCTCGGTCTCGCCCGGTTCGAGCGCCAGTCTGAGCGTGACCGGCATGTCCGGCGTGACCGTGCGGAGATACTTGATGCGGCGGACGCCCGCGAGGCGGAGCGCACGCCCGAGACGGCGTTCCGCCAGACGGCGGATGAAAGAAAGCTGGACGATGCCGGGCAGGATCGGATTGCCGGGGAAGTGTCCGCGATAGCCGGAGAAGGTGCCGGGAACGGAGAACGTGCAGTCGCCTTCGCCGTTTTCGCCGGCCTGATTAAAGATCGTGTCGATTTCATCCCAGATGGTCATGGTTCGCTGTCCTCAAAAAGATCCGATACCGTCAGGATCAGGCGGTATCCGTGTTTATAATTGTCGTATACGATGATTTCGGGAAAAATAACCGTATCTTTTACAATATACCGGAAATACCAGGATTGCCAGTCGATAGTTTCGTTTTTAAAGAAATATTTTCCCATAACGGGCAATTTCGTTCCCCAAAATTCGCTGACAAGCTCTCCGTCGCCGTCTCCGAAGGGCTCCCGGCGGATGATTTTGCTGTCGTTTTTTACAATTTCTGTCGCGCCTTTTTTCACGCCGCGCCACGGATCCAGACGGCTGAAGATGTGGAAGAAGTCCGCCAGGATGAATCCGGCGGCCTCCTCTTCATGGCCTTCGATGAGGTCGATCGGCATGAACCACCAGTCCGCGAGGGCGTCCTCCGTGCCCGCCAGCTCGAAGATCTTGCCGCCGGAGGGAGAGAACGCCGCCACGCGCAGTTCGCCGGATTCGTCGAAGGAGACGGCGCACAGCGTCGCCTGCTTGAAGAACTTGTATTCGAACGTGACTTTGCCCTGAAACGCAAACGGTTTCATCGGCTCGGCGGGCGGCTGGACCTTGTCGCGGTAAAGCGGCCATTCGGTCTCGGTCAGGGGCGGGACCGGGTCGTATTCATATGGCAGGGAATGGCAGGCGGTGGTGAACAGAAGAAACGCCGGGATGAGCGCGAGGAGGAACGATTTGAGCGGGGCGGAGGAAACATTTCTGACGAATCCTCGGCGGACGGACGGCAGAAGCAGGGCGGCGGCGCCCCAGGCGGCGAGCACGCCGGGGATCAGCGCGAATCCGGCCTCGTGCAGGAGCGGGTGCCCCGCGAACGCGATGGTGAGGCCGCCGGCGGCGGTCGTGAGCGCGGAGGCGGAGATCGCGCGGAAGACATACGGATTCGCGGAGCGTTCGCTGCCGATCACGAAGACGCCGTAGTCGATGGCGAGGCCGGAGAGCAGGACCAACGAGATTTCGGCGGCGAGGTTGAGTGGCTTGCCGAGGAGCGCGTAGACGGCGCAGACGGTCAGAAGCGCCATCGCCACAGGGATCATCGCGCAGAGGCTGTCGCGGACGCTGCGGAAGAAGGCGAACGCGATCGCGAAGACCGAGAGCACGGCGAGGATCACGGGGAGCATCGCGGCTGACTTCATGTCGGACACGATCAGCGCCGGGATGGCGGCGCGGGAGATCGGGACAGCTTCAAGGGCGGGAGAGAGAGCTTCGGCGAGGGGCATGGCGGATTCCGGCAGGAAGACCGCCGCATACCAGCCGCTGCCGTCCGCCGCCGGACGCAGCACGCGGTTCAGCACGGGCGCGAAGACGCCGGGATTCGCATTGAGGTCGGGCGCTTCGAGGGCGCGTTGGAGCGAGGCGAGGAACGGATCGAAGGCGTCCGGCTCGAATCCTTCCTCCTCTGCGGCGGCACGGAGCGACTTCGCGAAGACGTCGAAGTCGAAGTTTTTGCGCCAGGAGGCGAGGTTCCGTTCGCGTTCGGCCTTCGTTGGGATCAGGAACGTCGGGGAGAAGATGGATTCCGCCAGCTCAGGATCTTTTCCCGTGAGGCTGGCGCAGACGGATCCCGCGTGCTGAAGCGCTTCGTCGGCGTCCGCGCCGTGGACCGCCAGAACACCCTGCGCCGGGCCGTCGAGGAAGAGACGTTCGACCGCGTCCGCGGCCGCGCTGAGCTTCTCCTGTGCGGCGTCGAACTGGCGGAGGTCGGTCCGGACATTGAGGCGCAGGGCCGCGAGGACGGCGAACAGCGCCATCAGACCGAAACAGATGCCGGACGCGAGCTTCGGGGAGAACGTCTTCAGCGGGCGGGGCTTCGGCAGGGGCTTTTTCGTGCGGATGAGGACGGACGGGAACAGCAGAAGTGTGAGAATGAGGCTGGCGAGCAGGCTGATCCCGATGAACACGCCGAACTGCCGCACGCCGGGGATCGGCGTCAGCGCGAGCAGCAGAAACACGGCCGCCGAGGTCGCCGCGCCGGTCAGCAGAGACGGCGCGATGCGGACCAGCCGCCGCACGGGGCAGGGCGTCTGCATGGTCATGTAGACGTGTACACCGTAGTCGACCGCCAGCCCGATCACAAGGCCGCCGGTGGCGGTCACGAAGAGCAGGACGGGTTCGCCGGGGATCGCGAGGAGTCCGGCGGCGGCGAGCGAGACGGCCGCGGGGAAGACCGGGATCGCCAGTGCGCGCAGGTCGCGCCGGAACAGCAGCAGGATCGCGGGGAGGAAAAAGAGAATGGAGAGGATGCACGCGAGCTTCACGTCCGACTTGATGACACGCTCGTTTTCGATGGAGTGGGCGTGTGCGAGCAGGAGATCGGCATGGACGCCGGACAGCGTGTGTTTCGCGAGGATGGCTTCGAGGCCGTCCATGAGCTTGCGCCCGCCCGCGGTGTCGGCGGCGGAGACGTCCGTTTCGAGCAGGAGAAGCCGGTGCAGGCCGTCAGGGGAGACGATGGCCGTCTCGCCGTCTTTCAGGCGGAACGACGCGGCGGAACGGAACTGTTCGAGCGTGGCGAGTTTCGAGGCCGCGAATCCGGTCGGGTCGGCGAGCACGAGCGAGGCGAATCCGCCGAGCAGTATTTTGCGTTTGACCGTGGCGGCGATCCCGGCGGGATCGAGTTCCGTGTACGGCTGGAACTGCGGAATCCAGGCGGGGAGAGAACCGAGGACGGCGGCGATGTCGTCCGGCAGAAACCGGTTGTCGACGCGTGTCACGCCGGGGACGGATGCGATTTCAGCAGCGATT
>JAFXUM010000068.1 GCA_017524965.1 Lentisphaeria bacterium | reverse complement strand
CGGACGAACTCTTCTCCGCCGCATACGAGCTCAAATGCCGTTATGTCGGCAAAACCGTCTCCATGCGCGGGATCATCGAAATGGGCAACGTCTGCGCGAAGGACTGTTATTACTGCGGCATCCGCCGAAGCAATCCGAACGTGAAACGCTATCAGCTGAGCGAGGACGACGTGGTCCGCATGGCGCGGTGGTGTTTCGAGCAGGATTACGGCTCGCTGGTGCTCCAGTCCGGCGAGCTCGAATCCGAACGGCACACGGAGTACATCGAACGCATCCTGAAGCGCATCCGCGAATTCGGCGGCGACGCCTTCGGGATCACGCTCAGCTTGGGCGAGCAGACGGAGGAGGTCTACCGCCGCTGGCGGGACGCCGGAGCACACCGGTATCTCCTGCGGATCGAGAGCTCCGTGCCGGAGCTGTACGCCCGTCTGCACCCCGCGGACCATTCGTTCGAACGGCGCGCGGAGTGTCTGCGCGTGCTGAAACGCCTCGGCTACCAGACCGGAAGCGGCGTGATGACCGGACTGCCGGGGCAGACTTTGGACGACCTCGCGCACGATATCGAGTTTTACCGCGCCATGGACCTGGACATGATCGGCATGGGACCGTATCTGCCGCACGCGGACACCCCGATGGGACGCGGGATCAGGCTCACGGACGCATACGCGGCTGCGCAGCTCAGACTCGGGCTCAAAATGATCGCCGTCACGCGGCTGTTTCTGCACGACGTGAACATCGCGGCGACGACCGCGCTTCAGGCGCTGGACGACCGCGGGCGCGAACAGGGCATCCTCGCCGGGGCGAACGTGATGATGCCGAACGTCACGGACACGGAATACCGCCGCGGTTACCAGCTCTACGAGAACAAGCCGTGTCTGGACGAGAATTCGGCGAAATGCCGGAACTGCCTGAACTGGCGCGTCCTCGCGATCGGCGAAACGGTCAACTGGGGACATCGCGGGGATTCTCCGCATTTCTTCAAGGGGCGTTGATCCCGCGGTCGCGCCCCGTTTTTCCGTTGATTTTCAGGGGAAACGCACGTTTGTCAAAGCAAACGCACGAAGCGCCGCAGCATTGGATCGGTCCGGGCCGATGGCTTCCGTCAGGCCGCGAACGTCTCCGGACTTGCGGACACCTCTGTGGTCCGGATGCGAAAAGCCACCGGAAACAAGTTCGATACCCGTAAAAAAAGCCAACCGGATCGTGTCGCGGTCCGGTTGACTTCAGTTGAGTTCAAATCAGATTATTTGGACTCGCCGAGCTTGCGCTGAAGATCGCGCATTTTCTCGCGGTAGGCCTTCGGATTGCTCACGCGGAGCTTCTGTGCTTCCGCATAGTCTTCCGGGAACTTTTCCTTGATCTGACTGGAGATGCTGGGAGTGCCCGCGCCGCCCTGCTGTCCGCCCATGCCGGGCTGACCGCCGAAGCCGCCCATGCCGGGACCGCCGCCGAAGCCGCCGAAGCCGCCCATGCCGGGGCCGCCGCCGAAGCCGCCGAAGCCACCCTGACCGGGCTGACCGCCAGGACGCTGACCGCCCTGACCGGGCTGTCCGGCAGGACGCTGTCCGCCCATGCCTTGACGCTGAGGACGCTGTCCGGGGGCGCCGCCCGCGGCGGCAATGCCGCCCTGACCGTTTGCGCCGGCCGGAGCCTGAGCGGAGAGAGAAGTTGCGAGCAGAAGTGCTCCCGCGAGGATTGTGCAGGAGATCACAGCCGAATGTACATAACGATTCATGAAAAGCTCCATTATGTTGGGGTTAATAAGGTTTGAGGAACAATCGAAATACGGAAGAGCGACTGTTTTTTCCGAACGGATGCGAACGGAGAGAACAGTTGATACATAGTATACCGCGCAAAAAAGAAAAAGTCAAGCTGATTCCCGATAAAAAAACGCATTTGTCTTTTTTTATGGAACCTTTTTTTCAGTGGCGCGGGTCAGGATAACCGGGCGGCGGCATCGAAAAAACAGGGATTCATCGGGGAACCGCGCGATCCGGCGCTTGCAAACAAAACATGAAGGATGTATATTAGAAGCATTCCGGGCGGGGAACGTAAAAAAACGGCCTGCTCCCGCGGGAAGGAACGACCTCAAATCCGGAAAGGAATCGCGGCATTTTCGAGAATGCCGAAGAAATAACCGTTTCAATCAGGAAAGACACAGACGATGAAACTCACAGAATCCATTGGTATCGCAGTTTTTGCGATGTCGCTCACGATCCCGGCATTCGCGGAGAATCCGCTGATCTCCGGCGCGTTCTCCGCCGACCCGTCCGCCCATGTGTTCAACGGAAAAATCTATGTTTTTCCGTCGCACGATATTCCGGCGCCTCCGGGATCCCGGAATAAAAGAGGTTTCAACATGCCGGACTACCATGTGTATTCGTCCGAAAACCTGTTCGACTGGACCGACCACGGCGTGATCGTGGACCAGGAGAAAGTGCCGTGGGTGGACGGCAAGAGCTATTCCATGTGGGCGCCCGACTGCAATTTCAAAAACGGAAAATACTATTTCTATTTCCCGGCGCATCAGAAGAACGGACGCAACGCGATCGGCGTGGCGATCGCCGACAAGCCCGAAGGGCCGTACGTGCCGCAGGAGAATCCGATCCCCGGCGTGAACGGCATCGACCCGTGCATCTTCATCGACGACGACGGCACGCCGTATCTGACCTGGCAGGCGCAGGGCAGCACCCTCGTGGTCGCGAGGCTCAAGGACAACATGGTCGAGCTGGATTCGGAAGTCGTCACGGTCAACCACAATGTGCCGAGAAACGGCCTGAAGGAAGGCCCGTTCATGTTCAAGCGCAACGGCAAATACTACTATTCGTTCCCGTGGTGCGAACGGCAGACGGAGTGCATCTGCTACTGCATGGGCGACAGCCCGATGGGGCCGTTCGAGTACAAAGGCAAGATCATGGAGCAGAACACGGACTGCTGGACGAACCATCATTCCGTTGTGGAGTACAAGGGACAGTGGTATTTCTTCTACCACCACAACGACTACTGCCGCGAACACGACGTGAACCGCTCCATCTGCGCGGAATACCTGACGTTCAACGAAGACGGGACCATCCAGCAGATCGTGCCGACGCAGCGCGGCGTGGGGATCACGCCCGCGACCAATCGGATCCAGATCGACCGGTATTCCGCCATCGGCGACCCCAATCACGTCTGGGTCGAATACAACCGCACGGAAGACCCGTTCGCCGGATGGAAGACTGTGTTCCGCAACAAGGACAACTACCGCCGTCCGATCTGGATCGAATACGACCGCGTGGATTTCGGCGAAAAAGACCTGTCGACCGCGATCGTCCATGTGTTCGCGCGCGTCGGCGGCAGCGGGACCATCGAGTTCCACGCGGACGCCGTGGACGGCGAGCTGATCGCGAGGATCCCGGTCGTGGCAAAGGACGAATGGCAGGACGCCTCGGCCGCCGTCCTGAAACAGCTGAAGGGCGTGCACAATCTCTTCGTCACGATGCCGGACGGCATCCTGATGCACGTCGACTGGGTGCAGTTCAAGTAAGACGATCCCGGCCTGTTTTTTTGCCCTGTCCGTCTGTTTGTGACAGGACCGGCCGGAAAAGCGCTTCCGGGGAGGGGACATGCCTGCTCATGCCCTCCCCGAAGAAGGCGCTCCGTGACCGGATAAACGATTCCGTCGGATCGGCGGTGCGCGAAGATTCCCCGGTTTCACGAAGCCGGCCGGGTCACCTTCTGATGCGTTTTTTCTGCTCGATGTACTCGATCTGGTCCCGGCGGAGTTTGCATTTCTGGACGATATAATCCGGGTAACAGATCATGAGCGGCATGCAGGTCGCGTTCCTCGGATAAACCGTGGAAAAGCGGTCGAACCAGATGTAATAGAATCCTTTGTTGAATTCAACGGTGAAACCGCTCTCCTGATCCGTTTCGCCGGAACCGGAGGAAGTGTCCGAACCGTGTCTGCGTTTCCGGCTCAGCTTGCGGTCGCGTTCGATGATCTCGTCCACCTGGCGTCTTGCCACCCAAAACGGGGTCAGCATCGCAAGCGTTTCGCGGTAGCGCCAGAGGGGGCCCCAGAACGGGGGAAGCATAATACACATGATCGATTCCTTTTCTGTTCGGTTTGCTGACTGTTTTTCTGTTGCCTGACGGTTTCCCCGGCGCCCGGATCCCCGGACGCCGGGCGTTTCCGGCGGGATCATTTCTTCTTTTTTCCGTGCCGGACGGCATCCATGCGGCAATACATCATCTGGCACAAGTCCTTCACGCCGGCCTTGTCGGCGAAGAAATTCATGCAGGCGTCCCTGTCGAGGCCGATGGATTCGCCCGCCGCGAAGGCGTCCTGATTGGCGGCGAGGAACTGGAAGTCCCATTTGTAGACGTCCTGCTGGTGCCTGATGCGGTCCCTGACATCCTTCGTCGTGAATTCCCTGCTCGCATTCTCCATGCCGTCCGTGATGATGACGCAGAGGACATGTTCGGGGCGCTCGGACTCGGGCATGTCCGCGAACTCGTGCCCGACGGTGTCGATGGCGGTGCAGACGGCATCGTTCAGCGCCGTGCAGCCGGAACACTCGTACTTCGCCATGAGGTCGTCGTGGAACTTCGCGAGGTCGGCGGATTTGACGATGCGCTTCGATTCGTCGCTGAACTGGTAGAGGTCGAACACGGTCTTGCCGGGTTCCTCACGCTGTTTCTTCAGTAATTCGTTGAAGCTGCCTTTGATGTCGTCCTGGATCGAGCTCATGGAGCCGGACGCGTCGAGGACGATGAGGATGTGGGTGTAGTCTTTTTTCATAGTCGGTTTCTCCTTGTGGATTGGTTTTGATGTTGTTTCGGTCGTGTATGGTTCGAGGTCCTGTTCATGCCTTCCCGGTTCCGGAAGGCGGTTCGGATTCAATGGTTGTCATCTTCATTTTCGATCAGAGAAGGGATCTCCGCCGTTCCGGGATCGTCCTCCCCGGGATCGCTTTCGCCCATGCAGATTTTGGAACCGTCGAATTCTCCCGCCTCGAGCCTCTTCAGAAACTCTTCATTCGGGACCAGAGTGCCGTAGTAGAATTCCCTGCACGCCTTGTGCAGTTCCACGTCTTCGGGAGCGGCGTCCGCCGGAAGCGGCCTGTTGACGAGTATTTCAAGGTCTTCCATGCTCAGTTTCGGCTCGTTTCCGATCTCCTCCTCATACTCCTTCGGGTCCGGGGAATACAGAGTGTCCGGATGTTTCCTGTGCAGCATTTCCATGTACTCGTCGTAGAGTTCGAGATTGGTTTTGATCCTGTTGTTCGTCTCACTGTTCATAACGCTTCTCCTTGTGTCGCGGGTTTTGTTTTGTACGATGTGTTCCGGCGGGTCGGGTATCACGTTTCGAGCATCCGGTCTCCTTTGTTCGCTGATCGGTTGTTGTCCGTTTTGACTCGGGCCGACGGTCGTTCATGCCTCCGCCCCCCATAATCCGTGTGGGCGCGCCGGCGCATCTTTAATTAAAAAGCAAAACCTGTGTCACAGAATGTCATACCGGGCATTCAACGGGCGTTTTTTTCGTGAAAAAACTTCAGAAAAACGGATCCGCCGCCGTTTTCAGCGGTGCCGGTAGATGTACGGATTGACGCACGGACTCGTCCCGACGCGGTGTTCGACCGGAACGGGCGTGAGCGGCACGCCGGTCTCGTAGGCGGAGACGGGGCGCGTGTAACTCTGAACCGTTACGACTCCGCCCGGAGACACCGTCTGCGTGGTGATGGTCGTTGTGGACACGTGCGGCGTGCGGTGACATTCCGGCGAAACGACCGGCGGCGCGACGATGACCGGGGCCGGAACAACGGTCGGCGGGGGCGCGACAATGGCCGGCGGCGCGACAACGGCCGGAGCCGGAGCAACGACCGCGGGAGGGACCGTTACGACGGGCGCGGGAGCCGTTACGACGGGCGCCGGATACCGCGGGATCGTCGTGATCCGCGTCGTGCCGACAACAGCGGGAGCAAACACTTCTTCCACGCCGCTCACGACAGCGGCGCCGAAAACAACCGGAGCTGTGACGACCGCCACAGCCGCATCCACGATGCCTTCCAGAAGTCCGGGTGTTTTCTGAACGATGACGGTCTGCTGCGCGTGGACGGTCGCGAACGTCATGAGTCCGAGGACGGCCAGAATGATTTTTTTCATGGTCTTGTTTCCTTTCTCTTTTGATCTGACTGGTTTTTGATTCGAGGCGGAACACGGTCCGCGTCTTTTTCGTGGTTTCCTGACATTAACATACGTCATGATATGCGACACGGAATGTCATATCAAACGGCGGAAGATCATAATCCCGCCCGCTCTTCCTGCGGGCGGAGCCATATCCCTGCTCGTTCATCGTTCCTTTGACGTTTGAATCCATCCGATCTTCTCTCCTTCTTCGGTCCTCCGCCCGATCGAAACCGGAATCCGGAAGAATCCCGGTTCTGACGGATGCGGATCGCCCATGAAATTCCGTTTCATGCGGAGACATCTTTCGCCCGGCTGTCCGATTCCGCCGGGACATCTCCATGCGAATTACAATACGCCATAACGCACGACATAAAATGTCATACCGGGATATTCTCCTCGTTTGCCGCCGGAGAACTCTGTGAACGCCGGATCGTGCCGGCAGACGACTCGGCAGAATGAACCATGGCATCTACAATATGCCATGATATGCGACATGGAATGTCATACCTGCCGGATTTTGACCGTTTTCCGTTTTCGGGCAGGGAAACAGCGTTCTTTTCTGTCCGCCGGATGCCCCACCTCAACGCAGGGAACCGGAAACTGAATTTCGGATTGAAAAAAGCCACTCCCTTTGCCAATCTAGCATAGGGAGTAGCGCAACGATTTCAGTTATTCTTATTCATATTCCATACTCGGGAGACGAACAAGAATACAGAATCAATCGTCTAAAAACTTTTTTATTCCTAAAACCGGTATGGCAACAACCGCGGTTCCGACGACCAATGGGGAAAGAATCAGCTTGGAAAT
>JAFXUM010000067.1 GCA_017524965.1 Lentisphaeria bacterium | reverse complement strand
TCACGATGCCGGTGTCCGGGTCGAGCACGAGGCGCGGCGCACGGTCGACTTTCATCAGGATCTGGCGGTTTTCGAGGTTTCCGTCGGTGTTGTACTGATAATAGGCGTAGACCTTTGTACTCGCGGGCAGCAGGACGTTGAGGCGCGACAGGAAGTCGATCTCGCATTTCGGGCGGAGATCGGGTCCCAGGTCGTAGCCGATGTGGCGGAGCATGTAGAGATTGTCCTTGTCCTCAAGCGTGAGGCAGTAGATGTTGGACTTGCCCGTAAAATAGCTCAGGATGCGGTACTCGCGCGTCTTGATCATGCGGGGTTTTTCCTCCTTCGCGCCGTCCTCGCCGGCCGCGGCCGCGGTCTCCGTTTCCGGGCCGTCGTCGAGCAGCGGCAGTCCGACCGTCCGCGACCAGATCAGGCTTCCGCGCACGACGTTGAAATGCGCTTCCTTGGACTGGTACGGCACCGACAGCTGCGGATGGCGCAGCACGGCCTTCACGGTATAGCGTCCGGTGGAACGCAGGTCGTAGTGCTTGCTGAGGTTGAACATATAGGATTTTTCGCCGCCGGGAGGCAGGATCACGCCGGTCATGTCGGGGAGCGGCGCATCCTTCGGCGAACGCACGAAGCTCGGATCGTTCCGGTCGGACCGGCGGATCTCGAACTGGAGATTGCCCTTGAGGCCGAGGTTCTCGCCGAACGCCAGCGGATGCGCGGAAAGATTGCGCATGGCGACGCGCACGAACACGGATTCATACTGAAGATAGTTGACCTGAACGGGCTTGACGACGATCGCGACCTGCGCGCGGACGCACAGCGGGATCAGAAACAGGACGAAGACCGCCGCAACGGCATGGCGTAATCTGAAAAACATAGTCAGCTCCTTTTCGAAAGCAGGTTGAAGGATGCTCCGGCGACCGCTTCCGGGTCGATCGAATCGTGGCATCGCGAATCTTTACAGTAGCGCAAAAAACAGCGATTGCAAGCGATTTCCGGAACAAACACGGATTTTTTTTCGCAATACGGCCCGGTCAACGCGGGATCCGTCGGCCCGAACATGGCGGCGACGGGCACGCCGAGCGCGGCCGCGATGTGCATCGGCCCGCTGTCGTTGCAGATCATCAGCGACGACAGACGAATCGTCTCCAGCAGTTCGCCCACGGTCGTCCGGCCGCAGACCGAGGCGACGGGCAGGCCTTCGCTCTTCGCGAGGATGACAGCGGCGTCCTCCGCCTCGTCGCGCGTTCCGGCGAGCAGGAATTTCAGGCCGGGATCGCGCCGGGCGAGCGAGGAGATCACGGCAAGGAAGAATTCCGCGGGCCATTTCTTGGTCGCCCAGCGGGCGCCGGGCGCGACGACGACGAAACGCGGCGGCAGGGTCCCGCCGAACGCCCCGGACACAAGTTCGCGGGCCCGGGCGGCGGCATGTTCGTTCACGGGCAGATCCAGGCTGAAATCCGGATCCTCGAGCCCGAGAAAGTCCTTCATCATGGTGTTGTTGATGTCCACCGCGTGGCCGGGCTTCTCGCGTCCCTTCAGCAGGCGCGTGTAGAAATGCACGGCGAAATGTTCGCGCGGCGAGGCGGAACCCGCCCGCACGGGGCAGCCGGACAGGCGGCCGATGAACGCGCTCCGGATCAGCCCCTGCAGGTCGATCACGGCGTCGTAGCGTTCGCGGCGGAGTTCGGCGCGCATCCGGGAGACGGCGGGGAGGAATCGGAGCGGACTGCGGAATTGTTTGTCCTGAAAAAGGATCACCCGCTTCACGCACGGGAGATATGGGGGGAGTTCGGCGAACGCGGGCTTCACGACCCAGTCGACGGCGACGTCCGGGGCGGTCTTCGCAAGCGCCGAAACGGCAGGCATCGCGTGCAGGATGTCCCCCAGGCTGCTGGGCTTTACGATCAGATAACGCTTCATGGTGTTCAGCGCCCCCTCGTTCGTCGCGGCGGACGGCGGACTTCCGTCCGGTCACATGCCATGTTCGAGCCGGGTGGCCAGGCATTCCGGCAGACCGGCGGCGCGGATCTTCTCCTGCGTCCCGGCGATGTCGTACGGCAGACGGTAGCGCGTGAGGGTGCGGAGCTCGGTCTCGTAGACGGCGAACGTCGCCCTCGGGTCGCGGTTGCGCGGCTGCCCCACGCTGCCGACGTTGATCAGGTATTTGCAGCCCGGCTGGATCGGCAGCACGATCTCGTCGGCCTCGTCGGACCGGAACATCATGCCCTCCTCGTCGGGCTTGACGGCCCAGAGTTTCAGCTCGTCGACGGGCATTTCGCCGGGCCGGGCGAGCATTTTCTTGCAGTACGCGATCGGCACATGGGAATGTCCGCAGAAGCAGATCTGCGTGTACTGGTAGGAGAAATTGTCCATCGCCTGGTGGATGTCGAAGATGTAGCCCCATTCCGACGGGCTGTCCAGCGACGCGTGGACCGCGGTGAACGGCGTCCCGCGCACCTGCATCTTGTACGGCAGGCCGGAGAGAAACGCGTGTTCCTCCTCGGACAGCGTGCTCTGCGTCCACAGGACCGCGCTTTTCGCGTGGGGATTGAATCCCGCCATGACCGTGTCGCCGTTCGACGCGTACTCGTCATGGTTGCCCTTCACGAACGCCGCGACGGGCAGCGACCGCATGATCTCCAGGCATTCGTGGGGACTGGCGTTGTAGCCGACGATGTCCCCGAGCGAAAGATAGGAGTCCACTTCGAGCTCGCGGCAGCGGGCAAGCACGGTCTCCAGCGCTTCGAGATTCGCGTGGATGTCGCTCAGGATCGCATATTTCATCGGATGTCAGCCTTGGAATGGTTTTGTGGATTCGTGGGAAAGCCCGTGGATTCGGAAAAACATTTCATTGAATATACCACATCCGGCGCCGATTTTAAAGAGCAAAAGGAGAAAAATCCGGTTTTTTCTTCATAAATTCCGCATTCGCGCACTTTTCGACTTGAAAAATTGCCATTCATGCCTTATTTTTTAGCGGTATTCATTTTTCTTTTCACCAAACGAGGTTTAAACGTGCTTGACAGTGATTATGTATTGGAGCTGCTCCAGGAAAATGGTTTCGTGACCAAGGAGCAGATCGACGAAGGCTGGAAAAAAGTCGCCGACTCCGACGGCGAACTCGATATCCTTGACGCGCTGAAGTCCCTGCGCTACGTCGACGAACAGGAGATCATCAACATGCTCGCCCAGCAGTACGGGCTGGAGACCATCGACCTCTCCGCGTTCGTCATCCCCGACGAGGTCATCGCGGAACTCCCGGCGGAGACCGCCCGGCAGTACCAGGTCGTCCCCGTCATGCTACACGACGACATCCTCACTGTCGCCATGTCCGATCCGACCGACATGGAGACCGTCGACACCCTGCGCTACCTGCTGAAGCGCGACGTGGAGGCCGTCATCGCCCCCGCGAAGCAGATCCAGAAGATCCTCGAAGCCAGCTACGGCGGGCTCGAAGGCACCGTGGACTCCTACGTCGGCAGCGTCGACACGTCCAAGCTCGAAGTCGTGCAGACGGACGAGGACGAAGCCACGAAGGAGGCCATGAAGGCCGCGAACAGCAACCCCGAGGACGACGCCCCCATCATCAAGCTCGTCTCCCTGCTCATCTACAACGCCTTCAAGCTCCGCGCGTCCGATATTCACCTCGAGCCGATGGAGAAGAAATTCCGCATCCGCTACCGCATCGACGGCGCGCTCCGCGAAATGGAAAGCCCGCCGAAATACCTTCAGACGAACATCATCAGCCGCATCAAGATCATGTCCAAGATGGACATCTCCGAGAAGCGCGTGCCGCAGGACGGACGTATCCAAATCGAGGTCTCCGGCGTCGGGCTCGACCTCCGTGTGTCCACCATCCCCACCACCCACGGCGAATCCATCGTCATGCGTATCCTCGACAAGTCCAGCATCCAGCTCGACATCCCGAAGCTCGGCTTCTATACCGACGACCAGGAGAAGATCGACCGCATCATCTCCATGCCGGACGGCATCTTCCTCGTCACCGGCCCGACCGGTTCCGGCAAGACGACCAGCCTGTACGCCTTCCTGAATACGATCAACAAGCCGAACCGCAAGATCATCACGGTGGAGGACCCTGTCGAATACCAGCTCAGCGGCATCAACCAGGTCCAGGTGAACCCGATCGTGCAGATGACGTTCTCGAACGCGCTTCGAGCCATGCTCCGTCAGGCGCCGAACATCATCATGGTCGGTGAAATCCGCGACCTTGAAACCGCCGACATCGCCATCAACGCGTCCCTCACCGGTCACCTGGTGTTCAGCACGCTGCACACCAACGACGCCCCCAGCTCCGTCACACGACTGATCGATATGGGCGTGAAGCCCTTCCTCGTGGCGTCCTCCGTCCGCGCCATCATGGCCCAGCGACTCGTCCGCCGCGTCTGCAAGAACTGCGTGGAGCCCTACAAGCCGTCCCCCGACGAGATCCGGCTCCTCCACCTCGACAAGGATTATCTCGACTCCGCGAACCTCGTCCACGGACGCGGCTGCCCCGCCTGCGGCGGCACCGGGTACAAAGGACGTATGGGAATCTACGAAATCTTCCTCATCACCGAGGACATGCAGTATCTCATCTACAACAAGGAAAGCTCCGACAAGCTCCGCGCCGCCGCGCGTCAGAGCGGCATGAGGACCCTGCGCGAAGACGGTCTCCGCAAGGCCGCCGCGGGCACCACCACGGTCTCCGAAGTCCTCGCGGTCACAGTCGGCGACGAAGAATAACGCAATCAACCACACGGATCTTATATCATGCTTGACTCTGAAAATCAAACCCTGAAAGACATCCTCCTGAACGCCAACGCGTGTTCCGCGCAGAACATGAAGGAAGCCGAAGAGGAATACGAACGCACGGGAAAATCGCTTCAGCAGATCCTGATCGACTTCCAGATCCTGTCCGAAAACGAGATTCTCAACTACATCGCCGAAAGCCTCGGCACGACCGTCGTCGACCTCTCCATGATCGAGGTCCCGAAGGAGGTCATCGACCTCATCGACGCGGACAACGTCCGCATGCTCGGCGTCGTTCCGATCAAAGCCGACGACACCACCGTGACGATCGCCGTCCGCAATCCCCTGAACTACCAGATCGCCGACGAAATGCGGTTCGTGCTCGGCAAGGACGTCATGATCGTCCTCGCCGAGGAAAAGCAGATCGACGCGTTCATCGACAAGTATTATCCCGTCGACATCAACGGCGTGAACGATCTCCTGTCCGAACTCGACGGCGCCGAAGGCTCCGACTACGCCTACGCGAACGCCGAGGAGGACGCGAACAAGGCCCCGATCATCAAGTTCGTGGACGCCGTCCTCTACCAGGCCATCCGCGACAAGGCGTCGGACATCCATTTCGAGCCGTTCGAGCACGAATTCAAGATCCGCTACCGTATCGACGGCGCGCTCTACGAAATGTCCCCGCCGCCCCGCAGCCTCGCCATCCCGGTCATCAGCCGCGTGAAGATCCTCTCCGGCCTGAACATCTCCGAACGCCGCAAGCCGCAGGACGGCCGTATCCAGCTGAAGATCGCCGGACGCCCCATCGACCTCCGTGTGTCCACGCTCCCGACCTCCCACGGCGAATCCGTGGTGCTCCGTGTGCTCGACCGTTCCGTCGTCAACCTCGACCTCGACGTCCTCGGCATCAACGAAGACACGCTGAAGAAGATCCGCGAGATCATCGCCATGCCGAACGGCATCTTCATCATCACCGGCCCGACCGGCTCCGGCAAGACGACCACGCTGTACTCCGCCCTGAAGGAGATCAACAAGGTCGAAGACAAGATCCTCACCGCCGAAGACCCCGTCGAATACGACCTCGAAGGCATCGTCCAGCTCCCGATCAACGACGCGATCGGCATGACGTTCGGACGAGCCCTCCGCGCCTTCCTCCGTCAGGACCCCGACATCATCATGCTCGGTGAAACGCGCGATATCGAGACCGCCGAAATGGCAGTTCAGGCATCCCTCACCGGACACCTGGTCTTCACCACGCTCCACACCAACGACGCCGCCGGCGCCGTGACACGTCTGATCGATATGGGCGTCCAGCCCTTCCTCATCACGGCCTCGCTGATCGCCATCCTCGGCCAGCGACTTCTCCGCCGCATCTGCCCCCACTGCCGCACGGCGTTCGTCCCCACCGACGACGACCTGAAGCTCCTCGGGCTCCAAAGGAAGGACATCGGCGAAAACAAGTTCTACTACGGCAAGGGCTGCCCCACCTGCAACAACACCGGGTACAAGGGACGAAAAGCCATTACCGAGCTGCTCTGCATGAGCAGCAAGATCTCCTCGCTGATCCTGGACTCCGCTCCCGCCGTCGTCATCCGCGACAAGGCGCGCGAACTCGGCATGACCACCATGCGCGAGGACGGCATTCGCGCCATCCTGAACGGCGAGACCACGATGGAAGAAGTTCTCAAATACACCTAATACAGCATAAAGGGCCCTCAACATGGTTGAAATGGATGAATTACTGGATCTCGTCGTAAACGAAGGATGCAGCGACCTGCACCTCGAAGTCGGCGTCGCCCCTGTGATCCGCCTCCACGGTGAAATGACCCAGCTCGACCTCCCGGTGCTTACGCCGGAGGATACCGAAGCACTGGTCAAGTCGATCGCTTCCCCGCGCCACCTTCAGCAGCTCGCCGAGGACGGCGGTTCCGACTTCGGTTTCGCGTTCGGCGACCGCGCGCGTTTCCGCGTCAGCGCGTTCAAGCAGAAAGGCTGCATCGGCGCGGTCCTGCGCCAGATCCCCAACAACATGATGCCGCTTGACAAGATCGGCCTTCCGCCGAGCATCAAGGACCTGCTCTACCGTCCCCGCGGCATGATCCTCGTGACCGGCCCGACCGGTTCCGGCAAATCCACCACCCTCGCCTCAATGATCAACGTCATCAACGAGGAGCGCGCCGTGCACATCATCACGGTCGAGGACCCCATCGAATTCTACCACCACCACAAGAAGAGCGTGGTGATCCAGCGTGAAGTCGGCGCGGACGTCCCGAGCTTCTCCGAAGCCCTCCGCCGCGCCCTCCGTCAGGACCCCGACATCATCCTCGTCGGCGAATTGCGCGACCTGGTCACCATCGAAGCCGCCGTCACCGCCGCCGAAACCGGACACCTGGTCTTCGGCACCCTGCACACCACCGGCGCGGCCCCGACCGTCGACCGTATCGTCGACGCCTTCCCGACCAACCAGCAGCCGCAGATCCGCACCCAGCTTGCCGCCGGTCTCGTCGGCGTCATCTCCCAGGTGCTCCTGCCGCGCATCGACAAGCCCGGACGCGTCGCCGCCTTCGAGATCATGATTTCCACGCCCTCCATCCAGGCGCTCATCCGCGACGGCAAGACCTTCCGTATCACGTCGGACATCCAGACCGGCGCCAAGTACGGCATGAACACCCTCGACTCCCACCTCGTGGAGCTCTACAAGAAGGGCATGGTCTCCTACGGCGAAGTCATCACGAAGGCACAGGACCCCGAAGGCATTGTCCAGACCCTCGCCGGCACCAACATCTGATCAGGATTTTCATTCATCATTCACATAATTTGGAGTTCACAAAATGCCGATCTTCCAATACACCGCGATGGACGCATCCGGTAAGGAACAGAAGGGACAGCACGAAGCCGCAAGCGAAGAAGCCGTCGCATCGTTCCTGAAGGAACAGGGGATGTTCCCCACCTCCATCAAACCGCTCGCCAAGGCGGGCAAGGAAAAAAAGGAAAAGGCCAAAGGCGCCGCTGCCGCGAAAGGACTGAGCATCAACCTCGGCCCCGTGGTCATGAAAGGCAAGGACCTGACCGTCTTCACCCGTCAGCTCGCCATCCTGCTCGACGCCGGTCTCCCGCTGATCCGCTCGCTCAAGACGCTCGAACGTCAGGCGAAAAACCCCGCCGTGAAGACCATCATCGGCAAGGTCGCCGTGTCCGTCGAAGGCGGCTCCACCTTCTCCGAAGCGCTCGCACAGCACCCGAAATCGTTCGACAAACTCTATCTGAACATGATCCGCGCCGGCGAGGCCGCCGGTAAGCTCGAACTGATCCTCACCCGTCTGGCGGGCTTCCGCGAAAAAGCCGCCAAGATCGCGGGCAAGGTCAAGTCCGCCATGGTCTACCCGGCCATCGTGCTCACCATCGCCATCGGCATCACCATCTTCCTCATGATCTTCATCGTCCCGAAATTCGAGGTCATGTTCACGGAAATGCTCGACGGCGCCCAGCTGCCCGCCATCACGCGCTTCGTCATGGGCGTCAGCCGCTGGCTGCAGAACAACATCATCATCGCCGTCGTCATCGTGGTCGTCCTCGTGATCGCCACGAAGTTCATCCTCAAAACCGAAAAGGGACGCTTCTACTTCGACAAGGGCATCTACAACGCGCCCGTCATCGGCATGCTCGTCTCCCGAAACGCCATCTCCAAGTTCTCCCGTACCCTCGGCACCCTCATGGGCTCCGGCGTCCCCGTCCTGAACGCCCTCCAGATCGTCCGCGACACCGCCGGCAACGAACTCGTTTCCAAGGCCGTCCAGCAGGTCCACGACGCCGTGAAGGAAGGCGAACCGATGGCGCCCCCGCTTCAGTCCACCAAGATCTTCCCCGACATGGTCATCAGTATGATCGAGGTCGGCGAGGAAACAGGCAAGCTCCCCGACATGCTCGAAAAGATCGCCGATACCTACGACGAAGAAGTCGACAACGCCGTCAGCGCCCTGACATCCATGATCGAACCGTTGATGATCGTCTTCCTCGCCGTCATCGTCGGCGGTATCGTCATCGCACTGTTCAGCCCGCTGATCACCATCATCCAGACCCTCGGCGGCGGCTGATCCGCCTCGTCAACGGTCCCGCCCGGTTTTCCAAGGCGGGACCTTTTTCTTTTTCCGGAGGTGCGCCCAAAATGCGCTGCTTTCTGAACATCGGGAACACCCACACGCAGATCCTCGAAGCCGAGCCAGGCGGCGGACGCGCGGTCCGCACCGTCGCGACGGCGGATTTCGATCCGGCTTCGCTCCCGGACGGCGCGGAGCTATTCGCGGCATGCGTCGTGGCGGAGAAGACGGACGCGCTGCGGGCGCGCGGATGCCGCATGGCGACGCCGGAGGCCGCCTCGAAATTCGTGGACTTCTCCCGCGTCGACGCTTCGACGCTCGGACAGGACCGCGTCGCGAATGCCGTTTACCTGGCCGCAAAGGGCGTTCTCCCTGCGGTTTCCCTTGATTTCGGCACCTGCATCACCGCGGAGGTCGTCGACGCGCAGAGACGCTTTCTCGGCGGCGCGATCTTCCCCGGACGCACCCTCGCGCGCCGCGCCCTCAACCTCTACACCTCGAAACTCCCGTTCGTCGAACTCGCGGACGGACTGCCCCCCTGCCCCGGCGCGAACACCGCCGACGCGATCCGCATGGGCACCGACGCAGCCGCCATCGACGCCGTGGCGGGATTCCTCGTCCGCGTCGAAAAGAAGCTGGGATGCCGCCCCATGGTCTACGCCTGCGGCGGCGACCGCGCATTTTTCCTGCGCGCTCCGGAGCTCGCCGGGATGACGGACGGCGGGGACGATTTCACCCTGCGCGGAGTCGAGCTGCTTTTCAGCTGAGAAACGTCCTATGAGGATCAAGATCTGCGGCATCAGGAACGATTCGGATTTGAAGGCGGCGCTCTCCGCCTCGCCGGACGCCGTCGGGTTCCTCGTCGGACAGGTCCATCCCTCGCCGGATTTCATCCTCGCGTGCACGGCGCGGCGCCTCGCGAAATCCCTCCCGCCGTTCGTCCAGCCGTGGCTGGTCACGCATTTGTCCAAACCCGATGAGGTCCTCGACCTCGCGGACGCGGCGGCGATCCACAACATCCAGCTTCACGGGGAATCCACGCCGGAGGAGGTTTCCGCGATCCGCGACGCCCTGCCCCCGTGCGCCAGGCTCGTCCGCGCGGTCCATCCCGAGCCGCAGGACGCCTTTTACCAATACGCCGACTTCGTGCCGTTCATCGACGCGTTTCTGATTGACACGCTCAATCCGAAGACCGGACAGGTCGGCGGGACCGGGCTCACGGGAAACTGGATCCGCGCCGCGCGCTTCGTGCAGGAATCCCCCTCCATGTCATCCTCGCGGGCGGCCTCACGCCCGCCAACGTCGTACGCGCCATAGAACGCGTCCGGCCCTATGCCGTGGATGTGAACTCCGGCGTCAAAACGCCCGCGGACCGGTCGGAAAGCGCCGCACTGTGCCGCGCATTTGTGAAGGCGGCGCGCCTGACGGACCTCTGAACGTTCAGCTCAGGACAGGATTTTCTGATAGTAGTCGATGCTGAGCCAGCGGCCGAATTTCCGGCCTGCCTCGCGCACGGTCCCGGCATACTCGTAGCCGCATTTCCGGTGCAGCCCGATACTCGGCAGATTCTCCGAGTCGATCACGCCGATGAGCGTGTGGATCCCGGCCTTGCGGCATTCGTCCTCCAGACGCGCCAGCAGCGCTGTCCCGACGCCCGTCCGGCGCGCGGAAGGTTCGACGTAAAGGGACAGTTCCGCCGCGTGCCGGTACCCCTGATGATGCCGGTATGCGCCGCAGGAGGCGAACCCTAAAAAAACGCCATCGTCCGACTCCGCCGCCAGCACGGGATAATTCCCAGCCGCGTGATCATCGAAATACTCCCTCATGTAATCTTCCGGGTACGGGTCGCAGTCGTACACCCAGGTCGTGTGCAGGATCGCATCGTTCAGCAGCGCCAGAATATGCGGCGCGTGACGCTCGAAATCGGCGGGGACGATCTTCATGTCTGCGGCGCTCATTTCCCGGTCAGGGCGGGCAGGACGCCCTCCTGACGCCAGACATAGGCCCGGCGGTCGAGTTCCTCGCCATTGTCCCAGAAGACCGGGCAGATGCCGTTTTCCTTCGACAGGCGCACGATGGACCGGAAGTAGTCGACGCGGCTCGCGCGGTCCTTGTTGCGCAGCAGGCATCCGTACTCGCCGATGATGACCGGAATGCCTTTGTCGAGGTAGTGCTCCTTCAGCTTCGCGAAGTTGGCCTCCATCGTTTTGCGGTCCTCTTCGCTGCCCCAGTTGTAGAGGTACCCCCAGCTCGTGCCGGGCGTGGCGATGGCGAACTGCGGCGGCAGATAATAATGCACGGACACGATGCAGCGCGGATCGTCGGGAAGCACAAGATGATCGCACGCCTTGTCGAGGTCGGCCCCAATCCCCGGGAGCAGGAGCCAGCGCTTCCTGTTTCCCCCGCCCGAAGCGCGGATCAGCTTCACGAATTCATCGTTCACGCGGTTCACGAGCGCGCCGTTCTCCGCGATCGGCAGGTCCGTGAAGTCGATCTCGTTCATCGACTCGAAGATCAGGTGGTCGGGGCGTTCGCGGAACCGCGCGGCGATCTGCCGCCAGGCGGCGCGGAACTGCGTCATGGTCCCCTCGTAATCCTTCGACGCCTTCTCCAGCCAGGATTTTTCGTGGTGCAGATTGACGATCACGTACATCTTTTCCGCCAGAGCCCAGTCCACGACCTCCTCCACGCGCGACATCCACGCCGGATCGACCGTGTATTCCGGCGCGGCGCCCATGTGCGGCCCCCAGCTCACCGGGATGCGGATCGTGTCGAATCCCTGTTCCTTGATGTACTTGATCAGCTTGCGCTGGGTGCGCGGATTGCCCCACGCGGTCTCCGTTTCCATGCCGCCGCGCCCGCCGCCGTTCGGCAGAGCGTCGAACGTGTTGCCGAGATTCCAGCCCAGCCCCATGCCGGACACGAACGCGATGCGTTCCGACGTCTTTCCGTTCTCACCGGAGACGCAGGACAGGACACACGCGGACACGACGGAAACGAGAAGAAACATGGCGCTTTTTTTTACGGCGGAGAAAAGAATATCTGGCATGGGAACAGCCTTTCGGGGATGATTGAATCGTTGCGGACCAATGATTGCATTTGCGCCTAATATAGCATGCCCTGTTCTCAAAATCAAACGGAAAGTCCGGCAAACGCTCCCGGTCCGGCAAAAAAATGAGGAAAAGTCCGGGAAAAAGCCTGTTTTCAGTTGAATTTTCGGAAAAACGATGTATCTTTTATATATTGTCAGCTCGATTCGAGGGTATTTTCTCCCGTTTTGGGCCGGGTCGTTCATTTTTTTCCGGAGTTCTGCTTTATGAAAAAACATCTATTGTCTGCAGCGATTCTGCTTGTCGTCTGCTGTGCGGCTCTCTGCTTCTGCTCCTGCGGAAAAAGGCAGCAAACCAGGCGCACCGTCGATCCGGAAACGCTGCGGCTCATGCAGAAGACGCAGATGGAACTCACGGCCTGCGTCGAGCGCTGCCGTTCCACGGCGAAAGATTCCAAAGACAGCGAGATTCTGCTCGCCCTCGCGAACTCCCAGCAGGTCCTCGCCGACCGCCATGCCACGATCATCAGCATCCTCCAGAAAAAATACAAGATCGAAAAGCTTTCCTCCGTTTCCTATCCCGTCGACATGGACCCCCGGACGATCGTCCTCGCCCCCCTGACCGAATACAGGGACATCCTTGCGAACGCGGACCCGGAAAAGTCTCTCCGGGAAGTCCTGATCGCGCTTGAGATCACGAACAAAGTCCTTATGTCCGACATGGAGATCGAACTCCTGGTCGGTTCCGATCTGGAAGAGAATCTTAATATTGATTTCTACCTCTGCCCCGTCTGCGGGCATCTGTCGTATGTAAAGCCGGAAGAAAACTGCCCCGTCTGCCATTCCGACAAGGAAAGACAGATCAAGCTGAAGGACGGCGAACTTCCGCCCCGCGAGGAAGGCACGTTCGTCACGGTCTCCGACTGAGAACTTCCCCCTCCCCCTGTTTTTCCGCGCCTGACGAGTCATTTCGCCGGGCGCTTTTCTTATTCAGCGGGAAATCCTTTTCCGGCTGGAAAGCTCAGAAGCATTCAGTATCTTTGTGTGGTACAGGATCGAGCCGCCGATCACGAGGCCCGGGATCAGAAACGGGATCGCCTCCATATACCGTGCCACGATGCCGAATCCCAGCACGGACAGCCTGTTCTTCGCGACCTGTTTCCGCAGGACGGACACGCGGAACCCCTGGCGCACGGCGCTGTCGTGAAGATACGACCGGCCGCAGATCGCGCCGCGGAACAGAAATCCGACGACCGGGATCCAGAACATCAGAAAATAAACGAGGTAGGAAACGATCGTCAGCAGGATATAGCCCGAGGTCAGACGGAGGACTCTGCCGTAGGACTGCTCCGCGCCGGGATGCTCCGGGTACGCCTCCTTCTCGAACGCGTCGACCAGGATGTCGAACAGCATGTTGCCGAACATCTCGTAGAACGTGCCGATGAAATACAGCAGGACAAGCGGGATGACGACCCACAGGAACGCCGACAGGCACCAGTCCAGCGCCGTTTGAAGCCACGACAGCCATCCGGGGAAGTCCGCCCCCGCGAGCCATTCCCGGAGCCACGGACCGGCCCAGAAAATGACCGCGGACAGGATCCCGGCGTACAGCAGCAGGACGAGCAGCAGCGGCGGCAGGGCGTACGGCCACAGCCGGGGACGCGTGAAGAATATCTTCGTCCCGCGGAAGGCGCATTCCGCGCCGTACATCAGATCGTCCAGTGCTTTCATGCCGGGGGGGCTGTCCGTTGACGTTTCGGGAAACGGTTATTTCCCGTCGTGGAAGCTCGTCCAGAGGTGTTCCTCCTCGTCCGTGCGCTTCGGCGTGGCGGCCTCCATGCGGAGCATCCGCGCCAGATTGTGCGCCAGCGTGCGCATGGTCTGAAGACCTTCGGCGTCCTTGCGGACGTCGTCCGGCGTGAACCCGTGCACGGAGTTCCAGTACTGCGAGGATACGACCGGCATCTGGCTGATCGTGAAATACTTGTTCAGACGGTCGAACGCCGCGCTCGCACCGCCGCGGCGGCAGCTGACCACCGCCGCGCCCGGCTTGCCCTTCAGGAACGACCCGGCGGAGAAGAACAGCCGGTCCAGCAGCGCGCACAGAGCTCCGTTCGGCCCGGCGTAATACACGGGCGATCCGATCACGATGCCGTCGGCGCGCTTCACGGCCTCAACGAGCCCCGGCAGAGCATCGTCCTGGAACGCGCATTCGCCGCGTTCCCGGCATGCGCCGCAGGCCACGCAGCCGCGCACGGGCTTTTTCCCGAGCTGGAAGATTTCGGATGTGATGTTTTCCGCTTTGAGCGTGGCGGCGATCTCGGACAGGGCGGTGAAGGTGCAGCCTTCGGCGTTCGGGCTGCCGTTCAGCAGGAGTACATGCATGGTTCGGATTCCTTTCGAGATGGTGCAGGTTGAAGGAAGAAACGAGGCGGGCCGGAAACGCTCCGGTCCGCCTTCATAGTTGTCAGAGGAAAAAAGCTTCGGCTTACTTCGCGGAAACTTTCTGGATCCAGGCGTCGAGGGCGGGACCGGCGTTCGCGGCTTCCGTGCCCTTGTGCGCGAAGACTTCGGGGAAGTAGTTGATCGCGGGGACCGCGGCCTTCGCGTCGGAGAGGTACTTGAACGTGGCGGGGTTGCCCTGTCCGTGCGTGCAGAAGAGCGCGACGGTCTTGCCATTGAAGTCGTAGGACTGGAGGAACGTGCGGACCGGCGGCGCATAGGTGGAGAACCAGATCGGGGTGCCGACGTAGATCGGATCGTACTTGGAGAGGTCCAGGTTCATTTCCTTGATCGCCGGGGCTTTCGGCTGCTGCAGGTCGCGCTGTCCGAGCTGCATGACGCTGCCGAAGTCGTTCGGATACGGCGTGACCATTTCGATCAGGGCGATGTCCGCGCCGGTCTTCTGCTGGAGCATTTCCGCCACGACCTTGGTGTTGTGCGTCTCGGACCAGGACCAGTACACGACCAGCGGTTTCGTCTTCGCGGCGGCCTTCGCAGGCGCGTCGGCGGAACCGGAGTTTCCATCGCTGTTGCAGCCGAAGAACGCGGCGGCGGACAGGAATGCGGATGCGGCGAGCATGAATGCGTGTTTCAGTTTCATAAGTTCAACTCCTTCAGAAATGTTGTTTTGTTTCAAGAACTATACCACGGATTCCGGCGTTTTCAAGCGCGGAACCCGAAAAAAACGGAAGAACGGCGCGATTTTATGACCTCACCGGCATAAACGAAGTTGAAATGCAACATCCTTTCGTGTCCGGGCGAAGCCGGACACTTCCGCAGTTGAGGCTCCGCCTCAAAGCCCCTGTTTGGAGATCCGCGCCGCCTGCTCCGCGTCGATCGCGTGCGGATACAGCCGGTCGCAGAAGATGTCGAAGACGGTTTCGGACGCGGCGGCTTCGGGCGCGGTTTCGAGCTTCTTCGCCGCATAAAGTTTGCCGTTGCGGCTGACCAGCAGGCGCTTCTTCGCGGGATCCCACGAGACGCCGAGCTTCACCCACCGGTTCGCGGGGAAGAACGCCTCGTCGTCGCCCGCGGGACGGCTCACGGCGTAGGTCGCGCCGTCGGCCGTGAAGATCACGGGATAGTCCGGCGAGGAGGAGAGGTCGAACTCGTCCCACACGGACAGCACGGGGACCGCCGTTTCCGGGGACGCCGCGAACCGGACGCTCGCCGAGAACGCGAATCCGGCGCCGTCGGCGGGATTCCACCACTGTTCCGGACGCCATGCCGCGCCCTTCAGACGGTGGAACGGCGCGGGCTCGACGGCGGGAGCCGCCTCGACTTCTATGATCTCGGACGGCTGCTGCGCGGGCGTCTGCACGGATTCCTGCGCGGCGGGCTCGGCTTCGGCGGGCTTCTGCGCCTTCTGGAAGAATCCGGCGGCGGACAGGAACGTCACGAAGATCAGCACGGGCGAAATGAAGCGGATGAACACGGACCAGGAGATGACCGGGAGGCGCGTGCGGTTGAATTTCTGGAGTTTGGAAAGTCCCTTCAGGTCGGCTCCGGTGCGGTAGAGTTCGCGCGCCGCGCCGTTGGTGCCCCAGACCCAGCCGGCATAGAACGCCGCCGCGAGGCCGTTCAGGAGCAGGATCCAGTTGCTCGCCACGTAGTCGATCAGGTCGAAGAGACTGCTCTTCACGCCGCCGAACAGCCCGGTGAGCAGGCGGTGCAGCGAGGGCAGATGCGACCAGTCGTTCACGCTGAACGAGATCACGCATCCGAGTCCGGTGATCAGCACGGTCGAGAGCAGCACGGACGCGCGGCGCGAAAGCTTCAGGTTCTGCATGAAGCTGGACACGACCGCCTCCTGAAGGCTCAGGCCGCTCGTCAGCGCGGCGATCGCCAGCAGCAGGAAGAACAGGCCGTTCCACAGCCAGCCGAGGCCGCCGGGGATGGACTCGAACGTGATCGGCAGGGTATTGAACACGAGCGCGGGCCCCTGCGCCGGGTTGCCGCCCTGCGCGAAGAGCGCGGGGAAGATGGCGAGGCCGGCGAGCAGCGCGATGAGGGTGTCGAAGAAGACGATCCAGAGCGAGGATTTCAGGATGTTGCGTTTCTTGCTGAGGTAGCTGCCGTAGGTGATGAGGATCGCCATGCCCAGGCTCAGCGAATAGAAAGCGTGTCCGAGGGCGTCCAGGATGCTCGAACCGTTGATCTTGCTGAAGTCCGGCTTCAGGAAGAACTCCACGCCCTTCGACGCGCCGGGGAGCGTCACGCTGCGGACCACCAGCACGAGCACCAGCACGAAAAGCAGCGGCATCATGATCTTCGAGACCGTTTCGATGCCCTTCTTCACGCCGAACCAGCAGATCCCCGCCGACGCGAGCATGAAGGCGAGCGTCAGCCCGGACGACAGCCAGCCGTTGGACGACACGCTGTCAAGGTAGGCCCCGGCCTCCTTCAGCGAGGCGAAAACGAGTTCGTGCGCGAACGATTTCCACGCGTACAGGAAGATCCAGCCGCCGATGATCGCGTAGTAGGACAGGATCAGCCCCGCCACGAGCGTGCAGGAGAAGCCGACCGTGGACCAGCCGTAGTGGTAGATGAGGATGCTCAGGATCACCAGCAGGACGGACATGCCGTAGTTGTGGGAACCCGCCAGCGCGGCCGCCAGGCCGAGCCCGAATCCCGACGCCACTTTCGGCAGGCGCGGCGAACGGATCGCGAAGTGCTGGAACGCCTTGATCGGGTCGCCCTGCGAGGCGCGCCCGATGGCGAGTTCCGCCAGCATCACCGGCAGGCCGACCAGCGCGATGCAGAGGAGATAGATCAGGACGAACGCGCCGCCGCCGTTCTCACCCGTGATGAAGGGGAACCGCCACACGTTGCCGAGTCCGATGGCGGAACCGACCGCCGCCATGACGAATCCGAATGAACTGCCCCAATGCTCGTGTTTTACGCCGTCTGCCATGTGTGTTTCATCCTATGCCGAAAAAGTTTGCTTCGCTCCTCAGAGCTGGATATTGTCGATCAGGCGGGTGCTGCCGAATTTCGCCGCCACCGCGATCGTGAAGGATTTGCCGGGTTCGAGCGCGGTCGCGGGCAGCATCGTGTCCGAATCGGTCAGCTCGACGTATTCCACCAGGCCGCCCGCCGCCGTGATCTCCGCGCGGATGTCGGCGATCAGCTTCGCCGCCGAGATGCCGGGCTGCGCGGCGAACGTCTTCTGCGCGCGGAAGAGACTGCGCGAAATGGCAAGCGCGCGGCGGTGTTCATCCTCGGAGAGGTATTTGTTGCGCGAGCTCATGGCGAGGCCGTCCGCCTCGCGCACGATGGGCGCGGTGATGATCTTGATGGGGAAATTGAGGTCGCGGACCATGCGGCGGATGATCGCCGCCTGCTGGGCGTCCTTCTGACCGAACACCGCCAGGTCGGGCAGCGCGGCGTTGAAGAGCTTCGAGACGACCGTGGTCACACCCTCGAAGTGGATCGGGCGAGACTTGCCGCAGAGATTCTTGGAAATGGTGTTCTCATAGACGTGGCAGGTCAGCGGTTCCGGGTACATGTCCTCCACGCCGGGCGCGAAGATCACGTCCACTTTCCGGGCTTCGCACAGCGCGCGGTCGCGTTCGAAGTCGCGCGGATATTTCGCGAAATCCTCGTTCGGTCCGAACTGAATCGGGTTCACGAAGATGGAGATGACCACGGCGTCCGCGCCGTTCGCGCGCGCCGCGTCGATCAGGGAGAGATGGCCGTCGTGCAGGAATCCCATGGTCGGCACGAGGCCGACGGTCTTGCCGTTCTTATGCGCGTTGCGGGACCACTGCTGGAGTTCGGAAATGGAATGAATGACCTGTGTCATGTTACACCTCGTTTTTCACTGCTTGTTGTTGCGGGCGATGCGGGCGGCCACGGCGCGTTCGTAGGCGTCGAGGTCGTCGATTCTGATCTGCGCCACGCCGGAAGCCATGGCGGCCTCGGCGACCTTGCGCGCCACGCGTGGCACGACGCGCGGATCGAACGGCTTCGGGATCACGAACGACGCCTTCAGCGGGATCTCGCCCTCGAAAATGCCCTTCGCCGCCTCTTCGGGGTACGCCGCGGAGAGCAGCTGCCGGATATCCTCCGGCATCGGCTCCGCCACGATGTCCGCCAGCGCGCGGGACGCCGCCAGCTTCATCGCCTCGTTGATGTCGGACGCGCGGGTGTCGAGCGCGCCGCGGAAGATGCCCGGGAACCCGAGCACGTTGTTGACCTGGTTGCTGTAGTCGGACCGCCCCGTGCCGGCGACGGCAGCGCCCGCCGCCAGAGCTTCGTCCGGGAAGATTTCGGGCGTGGGGTTCGCCATGGCGAACACGACCGCGCCGGGCGCCATCGTGCGGACCATGTCGCCGGTGAGCGCTTTCGGCACGGAGACGCCGACGAAGACGTCCGCGCCTTTGATGGCGTCGGCGAGCGTGCGCGCGTCCGTATGGGCGGCGAAACGCTGTTTCTGCGGATTGAGGTCGGTGCGTCCGTCGTGGATCACGCCCTTCGAGTCGCAGAGGATGAACTTGGAACGGTCGGCTCCGGCGGACACATAGTATTCCGCGCAGGCGATCCCGGCGGCTCCGGCGCCGTTCATCACGAACCGGCAGTCGCCGATCTTCTTGCCGACCACGCGCAGGGCGTTCAGGATGCCGGCGAGGGAGATGATGGCGGTGCCGTGCTGGTCGTCGTGGAAGACCGGTATCTTCATCGCCTTCTTCAGCGCGGGCTCGATGGCGAAGCACGCGGGCGCGCCGATGTCTTCGAGGTTGATGCCGCCGAACGAGGGTTCAAGGCGGGCGACGGTCTCGATCACCTTGTCGGGATCGGTGCGGCCGTCCTCCCTGAACACGCCGCCGATGCAGAGCGCCACGGCGTCGATGTCCGCGAAACGCTTGAAGAGGACGGATTTGCCCTCCATGACGGGGAGTCCGGCCTCGGGTCCGATGTTGCCGAGTCCGAGCACGGCCGTGCCGTCGCTGACCACCGCCACGGTGTTGCCGCGTCCGGTGTACTCCCAGATCTTCTCCGGGTGGTCGTGGATCTCGGTGCATGGCACGGCGACGCCGGGCGTGTACGCCAGCGAAAGGTCGTCCTGCGTGGTGCAGGGTTTCGAGGGCAGGATCTTCAGTTTGCCCGGCTGCGGATTCGCGTGGTAGGCCAGACTGCGGGAGGCAAGATCGTTCGACATGGTATGTTCTCCAAATATTTTGTTGAAATTGTTCAATTCAGATGCGGACCGGGATGCCGCGCCCGGCGAGGAAGCGTTTCGCGTCGCCCACGGTATATGTCCCGAAGTGGAAGATGCTGGCGGCGAGCACGGCGTCCGCGCGGCCTTTTTCGATGACCTCGGCGAGGTCGTCCAGGTCGCCCGCGCCGCCGGACGCGATCACGGGGACCGGCACGGCGTCGGCGACCGCGGCGGTCAGCTCGCAGTCGTACCCGGCCTTCGTGCCGTCGGTGTCCATGCTCGTGAGCAGGATCTCGCCCGCGCCCAGCTCAACGCCGCGCACCGCCCATTCCAGCGCGTCGATCCCGGTCGGACGCCGTCCGCCGTGCGTGTAGACTTCCCAGCGGTTTTCGCCGGGGACGCGCCGGGCGTCGATCGCAAGCACGATGCACTGCGCGCCGAACCGGTCGGAACCCGCCTTGATGAGGTCGGGATTCAGCACCGCCGCCGTGTTCAGGGAGACTTTGTCCGCGCCGGATTTCAGCATCAG
>JAFXUM010000066.1 GCA_017524965.1 Lentisphaeria bacterium | reverse complement strand
GGCGTTCGCCAAATGTCCCCTCGGACATAACGGAGAACTGTTTCTCTATGTAGAGGAGACCAGTCAATACGGTACTAACCACTTCTGCGGCTGCGAATTCAAAACGCTCGCGGACGCAAAAAGCGCGGCCGTGCTGAAGAACAGCGACACATGGCGACTGGACGAAATAAAGGTATCAAGGTCATCGTTTCCTTTTTCCGAAAGAGAACTTCTTGTCCTGCACTTCACCGACGGACGTGTCGTGGAGGTGGGAACAGTGCGTATATCTGATATGTGATCACTTGAAATCCAAAACGGATTTCGAGGAGGAAGGGGGCTGGTCCGGGCGTTTTTCGTAGTCCGGGCAGTCGTCCATCGGCTGAACCTCGCAATGCTTGCGCGTGCAGATCACGGCGAAGACGTTCACGAGCGAATGGGCGCAGTCCCGGCAGAAACGGTGTTCCGACGGGGTGTCCATGTCAAAAATCGAGGGTTTCTTTTCGGCGGATCCCTCGTTGCCGAACAGCGCGTCCAGCGCCTTGCGTCCGGCGGAAACCGAAGCGGCGTCTTCAGCCTTCGGAGCGTCGGGAGCGCCCGCGTCCGCGCCGCAGACGGAGCAGACGAGGTGTTCGCCCTTCACGTCCCAGCCGTCGAGGATCTTTTCCAGCTTCGCGAACGCCGTGAAGCCGCAGACGGGGCAGGTGAACTGTTCGCCGGGTTTCATGCGCCGGGGTCCGCGCCGTCCTGCGCCTGTGCCGCCTTGCGGCGTCTGCGCGCGTTCAGCGTCTGGTAGAAGAGCGGGACGAGGAGCTTCAGGAGAGCGGCGGCGGGCACGGCGAGGATCATGCCGGAGATGCCCGCGACGACCGCGCCGAGCAGGACCACGATAATCGTTTCCACGAGCGTCAGTCCGATCGCCTCGCCGACCAGCACGGGGTACAGCAGGAGCTGTTCGAGGATCACGTGGATCAGCAGGTACGCGATGCCGATGCCGACGATGGGCATCACGATGCCGCCCTGCGCGAAGATGACGGTCACGACGACGGACAGGATGGCGGCGAGCACGGGGCCGAGGAACGGCAGAAGGATCGTGGAGCCGGCGATGAGCGCGAGGACGGGCCAGAACGGGACGTTGAACGGGATGAAGATCAGCGCGTACAGGATCGTTTCCAGCACGATGATCCAGAAATAGCCGACCAGCCACGCCCGGAACATCTTGTAGATGTGGTCGATGATGTGCGCGGCGCCGCGGCGTTCGTGCTCGGAGGCGTCCGGGAGCCAGCCGCTTTCGTAGATGCTGCTCACGGTCCATTCGCCGAGGTTCTGCCCGAAGTCCGCGCGCCCGGCGGCGAAGACCGCCATTTTGAGCAGGAAATAATAGTAGAAGAACAGGAACATCACGAGGTCGAACGCGAACGTGCCCGCCCACGCCGTGATGTGGAACGCGTTTTTGATCAGCTCGTTGCCCGCCTTGAGCGTGAATTTCGCGAAGTCGGCGTTGTGCTCCTCCATCGCCTCGTTGATCCGGTTCCGCAGGCGTTCGCGGACGTTCAGGCCCTCCTCCTCTTTCGAGGGCGGGTCGAGGCGGTCCAGCAGTTCGCCGAGCTTCTGCTCCAGCTTCTCGACCGCATGGTTGTTCTGCGCCCACCGGGACAGGGAATCGCCGGACATGGCGGCGAACGGGCTGATGAAGTGGACGAGCGTCCAGGAGAGCACCACGGTCACGATCACGACGAAGATGACCGTCAGGGCGGACGCCTGCGTCGCGATGCGGCGGCGTTCCGGCTCGGGAAGACTGCCGGGCTGTTCCGGGGCGGATTCAGCCTCACCCTCAGCCTCGGGCGCCTGTTCCGTTTCGTCGCTGAAACGGCGCGTGATGCGCCTGCGGAAGGCGGCAAACGGGGCGTTGAGCTTCACGAGGAAGGCATGCAGCCCGAGCATGAACTTCGTTCCGAAGAAACGGCGTTCGAGGAACTGTTCGAAGTGGAACGACAGGACGGCGGCGAGGATGCCGAAGAAAAGCGGCTTGACGAAGATCGCGGCAAGCAGGAACAGGACCAGGATCACGAAGACGGGGATGAACCCGTGCGCGGGCGCGATGAACGTGTCCGCCTTCGGACGGCGGAGAAAACGCGTCATCGGAGGCGTTGCGGCTGCTTCCTCCGACCGGTCCACAGTCTTGTCCTGTTCGGTGTCCATGCGCGCTTACCCGGCGACGATCGACTTGCCGGAGCCTTCCGTGACCTCGCCGCAGACGAAGGCGTGGATGCCGGCGGATTCGGCGGCGTCGACGGCGGTCTTCACGGCGTCCGGACGGACGAACCAGACCATGCCGACGCCCATGTTGAACACGCGGTAGGCTTCCTGCACGGGGAGGCTGCCGAGCTGGACCAGGAGATCGAAGATGGCGGGCTTAAACGGGATCTTCGCGGTGTGGAAGACGGCGTCGACGGTCTTCGGCAGGATGCGCGGGACGTTGTCGATGAGGCCGCCGCCGGTGATGTGGGCGATGCCGTTGATCGTGACGCCCGCGGCCTTGGCGGCCTTGATGGCGGGGAGATAGCAGATGTGGGGCTTCAGGAGGGCTTCGCCGACGGATTCGCCGCCGAGGATGTCCGGCGTGGATTTCACGGTGTATCCGCCCGCGTCGAAGAGCAGCTTGCGGGCGAGGCTGAATCCGTTGGTGTGAAGGCCGTTGGACGCGAGGCCGATCGCGACGTCGCCGGGGGCGATGTTTTCGCCGGTGATGATCTCGCTCTTCTCGACGATGCCGGTGATGATGCCGACGAGGTCGAAGTCGTTGCCGTACATGCCGGGCATTTCCGCGGTCTCGCCTCCGAGCACGGCGCAGTTCGCGGCGCGGCAGGCGTCGGCGATGCCGCCGAGGACGTCTTCATAGAGCGGGCTGCGGAGCTTGCCGATGCCGATGTAGTCGAGGAAGTAGATGGGCTCCGCGCCCTGCACGGCGATGTCGTTGATGCAGTGGTTCACGATGTCGAAGCCGACCGTGTCGTACTTCTTCATTTCCGCGGCGACCATGAGCTTGGTGCCGACGCCGTCGATACTGGCGACGAGGACGGGTTCGCGGTAGCCCGGGAAACCCGCCTGGAAGAGTCCGCCGAAGCCGCCGATGGGGGCGAGCATTTCGGGGCGGCGGGCGGCGGCGAGACGGGGCTTGACGCGGCCGAGGAGTTCAGTTGCGAGGTCAATGTCGACGCCGGCTTCTTTGTAGGAGGAAGGAGTTTGCATGCGGCTGGGGTGCTTTCGTGTTGTATGTGAAGTTATTTGAGTTTGATGTTGGAGAACGCGGCTCCGAGGCTGCCGAAGGGTTCGTGGCTCTGCGGGAGCGGATAGGCGGAGAGTATCCTGTTCTGCGCCTCGAAAACCGGGGCGAGGCCGATCTGCGCCAGCTCGAGGATCTTGTCGAGCTGCTCGCGGTCGAACGGGACTTCCTCGGCGGTGCCCTGAAGCTCGATGAACTTGCCGGACTCGGTCATGACGACGTTGAAATCGACGTCCGCGCCGGAATCCTCCTCGTAGCAGAGGTCGAGCAGCGGCACGCCGTCGCGGATGCCGACGCTGATCGCGCCGACGTTCTCGCGCATGGGGAAACGCTGGATCTTTTTCTCAGCGAGGAGCTTGCGGAACGCGATCTGGAGCACGACGCTCGCGCCGCAGATGGAGGCGCACCGGGTGCCGCCGTCCGCGTCGATCACGTCGCAGTCGATGTACAGCGTGTTCTGGCCGAGCGCCTGGAGGTCGATGACGGAACGGAAGGAACGCCCGATGAGGCGCTGGATCTCCATGGTCCTGCCGGACTGCTTGCCGCGCGAGGCTTCCCGCGCGACGCGCGTGTTGCCCGCGCCGGGGATCATGCCGTATTCGCTGGTGACCCAGCCGCCGGAAACGCCCTGCTGGCGCATCCATCCGGGGACGCCCTGTTCGAGCGAGGCGGAGCAGATGACCTTGGTGCCGCCGACCTCGATGAGCGCGGAGGCGATCGGATGGGCGAGGTAGTCGGGAGTGATGCGGAATTTGCGCGGCTGGGACGGCGCGCGGCCGTCAATGCGTTTCGTGTTGTTCATGGGGTCCGTTTCCACGTTCAAAAAAGAAAGCCGCCGCCCGACAGATGGCCTACGCGCAAGGTCTTAACGCTTAGAGCTGCTTTGTTCCCAACCTGACTCGGTTCACGCAATTCCATCGCACAGGGTCCGGCGGACGACGGCAAATTTTATGCTGTTTTCTGCTTGCGGGAAGATTTTCCCGCCTTATTTACTTTACACCGTTTTGTGAAATATTCAAGGCAAAGAGTGAGTTCCGCGCGTAAATTTTTCCGTTCGACGATCCGGTCGACGAAGCCCTTCTGAAGCAGGAACTCCGAGGTCTGGAACCCGTCCGGGAGCTGCGCCTGCGTGGTCGCCTCGATCACGCGGCGTCCGGCAAACCCGACCATCGCGCCCGGTTCGGCGAGGATGAGGTCGCCGAGCGAGGCGAAGCTGGCGGTGACGCCCGCCGTGGTCGGATGGGTCAGGATCACGATGTACGGCAGTCCGGCTTCCTTGTGGCGGTGGAGCGCGCCGCTGGTCTTCGCCATCTGCATGAGGCTGATGAGCCCTTCGTACATGCGCGCGCCGCCGCTGGCGGTGACGATCACGAGCGGGAGCTTCTTCGCGGTGGCGGTCTCGATGGCGCGGGTGATCTTCTCGCCGACGACCGCGCCCATGCTGGCGCCGAGGAACCGGAAGTCCATGACGGCGAGGACGTACGGGATGAAGTTGATGGCGGTCACGCCGGAGATCACGGCGTCGCGGAGGCCGGTCTTCTCGTGGTTGGCGCGGAGCTTTTCGACATAGGAAGAGACGCCCTCGAACTTGAGCGTGTCGACGGATTCGAGTTTCGGGTCGAGCTCCTGGAAACTGCCGAGGTCGGTCAGCAGGTCGATGCGCTCCAGCGCGGTCAGCGGGTAATGATAGCCGCACTTCGGGCAGACCTGCAGGTTTTCCTCCTTGCGGCTGGAGAAGATCAGTTCATTGCAGTTCTTGCATTTTTCCCAGAGCCCCTGCGGGATGTCCTTCCGTTTCGCGACCTCGCTCTGTTTCTGGATGCCGTGATGCGCGATGACGCCGGCCGGGACCACGGAGGTCGTCGGCAGAGGTTTGACTTTCTTGGTAAATGCGGCCATGTCAGCACCTTATCGTTCGGTTGATTCCGGCTTGTAATTCTTATTTTCAGCGGCGGGCGGCCGAAACCGCGAAGACTTTGGCGGCTCCCGCGTCAAGCAGGACAGACGCCGCCGTGGCAAGCGTGGTGCCCGTCGTCAAAACATCGTCTACAATTAATATAGCACGCTTTTCGCATTTTGTCGAATCCGTCGGCGAAAAAGCGCCCGTTAAATTCAAAATTCTTTCCTTGCGCGTCAGCCGCGCCTGCTGACGGGTGCGCCGGACACGGCGGAGCGCCCGGACCACCGGAACGCCGAGTTCCGCGGAAATGCCCTGGCAGATCAGGTCCGCCTGGTTGAATCCGCGCTGCACGAAGCGAGTCCAGTGGAGCGGGACGGGCACGATCATGTCGACGGGGCACGGCAGCTCGCGTTTCAGCTTGGTCCCGAGCAGACGTCCGAGCGAACGCGCGAACTCCGGGCGGTTGCGGTATTTCAGCATCATGATCGCGAGGCGGGCGTTTCCCTCCATGTGGAAGAGCGAGAACGCCTGACTCCACGGACGGGACGGCTGGTGAAGGCATTTCGGGCAGACGTCCAGGATGCCGTCCATCGGACCGCCGCAGCCCGGACAGTACGGAGGCGCGATAAAGGGCAGCGACTCCAGGCACTCCGCGCAGAACATCCCCGGCGTGCCGTCGAACGGCGGCTTGCCGCAGACGGGACAGCGGAACGGCGCAACCGCGGAAAGACACGGGATGAGCACGGATTCGAGGCGGAACGGCATCGCGCGGCCTCAGCGCTTCTTCGAGTAGGTGCCGTCCGGGTTCTTGCGGACGCGGTGCAGGATCTCCAGTCCGATCATGGTGGAGATGACCGTGGACGGCGGGATGTTCGCGGCTTCGGAGATCGCATCGACGTTCGCCGGACCCTTCGCCAGCACGTTCAGGATCGCCGTCTCCTCCTCGGAGAACATGGAGTCGTCGAGCGCGTCCGGTTCGTCCTGCGCGCCGTCCGCATCGTCGGTGCCGAACGGGCTCGCGGGCATCTCGCGGAGCGCGGCGGGATGGAATCCGGGCAGAAAATCGAATTCGTCGAGGATGTCGTCGAAGTTCATGACGAGCTTCGCGCCCTGCTTGATGAGCGTGTTGCAGCCCGCGGCGGACGGATTGTCCGCCTCGCCCGGCACGGCGAACACGTGGCGGCCCTGTTCCAGCGCCTGCGCCGCGGTGATCAGCGAGCCGCTGTTGACGCCCGCTTCGACCACCAGCGTGCCGCAGGAGAGCCCGGCGATGATGCGGTTTCGCATCGGGAACGTGTGGCGCGTGGGCGCGGTGGTCATGGGGAACTCGGAGATGACCGCGCCGCCGGAGCGGATGATGGCGCGTGCGAGGTCGAGATTTTCGACGGGATGCAACTTGGCGAGGCCGCCGCCGAGCACGGCTACGGTTTTGCCGCCCGCGTCGACCGTCGCCTGATGCACGATCGTGTCGATGCCGATCGCGAGGCCGCTGATCGTGGTCCAGCCGCCGTACGCCGCCGATTCCGAAAGATGCCGCGCCATGCGTGCGCCGTAGTTCGAGGCGTTGCGCGTGCCGACGATGGAGATGGAGCGCGTGCCGAGGTCGGCGGGCAGGCTTCCGCGCATGTAGATGCAGAGCGGGGCGTCGCGGAGTTCGCGCAGCGCCGCCGGATATTCGTCGTCAGTACGGCAGAGGATGGTCACGCCGCCGTTCCGCGCGATCTCAAGCTCGCGGTCGAGCTCGACATAATCGCGCCAGCGGAGGATGCGTTCGGCGAGGTTGGAGCTGATGCCGCGGATCCGGGAAAGCGAGGCGGCGTCCGACTCGAAAATGGCCGAAACGGAGCCGCAGAATTCGATGAGGGCATTGGCGCGGGAACCGCCGATGCCGTTCAGCATGTTCAGAATGATGCAGCCGTCATGATCGTTCACAGACTTCCTCCCAGACGGCTTCGATGGCCTCGCGCGGGACGTCCGTGCGGACCTCGGCGCGGCCGATTTCGAGCGGCAGGACGATGCGCGGCACGCCGGAAACCGCCTTCTTGTCCGACGCCATCGCCGCCAGCAGCGCGGCAGGCTCGCAACCGGAGACCGTGACGGGCAGGCGGTACTGGCGGAGCAGCGCGGCGATCTTTTCGGCGGAATCCGCGTCGAGCATGCCGAGCCGGACCGAGAGCCGGGCGGCGGCGGCAGTGCCGACCGCGACCGCTTCGCCGTGTTCCAGCCCGCGGTAATCCTGCACTTTTTCGATCGCATGCCCGAACGTGTGCCCCAGGTTGAGCAGCATGCGCTCGCCGCGTTCCTGTTCGTCGCGGGACACCACGGCGGCCTTCAGCGCGCAGGAACGCGCCACGAGGGACGCGAGGCGGGCGTGGTCGCGGAATAGAGAATCTCCGGCGGTCTCCAGCTCGTCGAAGAGCGCGCGGTCGAAGAGGACGGCGTGCTTGATGAGCTCGGCGAAACCGTTCGACATCTCGCGGGCGGGAAGCGACGCGAGGAACATGGTGTCCATCAGGACGGCTTTCGGCTGGTAGAACGTGCCGACCAGGTTCTTTCCTTCGGGCAGGTCCACGCCGGTCTTGCCGCCGACGCCGGAGTCGATCATCGCAAGCAGCGAGGTCGGGACCTGCACACAGCGGATCCCGCGCATGTAGATCGACGCGGCGAACGCCGCCATATCGCCCACCACGCCGCCGCCCAGCCCAACGACCAGTGAACCGCGGTCGAGCCCGGCGCGCGCGGCGTCGCGACAGATGTCCCCGATCGTGCCGAGGTGCTTGGAAGTCTCGCCGGCGGGAAAGACGGATTCCGACACGCCGGACGCCCCGGCGACCAGAAGCGTACGGGACAGCAGCTCGCCGTACAG
>JAFXUM010000065.1 GCA_017524965.1 Lentisphaeria bacterium | reverse complement strand
TGATCCGCCCCTCGAAACTCGTGATCTTCGAGACCGAACTCTGGCCCCAGCTGATCTCGTCGGCGAAACGCTCCGGCGCAAAGCTCATGCTCGCGAACACGCGCATCTCCGACCATTCATTCCGCGGATACCGCCGCTTCCGCTTCGTGATCGCGCCCATGCTCCGCAAGTTCGACCGCATCTGCGCGCAGACCGAACTCGACCGCGAACGCCTGCTCGCGATCGCGCCCGGCATCGAAACCCGCGTCTCCGTGTGCGGCAACATCAAGTTCGACCAGGCCCCGCCCGCGGGCGACGGCGCGGACTTCCCGGCACTCTTCGGCGAACAGGGCATCACGGTCCTGCTGGCGGCGTCCACGCACAGCCCGGAGGAACCGCTCATCCTCGACGCCTTCCTGGCGCTGCGGAAGGAATTTCCCGCCCTGCGGCTCGTGCTTGTGCCGCGCCACGCCGAACGCGGCAACGACATCGAAAAGATGATCCGCGACCGCAATCTGAGCTATCACCGCCGGAGCAACGACACCGGCGACAAACAGGGATTCGCCGTGCTGCTGGCGGACACGACCGGCGAGCTCGCGCGCCTCATCAAGGGCGCGGACCTCGTCATCATGGGCAAGACGCTCGCCGGAAACGACGAGGGGCAGAACATCATCGAGCCCGCCGTCATGGGCAAGCCCGTGGTCTGCGGCCGCCAGCTGAAGAACTTCCGTCAGGCGCTCGACGCCCTCGTGAAGGGCGACGCCGTATTGCGCGTGATGAAGGACGACGAACTCGTCGGCGCGCTCCGAAGCCTGCTCGCCGATCCCGTGAAACGCCGCGAACTCGGCGAACGCGCCCGCGCCGTCATGCTGAAGAGCCGCGGCGCCCTCGAAAAGATCCTCGCCGAAATCATCAAGTGAGGGAGGGCAAGCCCTCCACTGAGGTAGTGCGCTCAGCTTCGCTTGCGCACACGGCAAGCAGTGTCGAGTAGTGCGCGGCTCCGCTCGCGGGAGGGCAAGCCCTCCTCTGCGGCAGTGCGCATTCGCGCACACTGCAAGCAGTGACAAGTAGTGCGCGGCTCCGCTCGCGCACGATAAGTCCTATCGGTTCCATACGACTTATGGGACCCATTCTTTCATCGAACTGGAGCGAGACAGGATCAGAATCCTCCGAAACCGCCCATGCCGCCGCCGAAACCGCCCATGCCGCCGCCGAAGCCACCCATGCCGCCGCCTCCAAAACCGCCCATGCCGCCGCCGAAGCCACCGGCACCGCCACCGAAACCGCCCATGCCGCCGCCGAAGTCCATGCCGCCGCCAAAGCCGCCCATGCCCCCTCCGAAGTCCATGCCGCCGCCGAAGCCGCCCATGCCCCCTCCGAAGTCCATGCCGCCGCCGAAGCCGCCCATGCCCCCGCCGAAGTCCATGCCGCCGCCGAAGCCGCCCATGCCCATATCGCCGAAGCCGCCCATGCCGAATCCCCCCATTCCGCCGAAACCGTTCATGCCGGCGTTTCCGGTCGAATTCTGCATGGAGAGCTCGAGCGTTTCCTGATTGCGCGTGAGCGTGGCGGTCGACGACGTCACGGCCGCGAGCGTGTAGCCGTTCGGGAGCGTTTCGCCGATGCGGAAATACTGCTTGTTGGAATTGGACGCGGTCGCGGTCGCCGTGATGCCGTCCGCGGACAGGCCGTCGCGCCCAATATTCCGCTGCTGATTCTGGTTCTGCAGAAGCTCGATCTGTTCATTGGAACGCGCCAGGCGCTGACGGAGCATTTCGGTCTGCTGCGCCGTCACGCCGGGGCTCTGCTGCAGCGTCTGCAGCAGCGACGCCAGTTCCGCGCGATTCTCAAGCGCCTGCCGCAGCTGCTCTTCCTGCGCCGCCGCGAGCTCCTCGGCGTTGTTCGTATTGCCGTTCATATTGCCGTTGCGGCCCGGCTGCCGCCACATGTTCTGCATCTGCATCCCGCGCTGAAGGATGATCGCCCCGGCGATCCTGCCGATCGTGAACGTCCCGACGAGCGTCATGTCGCCGCGGTTGACCGGCATCGCCGCCGTCCTGCGGTTCGCGGTCGCCTTCGGCGCGCGTTCCGTGTCGAAGATGTTCAGCGCCACGGTGGTCGCGACCTGATTTTCCGCCGACATGGATACAGGCGCGGGGTTGAATCCGAATCCGTACTGCGGAAACATCTGCTGCGCCGTGACAGGCTGAGGCTGCGGCACCGAGGCGCGGCGTTCCTTCGTCGCGGACGTCGCGACTTCGGCTTCCACTTTCGGTTCGGTCAGCCATTCATATCCGTGGAACGCGACAAATGCCGCGAGGATCAGATTGACAAACATCAGGATGGTTCTCATTTCCCGTTCTCCTTCATGATTTGGGGCGTTGAGGGGGGGCTTGACTCCGTTTCGCGGGGGTGTGGCAGAAAAACGGTCATCTGCCGGGAAGGAGGAGTTTTCGCCGGGATTATTGCGGACATAATACCGTTTCAAAATCAAATAACGCTCCGGCGCGGCGTTTTATTGTGCCGGGAAGCATGATTTTAACATTTTCAAGATACTGTCATTCTTGAATTTAGCTCCGTTTTAACAGTTATCTGTCTCCTCGAATCATTCGGAACCAGAACTGCTCAATTTTCCTTGAACGCATCCCGCCTCAAAAAATCCGCAAATATCCGCCGCTCTCTCCTGTTCATCGCGAACGGCGTGCGTTTTGACGGAACCAAGCGCCGCATCCGCCGTCCGGAGCATTTTTTCCTCATTCCTTTTGCCGGAACTTGACAAAACCTTCCTGCGCGTGTATATTATAACTTGCTTTTTTTACAGACACATTGCAGTCATTCGGGGTTAGGTGAAAGGGAACCTCTCTTCATTCGTCCGGATGGATTTTCAGCAGCTGGACAAAAAGCCAATGCAGAAAGATTTGAGCGTGGCTACCTGAAGGTAACCACCGAGAATCTTGCCAATTGGACTTTGTCCGGATGCGAAAAGCCGCCGGAACAAAGGAATAGAAGTTCCCGAAAATCCAGACCGGCGGTGAAAGTCCGCGAACCGGCGCAGGCCGGCCGACGTGGTGGAATTCCACGACCGACGGTGAACGGACCGCACGCAGGCGCATTCGGCGCGGCGGGCGGCGAGGCAGTCCGGAGGAGAGAATCATTGCAGCGTCGCAGATGTTCTTTTTGGCGAAGATCCCGATACCGCAGAACAAATTACGAGGTC
>JAFXUM010000064.1 GCA_017524965.1 Lentisphaeria bacterium | reverse complement strand
GGTGACGATCTCGCCTTTCTCAAGGTGCGCGAGGAACTGGTTCGCGCTCCATTCCTCCGTGGTGGCGAAATAAGGCGACGAACTGTAGACGATGAGCGTGGCGAGGATGAGAAACGCGAGCAGCCAGAGGAAAAGGGACGCGGGCGGCTTGCGCTTCGGACCGGGAAGCGTTTTTTTCTGAGAATCGTTCTTGTCGTTCATGGATCAGACGGTCCGTGTGACGGGGGCGTTCTGCTCGAGGATGAAAGCGTTGGCGTTCTGGCTGTCCATGAAGCTCTTCACGAAGAGTCCGAGGATGGCGAGGAAGATGAGCGCGAGGAGAACGACGATGATGATCATGAGCTTGTTGGAGAGTCCGCTGCTCTGCTTGCGTTCCGTGAAACCGGAGTTTGCTACGGACTTGATGGTCTGGGTCATGCCGGCGGCGTTGATGTCGATGCCGGTCTGCGTCTTCTGGATGGACATGACCATGGTCTTGTCCTCGCTGTCGTAGAGCAGTTCGAACGCGCCGACGCGGACGATGTCGCCGTTCTGCAGTTCGTGTTCTTCGGTGAGCGGGCTGCCGTTGACCTTCGTGCCGTTGGTGGATCCGGCGTCGGCGATGACGAACTTGTCGCCGTTGCGGGTGACCTTGCAGTGAAGCGTGCTGACGGTCGGGTCCTTCAGGCAGATGGTGCGCTCTTCGGAACGGCCGATGGTGATCTCATCCTGGTTCAGTTCAAACATCCGACCGCGAAGCTGTTCGCTGAGAACGACTAATTTCGGAATAGCGGGCATTTCCAGATAAACTCCTGATGTTGAATCGCCGTCCGGTCCCGGGGGCTGCGGCTGAGGCGAAATTGTTGACGTAAGCCGATGAATGTTCTTTTAATATAAAGCTTGGACGCGGGATTTCAAACCCGAAACGGAAGTTTTTCGGGAATATTTGTGTACATTTCTTAACGAATGGCCGGCGAAACGCACCGCGGGCGGGATGCGCTAATCCTTCGGGATGATCTTGTGGTCCTGCGCCGCTTCCAGCAGGACTTTGAGCAGGATGGACTTTTCCTCCGGGGTCTCCACGTGGAAACGTTCGGGCGCTTCGGCGAGGTCGCGCCAGTAGGTGCGGACTTCGGCGGAGGCCGGGGAGCCGGAATTGTCCGGGAAGAGGTCGAGCAGGAAATCCAGAATCTGCCAGATCAGTTTTGCCTGCGGCTGCGTGAACGACGAGATGAAATCGTCCGTGACGCGCTTCATTTCCGGATAGACCCAACGGCCGCGGATCGCCCACGCCAGCGGCATCATGCAGCGGAAGAGCATTTCGGGTTCGGGCAGGCGCGTGAGGTCCGCGCCGGGCAGGACCGGATTGCAGAAGACCTCCGGGTCGTCGTCGCTTCCGGCGCGTTCGTAGACGAAATCGAGGATGCCGAAGAAGATCTCCGCGAGCTCCAGCCGACGGTCGGGCGGATAGTAGCGCGGATTGTCGGAGATGGCGTCTTCGAGCTTCTTCTTCGTGTCGTAGACGGGCGCTTCGTTGGGGCGTTTGAAGAGCTTGTCCAGCTCATTCTGGAACGCCTCGATGTCGCGCTGGATGCCGTGTCTGTCCGCGGGCATGGTCGTCAGCCGAGCCTTCCCGCGAGGATCTCTTTCAGCGCCTTGGCGAGCTGGTCGGTGCAGGACGTGCCCTTGCCGCCGCAGTCGACGCCTTCGAGCATGTCGATGACTTCCTGCGGCTTCTTGCCCTTCACGAGGATGCCGATGGCGGTGAGGTTGCCGGGGCAGCCGCCCGTGAACGCGACGTTGGTGATGACGCCGTTGTCGATGTCGATGTCGATCTGGGAAGAGCAGACGAGCTGGCTGGTCTTGTAGGTGTAGTGCATGGCGGAGTCCTTTCGGGATACGTGAAAAAAGGTTGCGGTCCCTTAATGTAGCACGAAAAAACAAAAAGACCAGTGCAAAGCCGAAAAAAGAAGGAAAAAGTCTTGCAATCGGGAAAAAACAAGCTATATTTTCGGGGTTGTTATTTTCCTGTTAATGGATCGGGGCGATCATCCGCCCGATCGAACCAGTACGGAGCGGAATTTCGTGGACGGCGGAAACGACCAGTTTTTTATGCGCGAGGCGCTGAACGAAGCCGAGCTCGGCGCGGGCTTCACCAGCCCGAATCCGGCGGTCGGCGCGGTCATCGTGCGCGATGGACGGATCATCGGATGCGGCCACCACAAGCGCTGCGGCGGTCCGCACGGCGAGATCGAAGCTTTCCTGAGCCTGCCGCGCGAATCCGACGCCGCGGGCGCGGAGTTGTATGTCACGCTCGAGCCGTGCAGCACCACGGGACGCACGCCGCCGTGCTGCGACGCGATCATCCGCAATAAGATCCGGCGCGTGGTCATCGGCTGCCTTGACCCGAACCCGAAACACGCCGGGCGCGGCGTCGACATCCTGCGCGCCGCCGGGATCGAGGTCGAAACCGGCGTGCTGGAGGAGGAATGCCGCGTCCATCACGAGGCTTTTTTCAAGTGGATCACGACGGGCCGTCCGTTCGTGCTGCTGAAGATGGCGGAAACGCTCGACGGGAAGATCGCCGCCGCGAACGGGGATTCCAAGTGGGTCACCTCGGAGACCGCGCGGGAACGCGTGGCGTATCTGAGGCGACTTTCGGACGCCGTGCTCGCGGGCGCGGAGACGTTCCGCGCCGATTCGCCCCGGTTCACGGCGCGCACACCGGACGGGACCGTCCTGAAGACGCCGCGCCGGATCATCGCCACGCATCACCCGGAGATTCTGTCCGGCGCGGGCGAAGGCTGGGAGCCCGCCGTGCTCGACACGCCCGAGGACTGGCGGGAGTTTCTCGTCCGGCTGGGGCGCGAGAACGTGACCATGCTGCTGATCGAAGGCGGCGGCGAACTGGCGGCGTCGGCGGTCAATGCCCGTGCCGTCGACAAGATCGAATTTCATATCGCGCCGAAACTGCTCGGCGGACGCGGCAGCCGTCCCGTGCTGGGCGGCCCCGATCCGGCGTCACTGTCCGAGGCGGTCAAACTCGACCGTCTGCGTGTTTCGGAGCTGGGCTGCGATCTGCGGATCGAAGCGTATCCGCTGTACCCTGAATCCTGAGGAACTTTGAGGAGAAAATACGATGTTTACAGGCTTGATCGAAAAGACCGGGATCCTGACCGGACGCGAAACCGGCGCGAAGGCCGGACGCCTGACCATAAAACCCGATACCCCGTGGACCGACCTTGAGGAGGGCGAGAGCATCGCCGTGAACGGCGCGTGCCTCACGTTCGAAAAGGAGTCGGGCGGGAACCTGACCTTTTTCGTGATGAAGGAGACGCTGGACCGGACGAACCTGGAGCAGATCAAACTCGGCGCGCGGGTGAATCTGGAACGTGCGCTGAGCCTCGGAAGCCGCCTCGGAGGGCACCTGGTCAGCGGACACGTCGACGCCGCCGTGAAGGTCGTTTCGTTCGGGAAGGTCGGCGACGACTACGAACTCCGCATGGAGATGCCGTCCGACCTGCGCATCTTCTTCGTGACGAAGGGCAGCGTGTGCGTGAACGGCGTTTCCCTCACGCTCACGGACGTGACGGACGGGACGTTCGCGGTGCGGCTGATCCCGACGACCCGGCGCGAGACCAACCTCGACGGCCTGAAGCCGGGCGACCTCGTGAACATCGAGACCGACCTGATCGGCAAGTACGTCTGCGAACAGCTCCGGCACATGGACGACGCGAAAAACGCGAAAACGATCTCCATGCGCGACCTGACGGAGGCCGGATTCTGATGGAAACGGGAAAGATCGACTACAAGACGCTTCCGTTCGGGCTGGCGCTCGGACACGCCGGCATGGACCCGGCGTCCGTGCAGGACTTCCTCACGCCGGGCACGTTCGAGGTCATCGAAATCCCGACGGAGTGTTTCCTGCACCCTGACGCGGAATTCCAGCGGCGTCTGGCATCATGCAAGTTCAGAAGCGTGCGCGCCGGGCACCTGATGGCGCCCGACCTCACGCGGGAGATACCGTTCCTTGCGGAAAACTACCGCCGCGACTATGTGGAACAGGCTTCGATCATGGTCCGCACGCTCAAGGCGGCGGGTGCGTCCGGGGCGTTTCTCGGCCTCGATATGAGGCGGATCCTTGGCGACGCCGAGGCGGAAAATGCCGCGCTGGAGATCGTCCGGCGCATGGTCCCCGTGCTGTACCGCGAGAACTTCGAGCTGCTGATCCCGTACCGGATCCCGTTCAAAAGCGAACGCGACATCCAGTCGACGCAGCTGACGGGCCGCTTCCTGCGCGGCACACTCAGTCCGCTTGTGAAACTGAGCCTGGAGATCCATCCGTTCGAGGTGAAGCAGGAGGAAGACAAGGCGGAGTTTCTCGGTCTGCTCGGATGCGAGGCGCATCAGGCGGTGCTGGTCTACGACGCCGACAGCGGTCTGCACATCGCCGCGGCGCAGTTCCGGCCGTGGGCGGAGCTGCTGGAACGCCGTCTGTTCCGCGGCCCGTACCTGCTGTGTCCGCGTTCGGTCCGCAACCGCATGGCGCTTCCGGAGTCGGATTTGTTCGCAAAATTGGTTTCTGACTTGCGAAATGAATAAAAACGTGCTACATTACTAGATTACTTTTCTTTTTTCTCTTTTTTTTGATTCAGGAGAATTTGAATATGACCAGAACTTTGAAACTCGGTGTCAATATCGACCACGTGGCGACGGTCCGTCAGGCCCGGCTCGCCTCCCAGCCGTCCCCGCTCGAAGCCGCGCAGCTCTGCATGGCCGCCGGAGCGGACGGCATCACCGCCCACCTTCGCGAAGACCGCCGCCACATCCAGGACGCGGACGTGATCGCGCTTTCGCAGGCGGGACTCCGCCTCAACATGGAAATGGCTTTGACCGAAGAGATGGTGCGCATCGCGAGCACGCTGGTGCGTCCGCAGAGCTGCTGCCTGGTGCCGGAGAAACGTCAGGAGCTCACGACCGAGGGCGGTCTCGATGCCGTCGCGAGCCTCGACAAGCTCATGCAGTGGGTGCCGGTGCTGAAGAACGCCGGGATCGCCGTCAGCCTCTTCATCGCGCCGGATTTCGCGCAGATCGACTGCGCCAAACAGTGCGGCGCGGAGTTCGTCGAGCTCCATACCGGTTCGTTCGCCAACGCCGTTTCCGCGTCCGACCAGGCCGCCGAGCTCGACCGTCTGGCGAAGGGCGCGGAGTACGCGCATTCGCTCGGCATCGGCGTGAACGCCGGGCACGGCATCGACTACGAAAACATCAAGCCGCTGCTCGCCGCCGTGCCGCATCTGCACGAGCTCAATATCGGGCACAGCATCATCGCGCGCGCCATCATGAAGGGCATCGGCGCGGCGGTCGCGGACATGCTCGACCTCATGAAAGATTACAAGGGCGAATAAGCCCGTTCGGAATTTACCCCAGCAGAAAGGATTTCAAAAATGGCCTCGGAGATCATCGAAACCTTCCATCAGATCCTCGCACAGTGCGTGGAACACGGCGCTTCGGACGTTCTGCTCAAGGAGGAGGCCCCGGCCAACCTCCGCATCGCGGGCGCGCTTTACCCCGTCGACTTCGTCACGTCGCACGACTTCCTCGACTCGCTTCTGCACGACATCATGGACGAACGCATGATGAAGGAATACGAGCAGAACGGCGACGCGGACTTCTCCTACTGCGTGGAGGAGCTGGGGCGGTTCCGTATCAACGCGCACAAGCAGCGCGGCATGCACGGCATCACCCTGCGCTATGTGAAGAGCAAGATCAGCTCCATGGAAGAGCTTTCGCTCCCGCCCGTGCTCCGCAGCATCGCGGAGACCCCGCGCGGCATCATCCTGGTCTGCGGCACCACCGGCAGCGGCAAATCGACCACGCTGGCGGCGATGATCCAGCACATCAACGAGCATTTTACGAAGCACATCATCACGATCGAGGACCCGATCGAATACGAATTCCGCGACGGCAAGTCGTTCGTGGAGCAGCGCGAGGTCGGGCTGGACTGCCCGTCGTTCTACAGCGCCCTCACGCACGCCATGCGCCAGGCCCCGGACGTGATCATGGTCGGCGAAATGCGCGACAAGGAAAGTTTCGAGGCCGCGCTTCAGGCCGCCGACACCGGCCACATGGTCATCAGCACCGTTCACGCCGCCGACGCCTCGCAGGTCGTCGGGCGTATCCTCGACCTCTACCCGATCCAGGAACAGGACACCATCCTCGAGGCGCTCTCCGCCAACCTGAAGGCGACCATCGCGCAGCGTCTGCTCCCGAAGGCGCTCGGCAAGGGCGTGGTCCCGGTCGTCGAGGTCATGATCTGCGACCCGGTCGTCCAGCGCTACATCTCCAAGAAGGAATTCGAGAAGCTGCCCGAGGCGATGGAAAGCGCCCGCGAAGCCGGCATGCAGACGTTCAACATGGCGATTCTCGACCGCATCAACAACGGCGAGATCACCGAGGAAGTCGGCCTCGCCGCGTCCAGTTCGCCCACCGCCCTGAAGATGAACCTGAAGGGCATCTTCCTGAACAGCTCGAAATAACCTCAACGCACCCGGGCCGGCGGCCCGGACGGACTTGCCATAAGAATGAAAACGTTTGCCGGAAAGATGAAAACGGTCAGCGCCGTCGCCGCGATCGTCTTATGCTGTATCCTCGCGGTCAAAGGCGCCACATTGGATTTGACCCTTTCTCTTCAGGCGTTCGTGCAGGGCATCGTGGAGGGCGTGACCGAATTTCTCCCGGTCAGCAGCACTGGCCACATGATCATCGTGGACCGCTTCTTCCCGATGAAGGACGAGGCGTTCGCCAAACTCTTCGAGGTCGTGATCCAGCTCGGCGCGATCCTGTCCGTGCTGGTGTATTTCTACCGGACCATCTTCCCGCAGAAGTGGAACGTCGAAGGGTTCAAGGCGATGATCCCGCTGTGGTCGCGCGTGGTGGTCGGCGTGATCCCCGCCGCCGTGATCGGATTCCTGCTCGACGACTTCATCGAGGCGCACCTCTTCAATATCGTGGTGGTGTCCGTGGCGCTGGTCGTGTGGGGCGTGGCGCTCGTCTTCAGCGGCCGCCTGGAGAAACGCGAATCGAGCACGCCGGAGATCGTGAAGATGAGCTACGGCAAGGCGCTCGCGGTCGGTTTCTTCCAGTGCCTCGCCATGGTCCCCGGGACCTCGCGGTCGGCCGTGACGATCCTCGGCGCGATGTGCCTGGGGTGTTCCCGCGCGTGCGCCGCCGAATTCTCGTTCTTTCTGGCGATCCCGACGATGTTCGGGGCTTCGCTGCTGAAGCTCGTGAAGGGCGGGGCGCATCTGACCTCGCCGCAGTGGATCGCGCTCACGATCGGCTTCGTGACCGCGTTCTTCGTGGCGTGGGGCGTGATCGCGTGGTTCATGGACTACGTGAAGAAGCACGATTTCAAGCTCTTCGGCTGGTACAGGATCGTGCTCGGCCTCATCCTGCTCGTCCTGTTCTTCTGCGGCGTGGTGTAAGCCTGATCCATACCCGGCAGAACGCCGGCCGCCCTGACCGTCACACCATTTTTTTCCCGCTTCCGATACGGGACGATGTCCTGTCCCGTTCGCTCACGAGGAACGGGCTCCAAATGCCGCGGGAGACTTGTAAGAAGTAATGCCGACGGGAGAATGCGCGGCGTCCGGGGAGAACCGGTCAGTCCGCACGCATCTGCGCGGCGACGTCGGCGATGATTTTGTCGAGGGGGATTTCCGCTTTCCAGCCGCAGATGCGTCCGATCTTGGTGCAGTCCGGGGCGCGATGAAGCATGTCCTCGAAGCCCGGCTCGTAGGCCTTGTCGTAGGAAACGACCTCGATCTTCGACTTGCTGCGGAGCTGGGCGATGACCGTTTCGGCGAGCTGACGGATCGTGATGCGGTTCGTGCTGCCGATGTTCAGGATCTCGCCGAACGACGCCTCGCAGTCGGGGAGAAGCCGGAGCGCGCGGACCGTGTCCGCCACATGGCAGAAACACCGGGTCTGTTCGCCGGTGCCGTAAACGCGGAGCGGTTTGCCCTGAAGCGCGGCGGAGACGAAACGCGGGATGACCATGCCGTAGCGCCCGGTCTGGCGCGGGCCGACCGTGTTGAAGAAGCGCGTGACGGTGCCGGGGAGGTTTTTCGAGCGGTGGTAGGCCATGAGCAGGAACTCGTCGATGAGCTTGCTGCAGGCGTAGCTCCAGCGGGAATGCGTGGACGGTCCGATGATGAGATCGTCGGTCTCGTGGAACGGCACGGAGGCGGATTTGCCGTAGACTTCGCTGGTGGACGCGACGAAGATGCGGCGTCCGCCGAGCTTGTCAGCGAGCTTCAGGATGCGGCCGGTGCCGGAGACGTTCGTCTCGATCGTGCGGATCGGATCGTGGACGACCAGCTCGACGCCGACCGCCGCCGCCAGATGGTAGACGACGTCGGCTTTTTCCACGAGCCGGGGAAGCGCGCGGGACGAGATCACGTTGCCTTTGACGAACTCGACGCGCTCCCTGTGCGGGAGATATTTGAGGTTGTCGAGCGAGCCCGTGGACAGGTCGTCGATGATGGAGACGCTGTGGCCGTCCTTCAGCCAGGATTCGGCGAGATGGGAGCCGATGAACCCGGCTCCGCCCGTGATGAGGATGTTCATGGTTTGCGGTCTCCGTCGTCGTTCGCGTCCTCGTTCTGTTCCGGGACGAGCGGGTGCGTGTGTTTCACGAATCCCATCTTCAGCGCGAAATACGCGATCAGGCCCCAGACGACGTAAATATTCACGATGAGGAAGGGGAAGAGGAAGGGATTCACGAGGAAGGAGGATACGAGCCAGGCGAGGAGCAGCAGACCGATGATCAGGAGACGGTCCTTGTGGTAGCGCGCGGAGGCGAGGTATTTGCCGAAGTGGAGGTAGGGGACCTGGCTGACCATCAGGAAGCCGAGGATCGTGGCGTAGATCGGCAGATAGCGGAAATACTCGCGGAGGGTGTTGCTGCCTTTTTCGGTGGCGGCGAAGAGGATGATGGTGCAGAGCGCGGCGGCCGCGCCGGGGGAGGGCAGCCCGGTGAAAATGTCGCTGCTCTTCTTCTCGTACATCGCGTGGACGTTGTAGGTGGCGAGGCGGAGCGCGGCGCAACCGAGGTAGATGCCGCAGAGGACGCAGATCGGGATGAATTCGCCGGTGCGCTCGATGTGGCGCATGTTGTGCGCCATGACGGCGACGAGGGTGGCGGGCGCGACGCCGAACGTGGTCATGTCGGCGAGGGAGTCCATCTGGATGCCGTGCAGGCTGGACGCGTGCAGGAGGCGCGCGGTGAAGCCGTCGAACATGTCGAAGACCATCGCGAAGAGGATGAGCCCGGCGCTCCAGGCGAAGATCGTGGCCATGGCGCGCTGGTCGTCGACGTTCTTGTACGCCTGAAGCGTGACGAGGATGGCGGCGTATCCGCAGAGGGAATTGCAGAGCGTGAGGCCGTTCGGGACGAACTGAAGCCACTGCTCCAGTTTCCGCGAGGGCGGCGCAGGATGTTCCTGTTCGTTTCCGGTGTTCATTGCAGAGCCTTTGCGGCGGCCTCTTCGGCGAGCGCGTGAAGTTTCGCCTTCGCCTCGGGACGGACGAAGGCGAGGATGGACGACCCGGCGCGGACGGCTTCGCCGACGTTCACGGCCACGTCGATGCCCATTCCGGCGGGGATGTAGAGTTCCGTGCGGGACCCGAACTTGATCATGCCGTATTTCTGGCCGCGCGTGTAGGATTCGCCGGGATTGACCGGGCAGACGATGCGGCGGGCGATCGCGCCGGAGACCTGGCGGACGGCGATGGGGAAGGTCTCTCCCTCGAACGGGCAGGCGCCGCCGATGAGCATGGATTCGTTGACTTTCCCGGCGTCGGGGTCGCGGGCGTCGAGGTACTTGCCCGGCTTGTAGAACTTGAACTCGACCTTCATGTCCCACGGCGCGCGGTTGATGTGCACGTTGAAGACGGAGAGGAAGATGCCGATGCGGAGGATGTCCTTGTCGTGGAAGAGGCGGCGGAGGTCGTCATTTTCGAGCGTCTCGGACTTGATGAGCTCCACGTCCCTGATCACGCCGTCGGCGGGCGACACGATGGCGGACGGGTCCTCGGCGATCCTGCGCGGCGGGTCGCGGAAGAACGCGCAGGCGGCGAAGCACGCGAGCGCGGCGAAGGCGGTGATGACGCCGGCGATGCCGGGCGGGAGAATCCTGAGAAATACGGTTGCGGCGCAGAGCACGAAAACGACGAGGAAAGCGGCGAGCGCCATCCCCCATTCCTTTTTGCCGTATTTTGTGAGAATCATAACATGCCTTCCGTGGGATCAGATGGGTTGAGGTTGTCTGACGATGCCGCTGCCGGCGCGCAGGACCAGATTGCCGTGGCAGTAGGCGAGCGCGAGGGCGTCGGTGGCGTCGTCCGGGATCTGCGAGATGTCAAGTCCGCCGAGGTTCGCCATGATCGCGGCGACCTGGCTTTTGTCGGCTTCGCCGAGGCCGGTCGCGGCGCGTTTGGCGCTCTTCGGAGAGTATTCGAACGCCGGGACCGAACATTCGGCGAGGGCGGTGATGACCGCGCCCCGGGCGAGGCTCAGGATCATGGCGGTCTTCACGTTCCGGGAGACGAACGCCGATTCGATGGCGGCGGCCTCGGGTTTGAACGAAGAAACAAGTTCGCGAATGCCCCCGGCAAGACGCCTGAGACATTCGCTGTGGGGCAGGGAGGGCGCGTTGCGGATCAGGCCGCAGTCCAGGATCTGGATCGAACCGCCGGTCCGCATGTCGATCACGCCGTATCCGGTTTTCCGGATGGCGGTGTCTATGCCGATGATGATCATCCGGGACGCCCTCCGAGCTGAGGAAGGAAACCGCGGGTCAGCCCTGGGCGTCGATCTCGTCGAGGACTTCGCTGGCGATGTTTTCGTTGGAGTAGACGGCCTGGACGTCGTCGAGCTCTTCGAGGCGTTCGACGAGGCGGAGGACCTGCTGCGCCTTGGCGAGTTCGTTGATGCCGATGGTGTTTTCCGGCTTGCGGGTGATCTTGGCCTCGGAGCATTCGATGCCGGCGTCTTCAAGCGCCTTGGCGATGTCGGCGAACGCTTCCGGAGCGGCCCAGATTTCGGCGATGCCGTCTTCGGCGGTGATGTCTTCCGCGCCCGCTTCGAGCGTGAGTTCCATCAGCTTGTCCTCGTCCGCGTTTTCGCCTTCGACGATGAAGTGGGCCTTGCGCTGGAACATCCAGGACACGGCGCCGCTGGCCGCCAGGTTGCCGCCGTTGCGGTCGAACGTCATGCGGACGTCGCCGATGGTGCGGTTGCGGTTTTCGGTGAGGCATTCGACGACGAACGCGGTTCCGGCGGGACCGTATCCTTCGTAGGTGATCTCTTCGTAGGCGACGTCGCCGAGTTCGCCCGCGCCCTTCTTGATGGCGCGTTCGATGTTTTCGCGGGGCATGTTGCTGGCTTTTGCGGAGGCGAGGGCCATGCGGAGCTTAATGTTGGACGCGGGATCCTTGCCGCCCTGCTTGGTGGCAACCATGATTTCCTTGGCCAGACGGGAGAACGCCTGACCTTTCTTCTTGTCGGTTGCCTCTTTTTTGTGCTTGATATTTGCCCATTTACTGTGACCGGACATAATAAATCTCCATGTTGTTGCGGGTTTGCGTTAATAAAGACACTTATCCTATAAATATATCACGGGAAAACCGATTGTCAACTCTTTTTTTCAGCTTTCATCGCACCTTTTTTCCGTTTCCGCACGAATCAGCCTCGGGATGAACCGGATATTTGCAGTCGGCGAGCCGGAAATCCGGCGCGGGAAGGGAGCGTCCGGCGAGAAAGTCGCGGCAGTGGCGTTCGGCGTCGTCGATCCGGTCCGGACGGAGCCAGTGGATCGGGCATCCGTCGTTCTCGAATTTGCGGAACCAGGAATCCTGGCGTTTTGCGAACTGGCAGATCTTCGCGTAGAGCTGATCGTGCATCTCCTCCATCGTGAGCTGTCCCTGCAGATAGCGCGCGAGATAGCGGTATTCGAGGCCGAGGAACTCCATCTTCTCCCAGCTCATGCCCTCCGCGTGGAGACGCTCCGCCTCCTCGATCATGCCGTTCGCGAGGCGTTCGTCGAGGCGTTGGAGAATGCGGGCGCGCGTCTCGGAACGCGGCCTGTAGAGCCCGAGCACGAGGAAATCGGACGGCGGGAAGGGGCGTTCCAGGTCGTTCGGCAGTTCGTTCGCGTTCGCCGCGCGGGCGAGCTCGATGGCGCGGATCAGGCGGATGCGGTTGTCGGGTTCGTTCGCCGGGACGACGCTCGCCGGGTCGAGTTCGAGCAGGAGCCTGCGGAGCGCGGCGGTGTCGAGACTGCGGAGATACGCGCGGAATTCGGGGACCGGCGCGCCGGGCGCGAGGTGGTACGAGAACACCATGCCGTGCAGATAGAGGGCAGTGCCGCCGACGAACAGCGGGACGCGTCCGTCCGCCTCGGTTTCGTTTACTGCGGCCGCGGCGTCGCGCAGATATTCAGCGAGGGAGTATTCGGCGTCCGGCGGCAGGATGTCGATGAGCTTGTACGGGACGGCGGGCTGTCCGGGCGGGGCGTATTCCGCGAGGTCCTT